>CAZSPX010000031.1:0-19261 GCA_964608885.1 uncultured Anaerolineaceae bacterium | reverse complement strand
TGCTGGGACCCCGAGGTGATCAGCACGTTCTCGGGGCTCACCTGCACAGTGTAACGGCCCGTGTGGCGGGCGATCATATCGCGCAGCGGGGCGAAACCGTCCGTGGCGCCATATTGCAGGGCATGCGCGCCCTCGTTCGTAAGAACAACATTGCAGGCTTCCTGGAATTCTTTCAGCGGAAATACTTCCGGCGCAGGCAGTCCACCCCCAAAGGAAATGATATCAGGCTGCTCGGTCAATTTCAGCAGCTCGCGAATGACCGAGCTTCCCATTTTCTGCGTCCGGTGGGCATAACGATATTCCCAGGGTGTTTGCATTCAGTCTCCTTCTGAAACAGGGATGAAAAAAGCCTGACAGGTATGAGGGTACCCGCCAGGCCGGCTGACTCGCGGCCAAAGGCCTAAAAGTTCGCACCGTATGACCAGGACTCGTGTCATGGCTTATTAATCTTAGCCCCTTTTGGAGGCTTCCGCAACCGACAAATGACCTCCAAAATTCCGCGGCTTGTCAGTTTTTTCGCCCGATTCGGAGAGAAATAGCGGGATCGGCCCAAAGGGCCGCTCAGGCCTCCACTTCCAGTTCCACGATCCGGTCCAGGCGGAAGCTGCGCTCGGCCTGCCGCAGGTGACAGTAGCCCTGCAGATAGATGTAATCAGCCAACCCCAGCACCTGCAGAGGCGTGACCCAGCGCCGGGTGTGCTCCCCGTTCGCGTCCACATAGGTGATATGGACGCGCCGCCCGCTGTAGAGGGCCTCGCCCAGCTCCGTGGGGAGCTGGATGCCGTCGTTTGGCCAGGCCGGAGAGTTGTAGATGCCGATGAAATCATCCAGCGGGCGATTCCCGTCTTTGAGGGCATCCATCATTTGGAAGAAGATGGCCCGGTCCGTGAGCGCATCCGCCAGCGCCCGGTGCTCCTGCTCGATGGGAACCTGGAGCGCCTCCGCGATCGAGGCCAGCGTGTTGGAGGGGAACTGGAAATGGGCGCGGGCCAGCAGCAGCGTATCCACCAGGTTGGGGATCTGCACCTCGCCTCCCAGCCGGCGGAACTCATTATCCAGGAACTGCAGGTCAAAGCTGGCGTTATGGCATACCACGATCCTGTTGTGCAGGCGCTTCGCCACCTCACGGGCGACATCGGAGAAAAGGGGGGCCTCCACCAGTTCCGCGTCCGAAAGGCCGTTGGTGCTGGCGGCGCCGAAGGAAAGCTCGCGCTCGGGGTTCACCAGGGTTTGGTAGGTCTCGCGGATGCGCCGGCCTTCGGTGGTGACGATGCCCACCTCGCAGATACGGTCCCCGAACCACGGGGAAAGCCCGGTGGTCTCGAGATCGAGGAAGGCGAATTTTGCGCTGGCAAGATCATGCATGTGGCTGTGTGACTCCGTTTGAAAGGCCGGGCCCTCAATCCCAGCCGAACTCGTCGAAACGGGTCCCGGCGAAGTGGTTCTCGATCGCCCGGCGCACGTAGGGGACCATATTTCCCGGCAGCCGTGAGGGGTGGACCCAACGCAGATCGTCGCATTTCTCCGGCTCTGCGTTAAACGGGTCGCCCTCCCATTCAATCACTTTAACGAAGAAATCAATGCGCTCATCCCCCTCCTGGCGGTGCATGACGCTGGAAAAGAGAATGGCTTCGGAGGCAATGCGGACGCCGATCTCCTCGCCCGCCTCCCGGCAGGCCGCGGCAGCGACAGTTTCGCCGCCCTCCAGGTGACCGGCGGGCAGGCTGTATTCGCCATCCCGGTAACCGGTCTGGAAACGGCGCAGTAGAAGGATCTCTTCGTTCCGGAAGAGCAGGAGGTGGACAGTGGCAGGGAAGCGGGCGCGCATGCAGGGACCCTGTTACTGGAAATACCGTTCGCGTATGCGGGACTTTTTAGTCTCGGGAAGGAAGGAAGCCTCCAGCGCATTGCGGTTGCAGGCCTCAATATCCTCCAAGCTCATTCCCAGGACCTCGTGAGCAATGCGGTATTCGTTGTTAAGGTTGGTGTCCAGCACCTCGGGGTCATCCGAGTTGATGGTCACCTTTACGCCCAGGTCGAACAGCTGCTTGAGGGGATGCTGCTCGATGGTGCGCACGGCGCTGGTCAGGTAATTGCTCCAGGGGTTGACCTCCAGCGTGACCCCTGCCTCGCAGACCTGTTCCACGGCCGCCCGGTCCTCAATGATGTGTATGCCGTGACCGATGCGCTCAGGCCCCAGGATCTTGAGGGTATCCACGACAAAGGATGCGGGGGTGTCCTCGCCGCTGTGGACGGTGACCTTCAGGCCGGCGGAGCGCGCCCGTTCCACGGAAGGGGCGAACTCGCGGATGGGGAAATCGGTTTCGCTGTCGGCCAGGTCAATGCCCAGGATATCGCCCTTATGCCGGATGGCCCATTCTACGGTGCGGCGGCAGGAATCGGGGCCTCGGCTGCGCGAGGTGATGGCGATGAATCCGATGGCCATATCAAAATCCGCCTCCGCTCGGTCCCTGGCAGCCAGCATCCCATCCAAAGCCGTATCCCAATCCAGCTTGTGGCCGCTGAACGCCCAGTCCGGTGAGAAGCGCACCTCGAAGAGACGGATATTCTGCCGGGCAGCATCCTCGAACATTTCCCAGGCGATGCGCTCCACCACCTTCGGGGAGGTGATGCTGTTCTGGAAGATGGCGAACGCCTCCAGCACGGCATGCAGGTCGCGCATCTGCTCGCGCACCTTGACGTGCCGGTCCAACTCTTCCATCTCCCAGGTGGGGAGGTGCAGGCCATATTCTCTGGCGATATCCAGAATGGTCCCGGTGCGGATGGAGCCCTCCAGGTGGATATGGATCTCGGCTTTGGGAAGGTCGTTATAACGGGCGTCGAAATTCTTCATGCAGCCTGCCTGTCACGGGAGAATGCCCCCATTTTACTTGCATTGCCCCGGCCCGTCCCCGATGCCTGGCTTAAAAAAGACTGGCCGTTCAGGCCGGTCCAGGCAGCTTAAGGTTGGAGGAGATGAGCGGCAGCACCTGGCGGGCATAGAGTTCCACCGCGGCGTGCTTCTTGTCATGCACCCATTCGAGGGCCAGCCCGTAGAGTGCCCAGGTGGCGGCAGTGGCGGCGGTGCGCGGCTCCACCTCCGAGCCGGTCTGTTCGATCCACTTTTGCAGCAGTTCCTGGATCTGCAGGCGGATCTGGTTCTCCACCAGCGATTCGAACTGTGGCTGGACCGCTGTGCAGTGCGAGCTGATATTGCCGACGAACTCGCAGACGGCAATGATCAGGTTGAGCAGGTTTTCCTCGCTGTAATGACAGGCGCTCAGCGTGCGCTTCTCAATCTCGGCGCGGAACCCCTGGCGGATGCTGTGATCGAGCAGGTCATACTTATCCTCAAAGTGGGCATAGAACGTGGCCCGGTTCACGCCGGCGCGGCCGGTGATATCCTGCACAGAGACAGCCTGGAAGCCTTTTTCATTCAGGGCCTCCAAAAAGGCCTGCTCCAGAAGCTGGCGGGTGCGCCGGACTCTCGGATCCAATTTTTCCTGGGGGAAGGTTGACAACATTTTTGCTCCCATGTTGCTTACGCAACGGTACCCGCTTTTTGACGGTTGACTTTCGATACCTGATGGTATAAATTTGGCAACATACGTTGTCTAAGCAACGAGTGTATAAAAGATATCACGTTTTGACTGAAGAGTCAAGAGCATTAACCCACACAGACAAAGGAAAGGAAGCATTGTCAGAAATGATCGCAACAGAAGCCACCGCCCCTGGCCGGGAGTTCACCCGGATCGCGGATGATGAGCAGATCGAACGGACCGCCCGGGCCCTGGAAGCCAACGGGATCCGCACCCTGATCGCGGAGGATGGCGAAGAAGCCCAACGCCTGTTCTTCGAGCTGGTGCCGGAAGGGGCAGAAGTGTTCCTGAGCGCCTCGGTGACACTCGAAAGCCTGGGCATCCAGAAGGAGATCGACAGGTCCGGGCGCTACGACGCTGTACGTCCAAAGCGCATGGCCATGGACCGGAAAACACAGGCCCGAGAGATCCGCAAACTGGGTGGTGCACCCGATTACGCGGCGGGAAGCGTTCACGCCGTCACCGAGGATGGCCAGGTGCTGATCGCCTCCAACGGCGGAAGCCAGCTTGGGCCGTTCGCCTCCGGCGCCGGGAAGGTCGTCTGGGTGGTGGGCGCACAAAAGCTGGTGAAAGATATAAGCGAGGGGATGCGCCGGGTCTATGAACATTCCCTGCCCCTGGAACAGGAGCGCGCCCGGAAGGCCTACAACATCCAGAGTGCAGTGAGCAAATTACTGGTGATCCAGCGAGAGCCTGTACCGGACCGGATCACCATGATCATCGTCAAAGAACCCATCGGATACTAAAAAAGGAGAAAAACATGAACATTACGATTATCGGAGCAGGTAACATGGGGCGCGGCATCGGGACCCGCGCGGCTGCAGGCGGTCACTCTGTGACCTTTGTGGACGCGAATCCCGAGGTCGCTGAGAACACCGCGAACGAGGTCCGCAAGGCGATCAAGAACGGCACCAAGGTCTCTACGGCCGGCCTCGGCGATGTGGAACTGGGAGATGTGGTGGTGCTGGCCGTATGGTACGGCGTGAACCTTCAGACCGTGAAGGATCTGGGGACCCGTCTGGCCGGCAGGGTGGTGGTGGATATCGCCAACCCGCTCAACTCCACCTTTGACGGTCTGGCTACGGCCCCCGATTCCTCCTCAGCGGAAGATGTCGCAAAGGCCGCCGCGGCGGGCGTGAAGGTTGTCAAGGCCTTCAACACCACCTTTGCCGGAACGCTCATGGCCGGGCAGGTGAGCGGGCAGCCGCTGGATGTGTTCATCGCCGGCGACGACCAGGAAGCCAAGGACAAGATCGCGCAGATCATCCGGGACGGCGGGATGCGCCCCGTGGATACCGGTCCCCTGCAGCGCGCCCGCCAGATCGAAGGGATGCAGCTCCTGCATATTGTCACCCAGGGCGGTCTAGGCACGAACTGGGGCAGCACCGTAAAGTTCCTTTCCTGACAGATCCTCAGGCAGAGCCTTTCGCCCGACCCGGTCGGGTCGGGCGAAAGGTTGCAGCAATCACAGCCGTGGCCGGAGTAATTCCTGGTACGGGAAGGCTCCGAAAGGCACGAAAGCATTGCAGGGG
Organism: uncultured Anaerolineaceae bacterium; assembly: GCA_964608885.1. Lineage (GTDB taxonomy): Bacteria > Chloroflexota > Anaerolineae > Anaerolineales > Villigracilaceae > JACPVF01. The sequence goes on along the minus strand of CAZSPX010000031.1, from coordinate 14,130 downwards.
TCGGGTAGTCTAATCCCTGCAAGAATCTTATTAAACAAGCCATCAGGAAGAATATGACTCAGACACAGACCCAAAAACAAACCGATTTTTCCATCCATCCGGCCACCCGCATGGGCGCGGTCACATTGAAGGTGGCCAGCCTGGATAACCAGATCGCCTTCTATCAGCAGGCACTGGGATTCATACAGCACTGGCGCGAGGGGAATGCCGCCAGCCTGGGCTCGGGAGGCGAAGATCTGCTGCGGCTCATTGAGGAGCCCGGCCTCAAACGCTACCGCCGGACAACCGGACTGTACCATTTCGCGATCCTGTTCCCCGACCAGCGGGAGCTGGCGCGTGCGGTGGCCCGGCTGTTCGTATTGAAATATCCCAATTCGCCCACCGACCACATCATGACCAAGACCACCTACCTGAGCGACCTGGAAGGGAATGGTATCGAGCTGTATGCAGAATCGCCCGAGGACGGAACCTTTATCATCAAGAACGACCAGTTCGTCACCCGGCGCGCCGATGGAACCGTTAGCGACGGGCGCGAACCGCTGGACCTGGAGGCGCTCTTCAGCCACCTGCAGGAGGACGATAAGCTGGATGTCACGCTGCCTGCGGAGACGCGCATCGGGCATGTCCACCTGCACGTGAGGAACGTACCGGAGGCCGTGGACTTCTATCATGGCATCCTGGGCTTCGATGTGATGGGCATATCGGCCTCCTTTGGAGCGGCCTTCATCTCAGCCGGCGGATATCACCATCACCTGGGGCTGAACACCTGGCAGGGCGAGGGCGCACCGCCTGCGCCGATGGATGCAGTGGGACTGCGCTATTTCACTGTCCAGCTCCCCGACCAGGCGGCTCTCGACCAGGTCATCACCCGGGTGGATGAGGCTGGTATCCCTTCCAACCGGATCCCTGAAGGACTGCTGGTCCATGACCCCTCACAGAACGGGGTGGTGCTGGCCGTCAAGCCCACCTAAGGGTCCTTTAACAACCTTTCGATCCTGCCGCGCAGAAACCATGCGCGGCAGTTTATTTTTCAGCGAATGATATCAGTGGATAAGCGGATTTTTTCATCCCTCTGGTATGATACAGGAAGGATCCCCCTTTTACAAATCCTGTAACATATTGGACGCCCCAAGGGGGAAGCAATTCATATTCGGAAGAATTTTCAAAGGGAAATGGGATGAAGAAAATTCGGTTTCTGCTATTCTTTGTGGTCTTATTGACCCTAGGAGGTGTCTTTCCATCTCCTGCTGTTGCGCTGCTGCACGCCCAGACAACTTATACCTATTTTGCGTTGGGTCCGGGTGGCGCTGATGTGATCCCCCACCAGATCGTGCGTGCCAACAACGATCGTATTTATATTTTCACCAATCAAGAAGGCACCGGGGTGGTGCGCGCGTACCGCACCATAAATGCGGGATTGCCAGCCGACGCCTCGGCCTTCGCGGCCCCCGTCCAACTCATCGAGACCAGCAATCCCATCAGCCTGGATGCGGTCTATGACGGAGGCAGCTATATCCACGTTTTCATGAACCTTCTGAACGGCTCAGTGAAGGACTACCCGTTCGACATCACCACCAACACGTTCAGGTCTCCCACCCTGCTGGCCTCCAATGGAGGCAGTGTTTCCTCGGTCCTCTATGGCGGCACCAGCGGTGCGGCCGGCATGCAGGACACAAGCGGAAATCTGCACGTCGTCTATTGGACAAATGGGAACCACATCCTGCACCGGGCCTACTCTTATAATGGTTCCACCAACACCCTCACGGCGCTGGGGGCTTTCACTCAAGTGGATACTGCCGGGAGCGCCAACCACCCAGCTCTGGCCGTCTCTCCGGTGGATAATTCCCTCACCGTTGCCTGGGTCTCCGAGGCCGATAATCCCGCGCGCATCCGCACGCGCACGCGCTCCAGCAGCGGGGTCTGGAGCAGCGTCCAGAGCGCTAGTACAGCCCCTGTGTGGACCAGCACTGATAACGGCCTCAATATAGACCAGGGCCCCAGCCTCATCGTTGATACCGGCGGCGTTAAGCACATCACATATATCCAGGCTTTTGATCCCGCCAGCGGCGATTACGGCCGGGTCCACTACCTGCGGGATTCAGGCTCCGGGTGGGTGGACCAGGCCCTGAGCATTTTCACTCATGACCCGGCACTAGCCCTCAACAGCAGCGGCGAGTTTTACATCATCGGGCACGGACATCCCAAGAACAGCTCCTGCCGCTCAGAGGACGACATGTGCTTCACAAAACGGAACAGCAACGGTACCTGGGGCACCCCCCAATTGTTCGCAGCCCGCCCCAGCGTCTCCAACTCCTTCGACACTAGCCCTTCGGTTAAGTGGTCTGTCGTGGGTTTCAACCGGCCAGAAACCATCGAATTCCTTTTCGCCAGCACGCCCTACAATGATCCCACCATCTATTACGCGCGCCTGCCGGAAGGCAGTGGAATGTCCTCTCCGGTCATCTCCGGGAATGTGGGCACAGCAGGGGTCACGCTAACGTATACGGATGGGACGCCTAAGACTATCACATCCAACGCCAGCGGTTACTACTCCTTTCCTGTGAGCACGGGCTGGTCGGGAACGGTAACACCCTCCAAGGCAGGCTACTGGTTCACTCCGGTCAACCGCAGCTATTCCAACGTCACAACCAGCCAGGTCATGCAGGACTACACCGGCAGCAATGCCTGGGCAGGCGGGGTCGTGATCCAATCCGACCGGAATGTAGTGGCAGTGGGCCGGCCTCACATTGGTGAGGAGGTGACAACTTATAACGGTTTCCAAACCGGCAGCCTCACCTCCTACCTCCCCATGCTGTTCAAGGATGCCTTTGGCGGCTCTTATGATTCGGCTTTTTATGTTCAGAACCTGGATCCGGCACAATCAGCAGGCGTTACTATTGATTTTTATGACAGCAGCGGGAGCCTGACCTGCACCCTTCCTGATACTCTCGCGCCTCTGGCCTCCAGGGGCTACTGGGTCCCCGGCCAGGCCTGCCTTCCCGCGGGATGGATTGGCGGGGCCGTGGTGACCTCGAATCGCTCGATCGTGACGGTCGGTCGCCCGCATGTAGGCACACAGGTCATGACCTATAACGGGGTCAACGAAGGGAGCCTGGCCGCATATATGCCCATGCTTTTCAAGAACGCTTTTGGCGGCTCGTATGATTCAGCTTTCTATGTGCAGAATGTGGATGGCGCTCACACTGCCAGCATCACCGTCAAGTATTACGACAGCAGCGGGGCATTGACCTGCTCCAAACCTGCCGAAACCATCGCTCCGCGCGCCTCAAGGGGCTACTGGGTCCCGGACGAGAGCTGCCTTCCCTCCCAATGGGTGGGAAGTGGGGTGATCACATCCGATTACCCGATCGTGACCATCGCCCGCCCGCATGTGGGCGCGGAGATCAGCACTTATAACGGGTTGCCCTCCGGCAGCCTGACCTCCCACCTGCCCATGCTTTTCAAGGATGCCTTCGGCGGCTCCTATGATGCGGCCTTCTATATGCAGAACGTGGATGCAACCCAAACGGCTCAGGTAACGATCAAGTATTATGACAGCGCAGGCAACCTCTCCTGCACCCATTCCCCAGAGACGATTCCACCGCTATCCTCCAAGGCCTACTGGGTTCCGGGCGAGGCCTGCCTCCCGGCCGGTTGGGTGGGAGGCGCAGTCATGACCTCGGACTTCCCGATCGTGACTGCCGGGCGCCCCCATATTGGTGCGCAGGTGACGTCCTATGCCGGCTCGACAGGCAGCGCGACGGGAGTCACGCTGCCAATGCTCTTCAAGAATATATGGGGATCGTACAACTCCGCCTTCTACATCCAGAACACAGACCCTTCGGGGCCGGCAGCCATCACGGTCAGGTTTTACGATATGAATGGCAATCTGAACTGCCAGCGCAGCGACAGCATTCCCCCGCTGGCTACGCTGGGTTACTGGCTTCCATCGGTTACCTGTATGCCCTAGCAGGGGCTTGTCTGCCTCCATCAGATGACGAATGGAAGCGCAACCCGCTTCCTCCGTGAGGGTTAAAGTATATAGATTTCCCGGTTTTTTCGCCAGCAGGGATGGGAAACACCCCCCGAAACGGCGTTTTTTCGCCAGGAAGGCGGGTGGGAGTTTCCCCCAGAGCTTAGAGAATATCCCTACTTGCCGGAACCGGTCATCGCAAGTATCTTTGTTGTAGAGCAAAAACAAACCTTGCCAACCTCTGAAGGAGAAACGAAATGTTAATGAATATCATCTTCTGGATCGTTCTTGGCGCGCTGGCCGGCTGGATCGCCAGCATGATCATGGGCCGCAATGCCCAGATGGGCGCTGTGGCCAACATCGTAGTCGGCATCATCGGCGCGCTGATCGGCGGGTTCATCATGAACTCGCTCGGTGGCCCCGGCGTGACCGGTTTCAACCTGTACAGTGTCCTGGTCGCGATCGGCGGCGCGGTCGTACTGCTCTTCATTGTCGGCCTGTTCCGGCGCGCCTGAGCGTCCGGTCCCTTTTCTCACAACCCTGGCCGGGTTTGCTCTACCCGGCTGAAGAACGAAGACTCCCGCCAATGCGGGAGTCTTTTTTTCACATCCTCACGGTGAGGGAGGCCGGCCCTGTATCCAGTCCAGCATGCCGCGCGCCGCGGCCCGTCCGGTGGCGAGACAGGCCGTGATCAGGTAGCCGCCGGTGGGCGCCTCCCAATCCAGCATCTCTCCGGCGCAAAAGACGCCGGGCTTTTTCCGCAGCATCAGATGCTCGTCCAGCGAGGCGAAGGAGACGCCGCCCGCGCTGCTGATGGCCTCCTCCAGCGGGCGCGGGGCGATCAGTGGGACAGGCAGATCCTTGATGGCGAAGGCCAGCCTTCCGGGATCTTGCATTTCCTCGCGGGAGAGGAATTCGCGCAGCAGGCCGGTCTTCACTCCGCTCAGGCGGACCGTCTTCTCGATATGGCTGGACAGGCTGCGCTTCATGCGCGGCCGGGAGAGCCTCGTTTCTAGTTCAGCCGGGGTTCGCCCGGGAGCAAGGTCCAGATGGATGATCGCCGGACCGCCGGTCTCAAGCGCCTCGCGCAGGGGCGCCGAGACTGCATAGATCAGGCTGCCCTCCAGGCCGTTCTCAGTAATGATGAACTCGCCCTGCTGGTGGAAATCCCGGAACGACAGGCTCACCGACTTCAGCGCATGTCCCTGGTGGCGTTCCCGGAAGTGCTCAGACCAGGCTACATCGAAGCCGCAATTGGAGGGCTTCAGAGGCTCCACCCGGATGCCCGCCTCGCGCAGGAGATCCACCCACCGGCCCGTGGAGCCGAGTCGCGGCCAGCTCCCGCCTCCCAGCGCCAGCAGCGCGGCACGCGGCCGCACAATCTTTGGCCCTTCCGGAGAGTCAAAAAGCAGCTCCCCGGACCCCGTCCAGCCGCGCCAGGTGTGGCGAAGATGGAACCTGGCGCCCAGCGAGGTGAGGCGACTGAGCCAGCTGCGCAGCAGGGGGCTGGCCTTCATACCTGTTGGGAAGACCCGTCCGGAAGTGCCCGTGAAGGTCTCGATGCCCAAATCCTGCGCCCAGCGGCGCACATCCTCGGGAGTGAACTCCCTCAGGAAAGGCTCCAGCTGCGCCCGGCGCGCACCGTACCGCGTGAGGAAGCTTTCAAAGGGCTCGGAGTGAGTCAGGTTCAGGCCCCCCCGGCCTGCCATGAGGAACTTGCGCCCCAGGGAAGGCATGGAATCATAGACCTCGACGGGCTGACCGGCCGCGCCGAGCACCTCGGCGGCCATCAGCCCTGCCGGGCCTCCACCCACAATGACGATGCGCGCTGCTTCGAGGTCCATCGGCTTACCCGGCCTTGACCGCCCAGCCCAGATAGGAGGATTCCAGCCCGCCGCCCGTGGTGAACTTCAGCCGCCGCCCCAACTCGCCGAAGGAGAGCAAGCCCAGCCTGCGCTGCACCAGCAGCGCGGCCACTTGCAGGTCGGGGAGGGCCGAGTGCAGGCCGGTCATCCCGCGGTTTTGAAGCCCGAGCTTTTGGAAGACCGCCAGAAGCTCTTCTGGCGTGATGAACTTGTCCCATGCATGGGTATCGCGCGGGAAGAACCGAGTGAGAGGAAACTCCTGCGCCGCAAAGATATTCTCCCTCCGCGAGGCCTCGGTGCGGTTGATGGTATCGTAGAACAGGAGACCCCCCGGTTTGAGGGCCCGGACTGTCTCCCCCAGGACTGCGGCAAAATCATCCACGTGCTCCAGCATATCGCAGCAGATCGCTGCATCGAAACGCCCGGCCCCAAAGGGGAGCCTCTCACCATCAGCCCGGACGTAGCGGATCACCAGTCCCGCCTCCCGGGCATGATCCTGCGCGGCCCGCAGGGAGGCAAGGGAGGGATCGATGCCGGTGACACGGCAGCCGAGGCGGGCGAACTCCTCGCTCAGCACTCCGCCGCCGCAGCCCACATCGAGGACTGCCAGCAGGGAGGGATCCATGCCAGGCTGGCGCAGCAGTACCTCCCGGAAGTAGCCGAAGCGCACCGGATTGAGGCCCGTTTTCAGCAGGTGCAGGAAATGGTCCTCATCCCACCAGCCCGAGGCTTCGCGATCATAGATCTCATTGTTGACCGGCATGCGGGCCTCCCCCACGTAATTATGCCTGCTCCGCCTTGCTGGCCCAGGCATCCAGCTCGACCTTGTATTCAGGGGCCGCCAGGGCGCTTACGAAGACCAGCGTCATGCAGGGCCGGTGCTCCCCCAGCCACAGAGAGATCACCCTGGCGCGCTCTGAAGCCGGCATCTCACCCACGATGAAGAAGGTCAGCTTCACAATATCATTCATATCCATGCTGGCAGCCTGCAGGTTGCGATGGAGGTTCTCAAAGGCTGTCCCCAATTGACCGGCGGCGTCCGGGGGGATCGAGCCATCCGCACGGCGCCCCACCTGGCCGGAGAGGACCAGCAGGCGCTCGCCGGGCGGGATCTCGATCTGGTGGGTATACGCCGCACCGGGAACGGGGACATCGGGGGGATTGCGAAATTGTTTCATGGTCTGGTCCATTGGGTCGGCCCTGCACCGTCCAGTCCCCACTCCTCCTCAATGAGGGCCGGGACAAACCGGACGCTGGCGCGTTCATTCGCCCAGTCCAGCACGCCGGGATCCTGGGCGGCCTCGGTGCAGAGCAGGCGGGGGTGCGGACGGATGCCCACACGCAGCAGGTCGAGACGGTCCGAGTCCCAACAGACCTGCACGCTGCGGTCCGCGGCGGTCAGACCCGAGGTGTGCTCATCACAGGCATATTCCAGCAGCGCAAAGCGGCCGTCATCCAGGTCAAAGGCCCTGCCGCGAAGCTCCCGTGCCAGCTGCGAGCCGCGCTTCCCATGTCCATGATCGCGGGCTTCGTTCATGCGGCGGGAATCATGGAAGACGGCAAACAGCTCCACCACCTGCAGGTCGGCACCGGTCTGCTCCGCGAGCTTGCGGCCGTTCTCAAGCACTCGCGCCCAATGGGTGATGCCATGCGTCCCGCGCGGCGGGAGCCTATAACCCTCAAGGATGGTGGCGAGGAGGGCAGGGTTCAGGAAGCTCATGGTGAGGGATCCGCCCTCTCGACCTCCACGCGCATTTCCGTTCCGTCGGTGGAGACCTCGATCCAACCATTCCGGTCGGTCCGCAGCAGGGGATAACCGCCCACAGAATCCAAGGCCTCCGGGTCGGGCAGTCCATCCGGGTCGCCGGGGGCCACACTCAACACAGCAAGCTGCGGGTGCAGGTTGTCCACCCAGTCCACGCTGTTGGTGGCAAAGTACCCCGAATCGGCCAGGAGCAGCACGTCCACGGGGCCGATCGCATTCCCGTATTCCAGCTCCTCGAGCGTCTTGGCGCTCATGCCCACAGGCAGCAGGGCCCGGAAATCGCGCCACTCAAGCAGGAGCACACTGCCGCGCGGCCCGACCGTCTTCACTTCCAGGAAGGCCTCATCTCCCAACTCCAGGCGCTGGCCTGGCTCGGCATTGACGATGGGGATGCCGCCTTCTGCAAGCAGCGTATCCAACTGCCGGGAGGAGAAGGATGCATCCACGTTCCCGCTCCACAACACACGCTGCGGAGGGTACCGCTCCAGGATGCGCGGCAGGGCCGCGACCTGGTTTTCAGCGGTCGAGCCGATCACCAGCCAATCCAGTTTACGGCGGAAGACCGGCAGTCTCCTGCCCAGGTCATCCGAGAGCTCGGAAGCGCTCGGACCGCCATTGACCAGGACCGTGCGGCCGGAGGGGGTCTGGATGAGGACTGCGTCCGCCGAGCCAACGCTCAGGAAGGTGAGGTGCAGATTCCCGTCCGGCAGGGCCGCAACGGAGCGCCAGACCAGCAGCATGAGCGCCAGCAGGGCGGTGAGCACCGCGGCCAGTGAGATGTTCCCGAGGCGGGCTTTCAAGGCCTCCCGGGTCCCTTTCAGACCCGGCCAGGCCAGGGTGACCCCGAAGAGCAGGAGATAGACCACGCCCACCAGCCAGGGCGAGGCGTTCCCCAGGTAAAGCGTGCCGCCGGGCAGCCGGTCAAAAAGCTCCACCGAGCGGATGGTGTATTCCACGAACGGCCATGCCATCCAGGCTGCCACCTGCCCGAGCGGGAACACGAACAGGCTGAAGAACAGCGCCAAGCCGCCCACGATCATGATGAGGGGCTGGGCCGGCAGGATGAACGGATTGGCGATCAGCGAGACCAGGGAGATGCGTTTGAAGTGATAGGCCATGATGGGAAGGGTGGCGACCTGCGCCGCAAGGGTAAGGAGGACAAAATCAGAGAGAGGAGGCAGGATCTGCCGGATGACATCCGCCGGGAGGCGCAGTGCGGAGAGCAGCCGGCCGGCCAGGTCCGCAAGCGGCCCGGCATACAGGATGAGCCCGAGCGTGGCCAGGAAGGAGAGCTGGAAGCCCACATCCGCAGGCAGCAGGGGATTCACAGCGGTCATGATCAGGGCCACGACCGCAAGCGTGTTCAGGCCCAGGTTGCGCCTGCCGACCTGCATGGCAAAGAAGCCCAGCAGGCCCATCAACGCGGCGCGCACCACGGAAGGCCCGCCCCCGACCAGCAGGGTGTAAAAGCCTACGCCCAGCATGGCCAGCAGACCGCCGCGCCAGGCTCCCAGCCAGCGCCCGAACAGCCTCATCAGGACCCCCGAGATAATGGCAATGTTAAAGCCTGAAATGGCGATGATGTGCGCGGTTCCGGTGTCCTTGAAGGCGTTCTGCAGGGCGCGCGTCAGGCCGGAATCCACGCCCAGCAGGATGCCAGCCACCAGCGAGGCTTCGGGGTCCGGAAAGAGGCGGTAAACACGCGAGAGGGCGGTCTCCTTGAGGCGGTAAAGGAAGGCGCTGAAGGGGTTGCCCCTCTCGCCGGGAAGAAGCGTGACCTCGGTCGAGGGCATGTAGGCCAGGATGCCGCGTGCGGCGAGGTAATCCCGGTAGGAGAAGTCCTCATCCTCCGGCGGCGTCTTCAACAGGCCGCGCAGCCGCAGAAGCTGCCCGTAATGGAAGACCTCGTTCTCCCCCACGCGCGCAAGGATCAGTCCGCGGGCGGGCAGGTCTCCATCGCCGGTATCCACCGCCTCCACGCGCAGGCGCAGATTGGTGTACGTATCCCGGCGGTCAGGCATCTCCGTCACCCAGCCCGTCACAAGCAGCTCATACTGGCGGTCATTGAAGGAGGCGATATCAAAGGCCTCCAGGCGGGGCTGGGCCAGCTGGTACCGCGCGGCCCCCAGGAAGAGGGCTCCACAGTAGAGGGCGATCAGCGAAGGAGGGAAGGGGGAGGGACGGTCACTGCGGGCAAAGCGCCGCAGCGGGAGGACGGCCCCCAGCACTGCGGCGGCCAGCAAAGCCCAGGCCCAGAGCGGGAGATTCAGCCAGGCGGCCAGCCCGGTCCCGGCAATGAAGAAAATGGCGATCCAAAACAACGGCAGGCCTGCCGTGAGATGCTCCTGCATCTGTTCCAACGCGGGACGGGTTGAAGCCTGCATGGTTGCTGTTTATCATAGCATATAATATCAGGCGGAGGAAAATACCTGAACATGGCGGATCCAAAACTCATCCTCGTGACCGGGGCGACCGGTTATGTGGGCGGCCGGCTGGTTCCCAGGCTGCTGGAGGCAGGCTACCGTGTCCGCTGCCTGGCACGCGATCCCCGCCGGTTGGAGGGCTTTGCCTGGCGCAGGCAGGTGGAGGTGGTGGGCGGCGACGCGCTGGTCATCAACAGCCTGGATGAGGCCATGCAGGGCGTATCGGCGGCTTATTATCTCATCCACGGGAAGCAGGGCGGCCGGGGTGATGCCCTGCGCGACCTGGCCGTGGCGCGTAACTTCGCCGCCTCTGCCGAAAACGCCGACATTCAACGAATCATTTACCTGGGCGAGCTGGTCAATCCCACCACGGACCTCTCGCCTTATCTGCGCTCGCGGCATGAGACAGGCTATCTGCTGCGCTACAGCCACGTGCCGGTCACCGAGTTCCGGGCAGGCATGATCGTCGGCTCGGGTTCGGTGTTGTTCGAGATGATCCGTTACCTGACCGAGCGCGAGCCGGTGCTTACCTGCCCGGCCTGGTTCTTCTCCCGCGCCCAGCCCATCGCCATCCGGGATGTCCTCGCCTACCTTCAGGCGGCGCTGGACCAGCCCGAATCCATTGGCCGGGTGATCGAGATCGGCGGCGAGACCCAGCTCACCTACGCCGATATGCTGCTGGAATATGCGAAGGAGCGCGGGCTCAAGCGCTCGCTGATCCGCACGCCGTTCTATGCACCGCGTCTTTCGGCCTACTGGGTGCACATGGTCACGCCCATCCACTGGCGGGTGGTACTGCCGCTGATCGAAGGGCTAAGGTCCGATCTGGTGGTGCACGATCCGGCCGCCCGCAAGCTCTTCCCGGGCATCCACCCCCTGGACTTCCGCACGGCGGTCCACCTGGCGTTGGGACGCATCCAGCGCGACAACGTGGAGACCTCCTGGTCGGACGCGCTGGTCAGCGAGACAGGCGACGTCAAACCCTATGAACTGAAGGTCGAGGAGGGTATGTTCATCGAGCGCCGGGGAGTGATCCTCGACGTGGATCGCCAGAAGGTGTTCCGCGCCTTTACCGGGATCGGCGGGACGCGCGGCTGGCTCTATATGGATTGGGCCTGGGGCATCCGCGGCTGGCTCGATAAGCTCATTGGCGGGGTGGGCCTGCGGCGCGGCCGGCGTCACCCCGACGACATCCGTGCGGGCGAGGCGCTGGACTTCTGGCGGGTCGAATCGGTGGAACCTGATCACCTGCTGCGGCTGCGGGCAGAGATGAAGCTTCCCGGGAAAGCCTGGTTGGAATTTCGCTCCGAGCCTGCGGAGGGGGAGAAAACCGCTCTCACCACCACTGCTTACTTCGCCCCGCGCGGCCTCTTCGGGACGCTGTACTGGTATGCCATGTGGCCCTTCCACAAGTTCATCTTCGACGGGCTGACCCGCCGCATCGCCTCGCGGGCACGCGTTCTCGAACACTCCTATTAGTCTTCAACAAATATATTAGATGGTTTCCGATCTGGAACTGAATGAGCGGTAAATTGGTCCTCGTGACCGGTGCCACTGGTTATATCGCCAGCCGCCTTGTGCCGCGCCTGCTGGAGCAGGGCTGCCGCGTCCGCTGCATGGTGCGCAGGCCGGAAGCGCTGCACGGCAGGCCCTGGTCCGCGGAGGTGGAGATCGTACAGGGCGAGCTGAGGGAGGAGAGCAGCCTGGAGAAGGCGCTGGAAGGCGTCTGGACAGCCTATTACCTGATCCATAACATGTCCAGCGGGCACGGGTACACCACCCTCGAGCTGGAAGGGGCGCGGAATTTTGCAAAGGCCGCCGCGGCCGCGGGCGTTGAGCACATCATCTACCTGGGCGGCCTGGCAGACCCGAAGACGCGCATCGCCGCACACCTGCGCTCGCGCATCGAGACCGGGGAGGCGCTGCGTTCCGGTCCTGTGCCCGTGACGGAGTTCCGGGCGGGGGTCATTGTGGGCCCGGGCAGCATTTCCTTCGAGATGATCCGCTTCATGACGGAGCTGTTCCCGATCGTGCCGGGGCCGGGCTGGATGAAGAACTGGTCGCAGCCGATCGCCGCCTCCAATGTCCTGGATTACCTGACCGCCGCGCTGGAGAACCCGGGCGGGCGCGGCGGGGTCTTCGAGATTGGGGGGCCGGAGGTCATGAGCTACTCCGATCTGATGCTAGAATACGCCCGGCTGCGCGGTCTGAACCGCCGCATGATCACCTTCCCGTATATCCCGCTCTGGTTCATGGCCTTCGGCATCGGACTGACCTCGCCCGTGCCGTCTCGCATCGCGTACGCGCTGATCGATGGGCTGCGCAGCGACAGCCGCGTACAGGAGCCCTCTGCCCGGCGGGTCTTCCCCAGTGTGGACCTGGTCCCCTACAAGCAGGCGGTCCGGGATTCGCTGGGGCTACTGCACCCCGGCTCCGTCCAGCCGATGTGGAGGGACTCGGGGAGTGCGGCGGTCGAGATGCGGCATGAAGGGTTCTTCATCAGTCACCGCAACCTGCACGTGGAGGCCTCGCCGGAAAGGGTCTTCAGCACGGTCTCGCGCCTTGCCCGCGACCATGAGTGGCTGTACGCCAGGGGGCTGTGGCGCTTCCGCGCCCGGGTGGATGCGCTCTTCCCGAAGCCAGCAGAGGCCAAAGGCAGGCACCCCACGGATATCTACCGGGTGGAGGCGGAGGAGCCGGGCAGGCGATTGCTCCTGCACGCAGAGCTGGGATCCCCGGGCGCGGGCTGGATCGAGTGGCAGGTCCGGCCGGAGGGGACAGAGGCGCGTCTCTCGCAGACCGGCTACTTCGCGCCCTTCGGGCTTCCGGGCTTCCTGTACTGGTACGCCTCATATCCCTTGCATAAGCTGGCATTCCGCGGCCTGATCCATGCCCTCGCAAAGGAGGCGCTCGGCAGCGAGTGAGATCGCTGCCACCTGTCCGGAGGGTGGTACAATCGCATCACAATCGAACAGGCTGAAAGCGGCGAAGCCGGTGTGAATCCGGCGCTGTCCCGCAACTGTAAGTTCCGCCCCCGCGGGTCGGAACGAGCCAGGTCGCCCGCCTCAGCCGGTTCTGCCACACTCTCGTGGAAAGGAGGTGGAGGACGGCCTGCACGCATTGCCTCTCCTGCCTCCCCCTGTCACGCTGACAGGGGTTTTTCATTCAAAGGAGCCACCATGTCCCGCAAGATCCTCATCCTCTTCCTTGCCTTCAGCCTCGTCCTGACAGCCTGCGCCCAGGAGCCGAAGCAGGTCACCCTGCCCGGTTTCGTGGACGGCCTCGACCGTTCGATCGTCCTGAAGGACGGCCCGGCGAAGAGGGTCGTTTCCCTGGCTCCCTCCAACACCGAGATCCTTTTTGCCGTGGGGGCCGGGGCGCAGACCGTTGGCCGGGACGAGTTCTCCGATTACCCGCCCGAGGCCAAGCACCTCCCCAGCGTGGGCGGCTCGATGGGACAGTACAGCGCCGAGGCGATCGTGGCCCTCAAGCCCGACCTGGTGCTGGCGGCGGAGATCAACTCGCCCGAGTTCGTCAAGCAGCTGGAAGACCTGGGGCTGACGGTCTTCTACCTCAAGAACCCGAAGACCCTGGAGGAAATGTACGCCAACCTTGTGACCGTGGCGGGACTGACCGGCCATGACGCCGCCCCGCTGGTCGAGTCGCTGAAGAGCCGCGTGCAGAAGGTGGATGACCGGATCATGCCGCTCAGCTCGCGCTTCTCGGTGTTCTATGAGATCGACGCGACCGACCCCTCCAAACCCTACACCTACGGGCCGGGCAGCTTCGGCGACCTGCTGATCGCCCGCGCCGGCGGATACAACATCGCCCACGAGCTGAGCGACCCCTACCCGCAGATGAGCCTGGAGCAGATCGTGGTGGCGAACCCCTCCTTCATCCTGCTCGGCGACTCCAACTGGGGGACCACCGCCGAAGAGGTGCAGGCCCGCCCCGGCTGGGAGTCGATCTACGCGGTGCAGTCGGGTCAGATCCTGCCCATCGACGACAACCTGATCAGCCGCCCCGGGCCGCGCCTGGTGGACGGGCTGGAGCAACTCGCGGAGCTGCTGCGGCCCGGCATCCTGAAGTGAGATGAAAGCCCTG
>CAZSPX010000030.1:0-19282 GCA_964608885.1 uncultured Anaerolineaceae bacterium | reverse complement strand
GGGCAGCGTGCACACCCTGCGGCACGCGGCGCTGATCCAGCAGACGGGCGGCGGCAACGGTTTCTCCTTCTCGCGGCTGCGACATCACGGGGCGCTGGTAAAGTCATCGGCGGGACAGGCCACGGGTCCGGTCGGTTTCCTGCGGGTGTATGACCATGCCTTCGGCGAGATCGCCCAGGGCGGCACGCGGCGCGGCGCGAACATGGGCGTGCTGCGCGTGGATCACCCGGACGTGGAGGAGTTCATCACCTGCAAGACCGATGAGAACCAGATCACCAACTTTAATATCTCTGTGGGGATCACGGACGCCTTTATGCGCGCCGTGAAGGAGGACGGGGAGTGGGAGCTGCGCTTCCCGGATGTACACGAGATGAAGTACCGCCAATTCAGCGGAACACTGGAACAGGCGGAAGCCGCCGGGATCCCCATTCGCACATACAAGAAGGTGCGCGCCCGCGAGCTGTTCGACAAGATCGTCAAGCAAGCGCACCACAACGGAGAGCCGGGTGTGCTGTTCCTGGATGCGGCCAACCGCGGCAACCCGGTGCCGCATCTCTATCCGCTGGAGGCCACAAACCCCTGCGGAGAGCAGTGGCTGGGACCTTATGAGAACTGCTGCCTGGGATCTGTCAACCTGAATGAACACTGCGGTCCGGACGGCAGCGTAGATTGGGAACTGCTGCGGGAGAGCGTGGTCACGGCGACGCGCTTCCTGGACGACGTGGTGGAGGCCAATGCCTATGTCCCGGCGGTCGCGCAGCTCAAGGAAGCTGCCCACCGGGCGCGCCGGATCGGGCTGGGGATCATGGGCCTGGCAGACCTGATGTACCATGCGGGTGTGCGCTACGGTTCCGAGGAAGGCCAGGAGTTCGGCGCACAGGTGATGGAATTCGTCCGCTACCACAGCATGCAGACCAGCATTGCACTGGCGGAGAAGCGTGGCCCCTTCCCGGCCATCGAAGGGTCGATCTATGACATGGACAACATGACCTGGCAGGCGCCTCTACCGATGACGCCCTACTCGCATGACTGGGGCCGCCCGGCGCTGGATTGGGAAAGCGTGGTGGAGGGCATTCGCCATCACGGTATCCGCAACGCGGCGCAGACCACGGTCGCGCCGACCGGGACCATTGCCACAGTGGCGGGATGCGAAGGCTACGGCTGCGAGCCGGTCTTTGCACTGGCCTATATCCGTCACGTCAATGACAACGGCAAGGACCTGAAACTGAATTATGCCAGCCCGCGCTTCGATGAGGCCCTGCGGAAGTTGGGATTGGGGGAGGAGAAGCGCCAGGAGGTGGTGGAGCACGTGATGCGTGACGGGACCTGCCGGAATGTTACGGAGATCCCGGAAGATGTGCGCTCGATCTTCGCGGTATCGGCGGATATCACTGCCGAGGAACATGTCCGGATGCAGGCTGCCCTGCAGGCCTTCGTGGATAACTCCCTGTCCAAGACGGTCAACTTCCATGCGGATGCCAGCGTGGATGACGTGGCCAAAGCCTATATGCTGGCCTGGGAACTGGGAGCCAAGGGTATCACCGTCTATGTGACGGGCTCACGAGATAAGGTGGTCCTGGAAACGCAGGCAACGGTGGAGAAGAAACAGGCCCCGCAGGCCCCAGCGGCGGCAATCCAGCCTTCGATCTGGCACGACACCAAGAAGCCCCGGCCGCGCTCGCTCACCGGGCGTACGTTCCACGTGGACACGCCGCTCGGCAAGGCCTTTATCACCATCAACGAGAACGGCGGGACGGAGCCTTTCGAGGTCTTCATCAACACCGCCAAGGCAGGCTCCGAGACGGCCGCCGTCTCGGAGGCGATCGGCCGGTTGATCTCTTACATCCTGCGGATCGCGGGCCCTGTGGTCCCCTCGGAGAGGCTGCAGGAGGTGGTGCGGCAGCTTGCCGGGATCGGCGGCGGGCGATCGCTGGGGTTTGGTCCCAACCGCGTGCGCTCCCTGCCGGACGGGGTGGGGCAGGTGCTGGACCTATATCTGCGGGAAAAAGAGGGGCGTTCCAGCCAGGAGGCCGGGCATGAGAAATCCAACGGGAACGGAGGCCACCGGCTGGAAGCGGAAGCAGATGCGGCCGCGCGGCAGGTTCCCCTGCGCATCGGAGACCTGTGCCCGGAATGCGGTGAGGCGGCGGTGGTGAACGAGGAGGGCTGCCGCAAGTGCTACGCCTGCGGATTCAGCGAGTGCTAGAGCGATCACGGACAACCCGGCCGGTCCCTCAAGACCGGCCGGGTTTTATATTCCTTTTAATTTGATAACCTCCAAAATTCAGTATAATAATCGCGGAGACTATATCAGATGAGGAGGCGCTCCGATGGAAGATACCGAGCTTCGTGATCTGCTGGAAAGGCTCCACGATGAGATCGAGGAAACCCACTCGCTGGACGATAAGGGCCGGGACCTGCTGCAGCACCTGGATATGGACATCCGGGACCTGCTGGACCGGCTGGATGCGGAGGGCAGCCAGGCTTCAGACCCCTCGCTGATCGACTCGCTGGAGGAATCCATCGATCACCTGCAAGTCTCGCATCCCACCCTGACCACGCTGCTCTCGCAGGTTCTGACAACACTGAGCAATGCCGGGATCTAGGGACTGAATTCCGCCGAAATCATGACCCTGCGGCTGTTTGTGCGGAGAACCCTGCTTGGCTGCCTGGCGTTTTTGAGCCTGGCAGGGATGGCCGCGGCACGCCTACCTGAGCCGGCTCTCATCGGCGAACGTACCCCCACGCCCACGCTTCAAGGGCCGAATTTCCCGCGTCTGCTCAAGGTCAAGACACTGCTGCAATCACGCTACACCTCCTGCGGGGAGGCGGTCATCACGATGGCCTACAACTACGCCAATCCGGAGACTCCCATACAGGAAGCGGAGGTAATCGAATTTGCCGAACAGGAGGGCTGGTTCACGGAGCGGCGCTGGCCGTTCACCAGCCCCGAGAACATGGTCAATATAGCCTCCCACTATGCCGGGGGATTGCGCACCGGAAATGTAACCAGCAAGGAAGAGGGACTGAGGGTACTGGTGGAGCAGCTCCGGGAGGGCGAGCCGGTCATCATCGATGTGCTGGCGCGGATGTATGACCCGGCTTCACCGCCGCATTTTATCCTGGTGACAGGGATCTCGGCGGACCCGGCCAAAGGCAATGCGGTGATGGTCCATTACAATGACCCGCTTTCAAACAAGAACTGGGTGCGGCGCTGGGAGGGGAACGAGGGGGTCTGGAACGCCTGGCAGAACAACGGCGACCCCGGCGGCTCGGGCTGGTGGCTGGCCATCCCGCCGCCCTAAGCTTCCCTTATCTTCTCGTAATAACAGCCGGTATTTCCAAGCGTTAAACCCCCTGGAAGGACGTCTGCAGGACGATCCTTGCTTTTCCCATGATAAAAAAACTTGCCATTGCCGCCTTCCTACTGCTGGCATTGATCGGGATCAGCTCGCCGGTCTATTCAGCCATCGCGCGGGCGGATGAGGATTCGCTCGGGCAAAGGCTTCAGAAGGAACCGCTACTGCTGGATGTGCCGCCGCTCAAACAAGCCCGGGTGACCTCCTGCGGGGAAGCAGCCATTGTCATGACATACAATTTCATCCACCCAAAGTCGCCCCTCACGGAGGAAACCGTCATAGCCTATGCAAAAGCCCAGGGATACTTTACCGAGGATAAAATTCCCTATACCAGCCCGGTGAACATGGTGAAGATCGCGCGTCACTATGGCGGGTCGATCTTGAGCGGCAGGGTATTGACCTCCAACCAGGGGCTGGCGCTGCTGGCACGCAGACTCGAGGAAGGGATGCCGGTCATTATCGACGTCCGCACGCGCCTGGAGGACCCGGAGGCCACGGCGCATTTCGTGGTTGTGAACGGACTTTCGATGAGAGCTGGTGAGGAGGGGACGGTCATCATCCACTATAATGACCCGCAGACCGGGAGGCGGGAAACCGCTCCCTGGGAGGGGGAGGCAGGCATCTGGAACGCGTGGCAAAACAATGATGATCCAGGCGGCTCCGGCTGGTGGATGGTCATCGGCGAATAATAGCCTTTAACAGGAGTTCTCAGGGAAAGGAAAAACCATGGCCAAACTGATCCCTGCGGCAGAACGACTGCGCCGCGCTCATGAACTGATCCAGCAGGCGCGCGAAGTGCCGCTCCCGGCCGAGCTGGGGCGCAACGATCTGTCATATATTGCCAAAGTGAAGGACCTGCTGCGCCAGGCGCGGGACCTGGTCAAATTCATCAGCTTAACACCCACCGCCACCCCGGAAATGAAGGAAGAGGTCAAGCGTATCTTCGCGGAAGCTGACCAGGCAGACGAGGAGATCCTCCACCCGCTGCATGGCTCCTGAGCCCGTGTGTAACGCCTGCCGGGGGGTGCCGTTAATCAGGACGAAGCCGTCCCGGCGCGCCTGAGAATTGTCTTCCCTTCCAGGCCGGACCAGGATGGACATTGATCCAATGGAAGGAGAAGCCATGTACCAATCAAGCGAAACAGACCTCCGCACAGGCCGGTATATCCTGCCTGTGGTCGGGGCGATCCTTTTCGGGACGCTGGTGGGAGCGGGCGCCATGATGCTGTATGCCCCGCGTTCGGGAAAAGAGACCCGCAAGCAGATCCAGAACAACTCCCGGGAGCTGCGCAACAGGGCTTTTGGAAGCGTGCGCAAGGCGGTGAAGCATACCGCCACCCGTTCACGCAAGCTGGGCAGAAGCGCGAAGGATACAGCCAACAGCCTGCAGGAACAGGGTCGCGAGCGGATCGCAGACCAACTCGGAAAAGTGGCCTCGAGCGTCAAGGCGGCGCAAAAAGCCGTCCAGCCCTGAGAGTCCCGAAGAGCCGCAGGAATCAACAAGCCCCGGGCGTGAGAGCCGGGGCTTTATGTGCTGAGCAAATGAGCCGCCCCCTTCGAGAATAGTAACAATTGCAGCCTCTTCCCGTTAATCAAATGGGCCCTTCAGGCGCGATGCGAAGGGATAACTCACCAGAGGCCTGCCGGACGGAAGGCGGGCGGCGGTTAGGAAGAGCGCAGGATATTCAATCCATTGAAAGGAGAAAAATGAGATACCAGGAACGAGACCAGGATCGTGAGCGGAAAGATCACGACAGGGAGCATACGGATCTGCCGTGGTACGACCCCGAACACCAACCCAGACATACACCGAAACACTTCCACCTCTACGGCGTGGGAAGGCACAACGAGGAACATCACCATCACCGTGTGGAGGGTTTCCACTTGTACGGGGTGGGGGCAGAACAAGATTATTAGCGCGGGCCCGCAGCCGCGCTTCCGGGGCAGCCCGATCCCGCCGGCTTCAACCGGCCAGGCGAGCTGCCTTCCCGGAGGGGGAAAGAAAACACTCGTCCATACAGCGATCATCCGAAGAGACCCAGATTTCGGCCGGCGGCCGAAGCCAATTTTATGTCCCCCGGAAGATTGAAAGAGGCTCCCGCGCGATAGCCCACGGGAGCCTCTTTGTTTAAGGCTAGCGCATGAAACTCATGCGGCGAAAGTCATCCTCGAGGATTGTGAGGGAGTCATCCAGGTGGGGAGGCTGGCTGGTGGAGGCTGGTTCCCTGCGGAAGAGAGACTCACGCTCATGGCGTTTCAGGGAACCGGCTTCCCGGCGGGTGGCCTCGCGGTCCGCCCAGTGGAGGATCTCAGACCGATTGCAGCTCTGGTTGGGTGAACCACACAGCCGGCCGGAATCCAGGTCATAGTGGCTGTAGACCACCGTCTGGCGGTCCATGCTGACAATCTCGCGTGCGCTGCGGTTGTTTTCGTTCACATAACACTTTCCAACTTGGATCTGACGACGTGCGAGCATTCACACTCCTTTCCGGGGTCAAAGAGGCACTGCCTTGCATCCAACTTCATTCCAACCAGCGGATGGCCCTCTCCCGGCAGCGCCCCCATTGAAAGGGTTGCTCCGTGCCTATGAGCGGCAGAGCAATGACGAAGCCGCCATTTTAACGGCCCGGCAGGATCTGTCCAGTACGGCTTCCCTACGGGTTCCAAACTCTCAGCGACCTCTAATGCTGGTTCTCTGCGGGGAATGAGAGTCGATTACAACGCCCGGGTGATAGAATCCCACCGGGAGCAAACATGAGATCAACGGACCTGCGTGGACGTTACCTGAGAATCCTGATTTTCTTTGCGGGGGTGATCGGCCGGTTCATTTTCTGGGAGGTCATCGTGCGGGCTCTGTTCCTGCGGCCCCTTGTCCGGCGTACACGCCCGGAAAGGCTGGGCCGCGAGGCGGTCCGCTTCCGCGAGCTCGCCATCCGGATGGGCGGGGTGATGATCAAGGTGGGGCAGTTCCTCTCCTCGCGCCTGGATGTGCTCCCGCCGGAGGTGACCGAGCCTCTCTCGGGGCTGCAGGATGAAGTTCCGGCGGAGAGATTTGAAGAGATCCAGCGGCTGGCGGAAACCGAGCTGGGGGGTTCCCTGGACGAAAAGTTCGAGTGGTTCGAGGAGCAGCCTTTAGCGGCAGCCTCGCTGGGGCAGGTGCATCGCGCCCGTCTGCGTGCCGCCGCGGAGGGGGAGGAGGCTGGCGCGCCCGGGTTTCGGGATGTGGTGGTCAAGATCCAACGACCGCACATCGCCTCGGTCGTGGAGGTGGATCTTTCCGCGCTGCAAAGGGTGGGGAAATGGGCCATGCGCTACCGTCCCATCCGCGAGCATGCGGATGTGCCTGCGCTGCTCAGGGAATTTTCAGCTACTGTGCATGAGGAGATCGATTACCTGAAAGAGGCCGGGAACGCGGAAGCCTTTTGGGAAAACTTCAGGGATATCCCGGGAGTGCATGTCCCGCGCACCGTGCGGGGACTGACCACGCTGCGCGTACTCACCCTGGAGGATGTGTACGCGATCAAGATCACCGATTACGAGGGGATCAGCGCGGCGGGGATCGACCGGGCGGAGGTGGCACGCCGGCTCCTGGATACCTACCTGAAACAGATCTTCGACGATGGCTTCTTCCATGCCGACCCCCACCCCGGGAATCTCTTTGTTACGCCGGTGCTCACGAAAGCAGGCAAACCTTACAAGCGGCCGCGCTGGAAGCTGACCTTCGTGGATTTCGGCATGGTGGGACATGTCCCGGAGGACCTGCGCACGGCCCTGCGAGAGACGCTTGTAGCGGTGGGAACGCGGGATGCCGGGCGAATGATCCGATCCTACAAGACTCTCGGCTTCCTGCTGCCTGCGGCGGATACCCGGGAGCTGGAGGAAGCCTCGGCGGCGATCTTCGACCGCTTCTGGGGCATGTCCATGCGCGAGCTGCGCAGTGTACGGCCTTCCGAGATGCGCGAGCTCGGGCACCGCATGCGGGATGTGATGGTTAATACGCCCTTCCAGGTCCCCAACAACCTGTTGATGCTGGGACGCTGCATTGGGATCCTTTCCGGGATGTGCACGGGGCTGGACCCGGATTTTAACCTTTGGGAGATGCTCGAGCCCTACGCGCGCAAGCTAGTGGCGCAGGAGGCCTCCGAGGCGCTGAGCCTGGACAATATCCTGAATCAACTGGGGGAGGCTGCCAAATTATTGATTGCACTCCCAACCCAGGCAAGCCGCGTCCTGGCGCAGGCCGAATCGGGAGGCTTCATCATTCAATCCCCCCAGGTCAGCCGGGATGTGAAACGGCTCAGCCGGGCGGTGGACCGTCTCACGGGCGGGGTGATCTTCGCGGCGCTGCTCTTTGGCGGTATGACGCTATACCAGGCTGGCCAGACCCCATTTGGATGGATCCTGATGGGACTGGCGGCCCTCACGCTGGTCTGGGTACTGCTCGGACGGCGGGGAGAGGGGCCTTAAAAATAAAGTCATCGCGGCCCGGGATCACCGACCCGCGATGACTTTTCTTTTCCGGGGAAACGGAAAATCTATTCGGTCTCGTCCATGCGCTTGAGGGCGGCATCGATCAGGCTGCGCCACGCCAGGAGCATTTCCCGGCGGGCGCTGCGGCGGTGCTCGATGAAGCCTTCCGGCAGCAGTGTGCGGATGGAAGCGCGCATCTCCTGGCGAGCCTGGCGATAATGCTCACGGGCCTCTTCGGGGACGAGCTTCTTGCGTCTGGGTTCCTGTTCATTCTTGTTCGTGGCCATGGTTCCGGCTCCTTGGTGATAATTAATTATAGCACTCGAGGGTTACGAGAGGATTAAAGGCGGGTCACATTTCTCAATCTGGCGACGCCGCAGGACGAGGAGACATCATTTCTCCTCGATGGAGATCATGAGGATCACGTCACCTGCAAAGCCCGGTTTTTGATCGGGATCGCGACGGGTGATCCCGTTGACCACATCCATCCCCTCGATGACCTGGCCGAAGATCGTGTAATCGCCGTTGAGGCGCTCCTGCGGGGAGAAGGTGATGAAGAACTGGCTGCCGTTGGTGTCACGACCGGAATTGGCCATGGCGACCACTCCAGGCTTGTCAAAGGTCAGGTCGCTGTCCTCATTGGCGAACTTATAGCCCGGCCCGCCCATACCCGTGCCGGTAGGGTCGCCGGTCTGCGCCATGAAGCCCTCCAACACCCGATGGAAGGTGACCCCGTTGTAGAATCCCTGGCGCGCCAGGAAGACGAAGTTGTTGACGGTGAGGGGAGCCTTGTCGGGGAAGAGCTGGATGACAAACTTCCCGCCCGTGGCCATGTTGACAGTGGCAAAATATTGTTTATTCACGTCAATGCTCATGGGAGGCGGGGAATCGAATTGAAGCGGCTTGATGGTTTCGGGAGAACTCTGGATCTGCCGGGAGACCAGCATCCAGATAATGCCTGCCGCCGCGAGGACCAGGACACCCAGGGCGGACCATTGAATATTTTGCCGCGTCCGGGCTTCACGGGCTTTCTGGCTGCGATTGACCGGTCTTTTTCTCGCCATGTTGTTGTGTGCTCCTTGTCAGGCGTTGATTGTACGTGGAAAGCGCCGGGCGTGCCAGAGCGGGGAATTCTCCCTTCCGAAGGGGCTTGCAAGGAATTGAAAAGTGTGACAGAATATGAGTGCTCCGCTTAGGGTGCCCCCCTCACCCTGAACGGAGCATTTTTTAATTCCGCCCCGGGGATAAAAAAAGGCGGATGACCATGGTCATCCGCCGGAAGTTTTCGGGACAAGCCTCAAGGCGTGCCGGTGGTGGCAGTAGCGGTGGGCTCAGCCGTGGCGGCGCCTGTGGTGGCCGTGGGGACCGTGCCTCCCCCGGTGCTGAGCCGGATCACAACAGTCAGATTATCGCCGAAGAAGGCGCCGGCGGCGTCGGACATGCGCCAGGTACCGGTGATGGAGCCGGTGCCCGCGGTCGGTGCGGTCATGGGCACGGACAGCTCATAGGTAGCGCCGGGCGCGACCGATTGGGTGATGGTGAGGGCCTGTGCTCCCATGGCATCGCCGCCGATGAGACTGAACTTGTAGCCGGCGCCCCAGGCGCAGGAGCCGGTATTCTGGACGCGCCAGGTCTTCGTGAAGCTCTGGCCCGGCGTCATGACAGTGTTATCTGCCACGGTCACATCACTCACATACGTGAGGTTGTTGCAGCTGGTGACGACTCCCACCGGGACGGTCGCGGCCACGGTCGCCAGTGTACCCACCGCAAAGGTTGCGCTCAGGGTGTTGGTCGCCTGGGGCGAGGGGGTAAAAGTGGGGGTGGGCTGATAGAAAGCGGTCTGGGTGAGATCAGCCGCGAAGGTGCTGACCGCCGCGGTCTGGATCTGTTCGGTGGTCAGGGTGGGGGTAGGCTCGGGTGTAGAGGCTCCACAGGCACTGAGAGAAAAGGCAAGGAGCAGGGTGAGGGAAAGAAGAGTTTTGTGAAGTTTCATTTTTATCCTTTCGTATAGCTTTTCTGGTCTATTTCCGCCCCCGTACCCAGAAGCCCGATTGTAATACAAAATGCGTGAGCATCAATAGGTGAGTCTTGTAATTATCCTACACGCGGCGCATTAGCCCAGCATGATTTTCACTGGGTCAAATTTCGGGAGGCGAAAAAGCAAAAGTGATGTAAAATTTTTCTTCAAGTCCGCCTTCCCAGGCGGACCGACTCAGAGGCCCAGAATGAATGCAATCGAAGTATCCCATTTGCAGCGTATTTTTAAAACCTTTACGGGTGTCATCAAGCGCGTTCCCAAGGAGGTACGAGCGGTAGAGGATGTGACCTTCGATATCCAGGAAGGCGAGCTGTTCGGCCTGCTGGGGCCAAATGGGGCCGGCAAGACGACCACGGTCAAAATGCTGACCACGCTGCTGATCCCCACGGCGGGAGAAGCCCGGGTGCGCGGCATGGACGTGGTGAAACAGGCCTCCCAGGTACGCCGGCACATTGGCTTTATCTTCGGTGGAGAACGCGGACTGTACTGGCGGCTCTCGGGTATCGACAACCTGCGCTATTTTGCCAGCCTCTACGGGGTGGAGCCGGAAATCTCGAAGAAGCGCATCCCGTACCTTCTGGAGATGGTGGGCCTCCTGGACCGCGGAGATGAGAAGGTACAGGGGTATTCGCGCGGCATGAAGCAGCGCCTACACGTCGCCCGCACCCTGCTGCACGATCCGGAGATCCTGTTCCTGGACGAGCCCACCATCGGGCTGGACCCGGTGGGCGCGCGGGACTTCCGGAACGTGATCCTCAACCTTCAGAGCGAGAGAAAAACCATCCTGCTGACCACTCATTACATGTTCGAGGCCGACGCGCTGTGCGACCGGATCGGCGTGATCAACCACGGCCGGATCATCGCGCTGGACACGCCTTCGGGATTGAAGCAGCACGTCGCAGACCTCTCGGTGGTGGAGGTGGAGACCTTCGGCGCAGCAGAGAGCAGCCTGGAAAGGCTGCGCGCCCTGCCTTTCGTGGATTCGCTGGGGGTGGAGGACAGCGGGCAGAAGCAGATGCTGCTCGTCCAGACTCGCCGCGGGGCCGAGGCCGTGCCAGACGTCCTGGCGGCACTGGATGGGCAGCGGGTGGGCCGGGTGATCGTCCGGGAACCGACTTTGGAAGATGCCTACATCCGGCTGGTGGGAGGCAGCGCATGAACGCGCGCCTGCTGGTACGCTACTGGCGGACCATCCTGACGGTGGCAGAGATGACTGTCCGCGACCAGCTGGTGGACAGCTTTGTCATCTTCACGGTCCTGCTCCAGCCCGTCATGATCGCCCTGCTGGCTTTGTGGATGCTCAAGGACAAGGGCCCGGGGTATGCCATTTTTGTGGTGGTCGGCTCGGGGCTGACGGGCTTATGGTCGAGCCTGTTGTTCATCTCGGGGAACAGCATCAACAGGGAACGGTGGACCGGTACACTGGAAAGCCTGGTGGCCATCCCGATCCCCTTTGAGGTGGTGGTCTTCGGAAAGAACCTGGCCAATGTGATACAGTCCTTTGTCTCCATGGTGGTTGGATACCTGATCGCGGACTGGTTATTCGGGTATGACCTGGGTATCGCACAGCCGTTCCTGTTCCTGGTATCGGTGGCGTTGTCCATCTTCGCCTTCATCAGTTTTGGATTGATCATCGCGCCGATCTTTGTGATGAATCCCAATGTGCGGGCCTGGCAGAATGCGATGGAGTTCCCGGTGTTTGTGCTGGGCGGGTTCCTCTTCCCGATCGCACTGCTGCCGGGCTGGACCACGCCGCTCTCGTACCTGCTGCCTCCCTACTGGGCGGCGGTGGCGCTGCACGCCACCTCGTCGGGAGGCGTTCCACTCAACCAGACGCTGTTTGCATGGGCCATGATGGTCCTGTTCTCATTGATCGACCTGTTCATCGCCTCGCGGCTGATGAAGATCATGCTCAACAAGGCGCGCGCCGACGCGACCCTGGGAATGGAGTAGGGCATGCGGAGTCTTTCCAACAACCTGCGCCTGTTCTGGCAGGGAACCCTGCTTTCGTATGTGGCGCTGTTCCACTGGCTGCGCCCCATCCAGTACCTGACCTCCAAGCTGTTCATGCCCCTGGCGCAGATGTTCTTCTTCGTGTTCCTGGGAACATATGCCAAGGGCCCGGGGAATGCAGCCTTTTACATCATCGGCAATGCCATCCAGATCACGGCGGTGAACGGGATCTTCGGCGTGACCATGAGCGTGGGCGGCGAGCGGGATGCAGGCACACTGCCCTACCTCTTCGGGACGCCGGCCAACCGCATGATGGTCTTTTTCGGGCGGGCGTTCATGCATATCCTGGATGGCATGCTGGGAGTCATGATCGCCTTCGGCTGGGGGGTGATCCTGCTGGGGCTGGACCTCTCCCATACCTCTCTGCCCGCACTGGGACTAACGATCCTCATTACGACCGTCAGCACCTGCGGGCTGGGGCTGCTGCTGGGCTGCCTGAGCCTGGTGACGGTGAACGTGATGTTCGTGAACAACACGGTCTACTTCCTGCTGCTGATCTTCGCAGGCGTGAACGTGCCGGTGACTGACCTGCCTGCCTGGATGCAGTGGATCTCCTCAGCGCTGCCTCTGACACGCGGCATCGCGGCGGCCCGGGAATTGATCTCAGGTGTGCCGCTGCGGGAAGTGGCTCCGCTGTTGTGGGGGGAAATTGGCATCGGAGTAATGTATGCGCTGCTCGGCTATCTGCTGTTCGCAGTGGTGGAGGTGGAAGCCAAGCGAAGAGGGACGCTGGAAGTGTTCTAGTTGTTGGCCGGCGGAGCTTTCTGCTATACTTACAGGGATACCCGAGGAGAGACATGGCAAAACATCTGGTCCTGGTGGCAGGCAACATCGGCGCGGGCAAGACCTCATTGACCGAGCGGATCGGCAACCGGCTCTCGTGGTGGACTGGTTATGAATCGGTTGCGGACAATCCCTA
Organism: uncultured Anaerolineaceae bacterium; assembly: GCA_964608885.1. GTDB lineage: Bacteria > Chloroflexota > Anaerolineae > Anaerolineales > Villigracilaceae > JACPVF01. The sequence continues at coordinate 6,483 of CAZSPX010000030.1, read as the reverse complement.
CCTCTCCGATTTCTACAGCGACATGCACGCCTGGTCCTTTCACCTGCAGATCTTCTTCCTCGGTCACCGTGCAGAGCAATACCTGGAGGCCGCCCGGGACGCGCGCTCGGCGATCCTGGACCGAAGCATCTATGAGGATGCGCACATTTTCGCACGCGCCCTGCATCATATGGGGAACCTGGCCGAACGCGATTACCTGGCCTACCGCCGCCTGTTCGAACTGGTGGTGGAGAGCCTTCCCCGTCCCGACCTGTTGATCTACTTGAAGGCGCCTGTCCAGGTGCTGATGAATCGTATCCGGCGCCGGGCACGCAACATGGAGACGGGCATATCCCCCGAGTACCTGGGACTGCTGGATTCCTTCTACGACGAGTGGCTGGCGGCTTTTGACCTGTGCCCGGTGCTGACCATCCGCACCGATGACCTGGACTTTGTGAACAGACCAGTGCATCTCGAGACCGTTGTACAGCGCATTCAAGACAAGCTGGCCGGAAAGGAGACCGTGGACCTGCGCGGGTGACGTGTATGGAAGATTCGGCTTTCTTCAAGATCCCTCTTTTCAAAAATCTGCCCAAACAGGAGCTGATGAAGCTCGTGGATGAACTGCCGCTGGATGAGTTCGAGCCAGGGACATTCCTGTTCCGGGAAGGGGACACGGGGGAAGCCCTTTACGTGGTGGAAAGCGGCTCATTGGAGGTGGTGCTGGCAGCAGACACGCCCGATGAAATGCTGCTGCGCCTGTGCGGTCCCGGCGAGTATGTGGGGGAGATGAGCCTGATCATGCCGAAAGGACAGCGCACGGCGAGCGTGCGGGTGCGTGACCGGGCGAAGGTTTGGACCATGAGCCGGGAAAAGTTCAGCGAGGTGCTGGCGGACTGGCCGCAGCTGGCTTTTTCGATGGTGGAGATCCTCAGCCAGCGGCTGGATGCCACCAATGCGGCCTCCTTCCACGACCTGGTGGAAAAGAACCGCGCCCTGCAGAAGGCCTATGATGAGCTGAAGGCCGCGCAGGCACAGATCGTGGAGAAGGAGCGGATGGAGCGCGAGCTGAAGGTGGCCGCGGACATCCAGCTGAGCATCCTGCCGGACCAACTTCCCATCGTGGGGGATTATGATTTCGGCGCGCGCATCCTTCCCGCCCGGCAGGTGGGGGGGGATTTCTACGACATCTTCCCGGTGACTGAGGTGCAGATCGGCATCCTGATCGGGGATGTGGCGGATAAGGGCGTCCCCTCGGCGCTGTTCATGGCGAGGACACATGCGTTGATCATGGCCGAGGCGGATATTGCCGCGGATGCCGTGGATGTGATGCAGCTTGTCAATCACCATGTCACGCGCCTGGAGAAATCCACCCAGTTCGTGACCGCCCTGTACGGCACGCTCGATCTAGAGACCAAGGAGTTCTTCTACGCACGCGCCGGGCACGAACCGCCGCTGCTGCTGACGGCGGATGGCAAGGTGGAACGACTTCCACACGGGCCGGGTATGTCCCTTGGAATGTGGGAGAACATCGTAGTGGATAAACTGGCCCTCGTACTGCCTGCCGGATCCACCCTGTTGCTGTACACGGACGGGCTGACCGACTGCCGCAACCCGCAGGGCGAGGCCTTCGGGCTGGAGCGCATCAAGGAGACGCTCTGCAAGCTGGTGGGGTTGCCAGCCCAGCAGGTCTGCGATACCATGCTGGAGACACTGATACGCTTCGTGAACGGCGCCAGCCAGGACGACGACGTAACCCTGGTGGCGATCCACGCCAAATAATAACGGAGCGGACGAAAGTCCGCTCCGCTCTTTTTCAGGGGGAAAACAGGGATCAGGCCTTTGCCAGCGCCTGTTCGAGATCGGCGATGAGGTCGTCGGAATTTTCCAACCCCACTGAAAGGCGCACCAGGCCGGGGTCCACCTCAAGCGGCGAGCCAGCTGTGGAGAGGTGGGTCATGGCGGCGGGGACTTCAACCAGCGATTCCACGCCTCCCAGCGATTCCGCCAGGGTGAAGAGCCGCGTGGCTTCGGCCACCCGCACAGCCGCCTCGCGTCCGCCTTTGAGAATGAAGGAGATCATGCCTCCACCGTTTTTCATCTGGCGGCGGGCGACCTGGAAATGTGGATGGGATTCGTCGAAGGGATAGATCAGGCGTTTGATCTCACTCCGGGCCTTCAGGAAGTCCACGATCCGGGCGGCATTCTCGGCGTGGCGGTCCATACGCACGGGAAGGGTCTTGATGCCGCGCAGGACCAGGAAGCAGTCCATGGGACCCGGGACCGCGCCGATCGCGTTTTGGAGGAATGCCAGACGCTCCAGCAGGGAGGGATCGCGGCCGACGATCGCGCCGCCAACCACATCCGAGTGGCCGCCCAGGTATTTGGTCATGGAGTGGACAACCAGATCCGCCCCCAATTCCAGCGGACGCTGGAGGTAAGGGGTGGCGAAGGTGTTGTCCACCACCAGAAGAGGCCGGTTGGGGTGAGAATGGGCCATCCGGGCGGCGGCCTGGATGTCGGTAACGGCCAGCAGAGGATTGGTGGGTGTCTCCAGCCATACGATGCGCGTCGAGGCGTTGAGGGCTTCGGCCAGGTTCTCAGGATCGGTCGTATCCGCAAAGGTGAAATCCAGGCCGAAGCGGCGGAGGATCTTGTCGAACAGGCGGAAGGTTCCACCGTACACATCATTCCCGGCGACCACATGGTCGCCGCTGGCAAGCATCCGCAGCACCGCGTCGGTGGCGGCCATGCCCGAGCCGAACGCCAGCCCCCAGGCCCCGCCCTCGAGCTCTGCGAGGCAGTCTTGCAGGGCCTTGCGGGTGGGATTGAGGGTGCGCGAATACTCGTAGCCCTGGCGGGGCTTACCGATCCCATCCTGGGCGTAGGTGGAAGTCTGGTAGATCGGCGTCATCACAGCGCCGTTGTTGGGATCAGGCTCCTGACCAGCGTGGATGGCAAGGGTTTCGAATTTCATATGCTGCTCCTTGCAGACAAGGAAACACACGAAGGCTGTTGTCTTCGTGTGCTGTGTTGCCCGAGTATAGCCCGTGGGCCGGGTTTGTGCAAGACAGAAGAGCCGACCCCACAAATGCAGGGGAATGGACCAGCGGGTTTTGCAGTATCATAGGCGGGTTGAAAATTATCCCGGCATTATTGGAGAGAGTATGGCAGATCAAAAGACGATCCTGGCGGTGCTGGCACACCCGGACGATGAATCCTTTGGCATGGGAGGCACACTGGCGTTCTACGCCTCGCAGGGCGCCAGAGTCTTCCTGGTCTGCGCGACCCGCGGCGAGGTGGGAACAGTCGACCCCGAGCACATGGCAGGCTTCAACACCATTGCAGAACTGCGGGAATCGGAGCTGCGCTGCGCAGCCCGGCACCTGGGCCTGACAGAGGTCTTCTTCCTTAACTACCGGGATTCGGGGATGCCTGGCTCGCCGGATAACCAGCACCCGGATGCGCAGGTAAACCGGCCGGCGGAGGAGGTGGCTGCCCGGGTCGTGCACTATATCCGGCGGCTGAAACCGGATGTGGTGCTCACCTTCGATCCGATCGGCGGATACCGGCATCCAGACCATATCCAGATCCATAATGCCACGGTCATCGCCTTCGAGCGGGCCGCGGATCCCGACTTCCACCCTGAATCAGGAGAGCCCTTCCAGCCGCGGGCGCTGTACTACCACACCGTCCCGCGCGGGCTGTTCAAGATGGGGGTGAAGCTGCTGAAGCTATTTGGACAGGACCCGCGCCGGTGGGGCCGCAACAAGGATATCGACCTGGTATCGCTGGCGGAGGTGGATTTCCCCGTGCATGCTCGAATCAATTACCGTCCTGTGGCGGCGCAAAAAGATGAGGCCAGCCTTTGCCATGCAAGCCAGGGAGGCGGGCAGATGCGGCGCGGCTTCCTGGGATTTTTCTTCAACCTGTATTCGGGGACCGAGACCTTCATGCGCGCCTACCCGCCGCCCGCGCCTCGAATGCGGGTCGTCAACGACCTGTTCGAGCTGCCGCGCAGTGTCTGAAAAAGCCAAAGGCTGGACAAGATGCCCATACTCTTATTGATCCGTCACGGTGAAAACGATTATTCGAAGAAGGGCAGGTTCGCGGGACGCCTGCCCGGGGTGCATTTGAACGAGCGCGGGCTGAAGCAGGCTGAGGCGCTGGCAGAGGCCCTCAAAGAAGCGCCCCTTAAGGCTATCTATTCCAGCCCGCTGGAGCGCGCCAAGGAGACCGCCGGGCCGATCGCACGCGTGCGGGGGCTGGAGGTGATCCAGGACCCGGGCCTGCTCGAATCGGATATCGGGCAGTGGGAGGGGTTATCCGTGCGGCGCGTGGCGCGGACAAAGTACTGGCGGGTGGTGCAGAATGCTCCCTCGCGGGCGGGACATCCCGGCGGAGAGACTTTCCTGCAAACGCAGACCCGCATCGTCTCAGCGCTGAACGCCATCTGCGCGCGGCACAAACCGCAGGATGTGGTGGCCTGCGTCTTCCATGCCGACCCGATCAAGATGGCGGTGGCCTACTACCTGGGCCTGCCACTGGACCACTTCCAGAAGCTGGCATGCGATACAGGATCGGTGACGGCACTGGCAGTGCACGAGATGGGGGCCTTTCTGATGCGCCTGAACCAGAGGCCACCTTTTGAACTGAAATTCCCGGGGAAGAAGTAGAGGGAAAGCAGGGCCGCGGCTGGAAAAGTCCACCGCGGCCCCGCTGTCGATCATCTATTTGTTGAAGTCGGGATCCATGCTGGTATAGAGGGCGATCTGGTTCCCCGTGGGATCTTCAAATATGCCGAACCAGCCGATCTTGGGGATTTCCATCTTTTCCTGGACGATCTTCGCGCCCAGCGCAACAGCCTTCTTGAGGTCTGCCTCGATATCCTCGCTGTTGATATAGATCATGATATCCCCGGGCTTGACCTGTTCGCCGAGGGGATTGAAGCCGCCGCCTTCCCCGGGTCCTGCGGCCCAGGTGGTGTAGTTCATCTCGGGCATGTGCTCGATCTCCCAGCCGAACAGCTCCTGGTAGAACTTGCCCGCGGCCTGCAAGTCGGCGGCGGGGATCTCAATGTGCACAACGTTCCTTTTGACCATTTTTGCTCTCTCCTGAATAAGTTGGATGAGAGTATTGTAGAACAGATTTTCTATATTTTCAAGTGGGCAGAGAATATTTTAAGCTGGCGTTCTAAATCCAGGGATCAGCGGATACGGCGTTTCATCTCCTGGACGGTTTCCTCGGAAAGAGCAGGCAGGTCTTCGCGTCGGGTGATGCCCAGGGCCTTTCGTTGAGCCTCGCGCCAGCGTTCCAGACGGTCCGTCACTGCCTGTTCGTAGCCTTCGCCGGAGGGGGTGTAGAAATAGGTGCCCAGCAGGCGCTTGGGGAGATATTGTTGGGGGATGAAATGGTCCTCAAACTCGTGCGGATAGACATAATCCTTGCCATGACCCATGGCGGCCGCGTCACGGTTTCCGTCCATCAGGTGTCGCGGGACGGTGGTCTGGCCTTCCTCCTCCAGTTTTTGCATGGCCTTGAAGTACGCCCCGGCGCTGTTGGACTTGGGCGCGGTGGTGAGATAAAGGGTGGCTTCCACGATGGGATACACACCCTCGGGCAGGCCGATGTAATCGTATGCCTGGGCGGCGGAGGCGGCCACCACGATCCCCATAGGGTCCGCCAGGCCGATATCCTCGCCTGCGAGAACGATAAGGCGGCGCAGGATGAAGCGGGGATACACCCCGGCGTAGATCATCTTGGCCAGCCAGTACAGGGCAGCGTCGGGGTCCGAGCCGCGCACGGACTTGATGAAGGCGCTGATCGTATCGTAATGGGCATCGCCGTCCTTGTCATAGAGCACGGCGCGGCGCTGGATGGACTCCTGGGCCACATCCAGGGTGATGTGGATCACGCCATCCGCCTCAGGGGCGGTGGATTCCACAGCCAGCTCAATGGCGTTCAGAGCATTGCGGGCATCGCCGCTGGCCACCTCGATCAGGTGGGCCCGTGCCTCGGGGTCGAGGACGATCTTGCGATTGCCGTAGCCGCGCTCAGGGTCGCTCAGGGCGCGGTCGATGAGCAGGCCGGTCTCCTCCTGGTTAAGGTTCCGGAGCTGGAAGACACGGGAGCGGGAGCTGAGGGCTTTGATGACCTCGAAGTAGGGATTCTCCGTCGTCGCACCGATGAGGGTCAGCGTCCCATTCTCCACGTGGGGGAGGAGGGCATCCTGCTGGGCCTTATTCCAGCGGTGAACCTCATCCACAAAGAGGATGGTGCGTTCATTATGCAGGCGGCGGCGCTCCAGGGCAGCCTCCACAACGGTGCGCAGCTCGGCCTTGCCCGCCAGGATGGCAGAGATGGTGACGAAGTGGCTGCGGGTGGTGTTGGCGATCACCTGTGCGAGGGTGGTCTTTCCTGTGCCGGGAGGACCCCACAGGATGATGGATGAGAACAGCTTGTCCGCTTCGATGGCCCGGCGCAGGAGCTTGCCTTCGCCCACGA
>CAZSPX010000029.1:6223-19424 GCA_964608885.1 uncultured Anaerolineaceae bacterium | reverse complement strand
GAGGGCGGGAACTCCGAGGGCACATCCCAGATCAGGGTGGAGGGCGTCCAGCCCTTCTCGAACGCCGCCACATAATTGACCGGCTTGATCGAAGAGCCCGGCTGGCGCGTGGGGCTGGTGGCCATATTGACCTGGCCGGAGATGGCGTCGTTGTAGAAATCGGGCGAGCCCACCATGGCAAGGATCTCGCCGGTGGAAGGCCGGATAGCCACCAGCGCTCCATTGTGGGCGTTATTGTTCACCAGCGCGGCCACCTGCTCGGTCACCAACCGCTGAGCCTCGTCCTGAAGGACCGGGTCCAGGCTGGTATAGATCGTGAACCCGGACCGGTAAATGGTCTGGGCGTCATACTGCGCTTCGAGCAGCGAGCGCACATAATTGACCCAGTGTGGGTAGCGGGTGTTAATTTCTGGCGCGTGGAAGCTGTAGGCTTTCATCTCGTTGGCGGCATTGGAGGCCGCCAAGGGATCCACGCAGACAGGTGTAGGAGAGTTGCTGACGCGGATGCAATCCTGGGTGCGGCTAAGATCGAACATCAGCACCAGCACCTGCTGCTGGCGGAGCAGGGTGATCTCGGGATTGGTGTAGATGTCATAGACTGCAGGGGATTGGGGCAGCCCTGCCAGGAAGGAGGCCTCTCCCAGAGTGAGCTGCTCCGCGGTCTTTCCGAAGTAGGTCTCGGAGGCCGCCTCGATCCCATAGGCCAGGTTTCCGTAATAGATCTCGTTGAGATACAGCTCCAGGATCTCATCCTTGGTATAACGGCGGGTGATCTCGGCCGCCAGGATGATCTCGCGCGCTTTGCGGGTGTAGGTGCGCTGGCTGCGCTCCTCCGGCGAGAGCAGCAGGGCGCGGGCCAGCTGCTGGGTGATGGTGGAGGCCCCGCCTCCCTGCCCGCCGGTCGTGTAGTTGTTCCACAGGGCCCGGATGATGGCCCACAGGTCAAAACCGGGATGGCTGTAGAACTCCTTGTCCTCGGTGGCAATGGTGGCCGCCACGACCGTGGGAGAGATGCGGGCCAGCGGCACATAGGTGCGGCGCCCGGCGTTGGGATCCAGGATCTCGTAGAGCAGGTTGCCGTTGCGGTCCAGGATGCGCGTCGTCTCGAACTGCGAGGCGCGGTTGCGCAGGTCTGCCACGGAGGGGAGCGTGCGGGCGATCGAGTAGTACTCGTAGAGCGCCACCGATCCCAGACACAGGCCCAGGATCACAAGGATGAACAGGGCGGCAACGAAGAGCCGCAGGAAACAGCCCATTCCACCTCTCCAGTTGATGTTGTTGAGGGTCTGGTTAAGGTCAAAGCGGGGGGCGGGCGGTGCGGGAGTGCGGGGCGGCGGCGGGGCCGTCACACGGGTGGGAGCCTTGCGGCCTCCGGTGGGTCGCTCATAAGCGGCAGGGGTCACGCGCGTCCCATCCACGTCGATCTGGTCAACCCGGCGTGGCAGGGGCATGTTATCGCGGTCGAGGGCGGGAAGGTTCAGAGGCGGCGTCGAGCCCAAGGGCGGGAGCGGCGGGATGGGCGTGGGCTTCTTCCGCTGTTCCCCGGTCTCAGGCGGAAGGTCGGAGCGGGTCTCCTCTTCCGAATCAAGCAGGCGGCGCAGTCGCTCGTCGGGATCTTCGGGGTCAAAATCCATAATTCTTCACTGGGGTCTAGACGCTACAAGGACGGTCCAGGTTCCCTTCATCACGGTCTCGTCCTTCTGGTTGCGCACATCGAAATCGATGGTCACCGAGCCGCCGTTCAGGCGCGGATAGGGTTTCGTCTCGGTCACGGTCAGCGCGGCATGGATCGTATCTCCAATGAAGACCGGTTTGGTGAACTTCCACTCGTTGATCTCGCGGAAGGCGATCACCGTCCCCTCCAGGAAGCCTGTGCGCAGAGCCAGGCCGGAGGTGATGGAGAGGCCCAGCAGGCCGTGGGCAATGCGCTGCCCGAAGGTGGATCTGGCACCGAACTCGGCGTCGGTATGGAGCTGGTTAAAGTCGCCTGAAAGCCCGGCGAAGGTCACGATGTCGCTCTCGGTGATGGTGCGGCCGACCGTCACGATCTCCTGGCCGGTGTGGAACTCCTCATAGTACAGACCTGTCATGCTGGCGCCTCCTCCTGGGGAATCTCGCTGCCAGATTATACCCTTTGACCTCCCGTCCAACTGCCCGTACAATAGGGACATGCGCGACTGGTCTCTCGGCCCCGGGGACCCGCTGTACCTTACCCTGGCAGCGGATTCCCGGATGTGCACCCCCGACTACACCAACGACCACATCTGGATGCTCGAACCCGGCTCCGGTGAGCCGCCCGCCTTCACCCTGCGCACCACCTACGGGATGAGGGCGCGTTCCATGCGCCTTTTTTTGCGCTTCACGGAGAACGGCCGGAGCGTGCTCGACCCGGCCGCCTTTTCCAGCCCGCCCGTCCTGCGGCGCTTTTACCCAAACTTCCTGTGGGCCGATTTCTCACCCCTTGAGAACCTGGCCGTTTCGGCGGAGTACTGGATCCCAGAATCGAACGCCCTGGCAGGGCGCCTAACCGTCACCAACCGCAGCACGGCCATCCGCCAGGTGCGCCTGGAGGTCTGTGCGGCACTGGCGCCCCTGGAGGGGCAGAGCATCACCGCCATCCAGCAGCAGCTTGTCAACGTGCTGGCCGGGCAGAGCGGGGGATTGTTCCCGGTGGTGTTCATGACCGGCGGCCCCAAACACGGCCCCGGCCCCTACCCCTCCCTGGCGCTGGACATGGACCTGGGACCGGGCGCCACGCGCCAGCTTACCTTTGCCGGGGCCGCCCGGGAAACGCTGGCGGCCTCCTTCGAGCTGGCGCGCCACACCGCCGCCCGCCCCTGGGAGGCGGAACGCGCCCGCATCGAGCTGATGGATGCCGCCCAGACGATCGACATCCAGACCGGGGACCAGGACTGGGATGCCGCCCTGGCCTTCAGCCAGCGGGCTGCCCTGGGGCTGCTCTTCCGCGGCACGGACAAGCTTCCCTATACCAGCTTCGTCTCGGTGCGCCAGCCCGATCACGGATTCTCACGTAAAGGCGACGGCACCGACTACGCTCCCGGCTGGAGTGGACAATCCCCCCTGGAGGCATATTATCTCTCCAGCCTGCTGCCGGGCGCGCCGCACATCTCCCGGGATATCCTCCGGAATTTCCTCAGCGTCCAGGCGGAGAGCGGCGAGGTGGATTCCCGCCCGGGGTTGGGGGGACAGCGCAGCAGGCTGCTGGCCGCCCCCCTGCTGGCCGCCCTTGCCTGGCGCATCCACCAGACCTGCGAAGACCAGGCTTTCCTCGAGGAGGCCATCCCCCGCCTGCGGAACTTCTTCTGGTCCTGGCTTTCACCGGCGCATGACCAGGACCGCGACGGCATCCCCGAATGGAACCACCTCCTGCAGACCGGCTTTGAGGACAATCCCATCTTCGATGTCTGGCACAGCTGGTCCCAGGGGGTGGACGTTTCCACGGTCCATACCCCCGCGCTGGGCTCGATGCTTTATTATGAGGCGGACAGCCTGATGCGCCTGATGCAGGCCCGGGGCGGGCTTGAAAAGGATACACTGCTCGAGGTCCAGGCCAGGGCCCTGCGGGCCTCGGTGGAGGCCGGCTGGAATGCACCCGGCACCCTGTATGCCTACCGGGATCGCGATACGGGCCTCACCAAGTCCGGCCAGGTGCTGGCACAGGGTGAGCCAGGCGAGAGCCTCTTCCGGCCCAAGGCCAGTTTCGGCTCCCCGGTCCGCCTGCTGATCGAGATCCAGAGCGAGGACCGCGCCGCCGGGAAACCCGTGGTGGAGATCAGCGAGCTGATCACGCGTGGCGAGGTGGAGGTGATCGATACACCCGCCTTCCAGTGGCGCAGCGGCGGACTGGTGGCCACCAGCCAGCAGGTATACAAACGCGTCGGCCGCGTTAAAGTGCGCGGGCTGGACAAGAACGACCGGGTCATCATCCGCAGCGTGGATCTGACCTCCGAAGACCATACCCTGCTGCTGCCCCTCTGGGCGGGCATCCCCGACCCGGCCCGCGCCCGGGCCTTGCTGAGCCGGACCCTGCTCGAAGCCGGCCGCTTTGACCGCCCCTTTGGGATCCCGGCCCTGCCTTCACTTCCCACACCCGAGGCCGAGGCGATCGGCATGAGCGTCCACCTGCCCTGGAACCACCTGATCGGCGAGGGCCTGCTGCGGTACGGCTTCCGGCAGGAGGCTGCCCGCCTGACAGCGCACCTCATGAACGCCATCATCCAGAGCCTCAAACAGACACGCTCCTTTTACCAGCGTTACCACGCCGAGAACGGCGGCGGCATTGGGGAGCGCAACGCCCTGAGCGGCTTTGCACCGGTGGGGTTGTTCCTGGATTGCCTGGGCGTAAGTATCCTCTCCCCCACCCGGGTGCGGCTGCAGGGCGCCAATCCCTTCCCCTGGCCCGTGACCCTCCGTTACCGGGGGCTGAGCGTGGAGCGCGGCCTGGAGGCGACGGTCATCACCTTCCCCAATGGCGCCTCGGTCACCGTGACGGACACCGACCCCACCCTTGTAACAGCCTAGGGCCCTCCCATGAGGGCAGGAGGAAATCATGGACCCCGTCCACATCCTGGTTGAACAGCGCGGCGCAGTGGGGCTGGTCACACTGAACCGCCCCGGGGCCCTCAATGCCCTGAGCGAAGCGCTCCTGACGGAACTGATGGAGGCCTTGCAGGGCTTCGATTCCGACGAGGCGGTTCACGTCATGGTGATCGCGGGGAGCGAAAAGGCCTTCGCGGCCGGGGCAGACATCAAGGAAATGGTGGACAAGGACGCACGCGGCATGACCGGCGGCAGCCCCTTTGCCCAATTCGAGCGAATCCGGGGCTTCCAAAAACCCATTGTAGCGGCCGTCTCGGGCTGGGCGCTGGGAGGCGGCTGTGAGCTGGCCCTTTCCTGCGACTTGATCGTGGCCTCCGAGACCGCCCGCTTCGGCCTGCCAGAGGTGACCATCGGAGTCATCCCCGGGGCCGGAGGCACCCAACTCCTGCCGCGCGCCCTGGGTACACGCCTGGCCATGGAAATGATCCTGAACAACCGCATCCTCACCGCCCGCGAGGCCCTGGAGCTTGGCATGGTGAACCGCGTGGTGCCTCCGGAGCGCTGCCTGGAGGAGGCGCTCTCGCTGGCGGCGGAGATCGCGGCGCGCGCCCCGCTGGCCGTGCGCCTCGCCAAACGACTGGTCCGCCGCTCCCAGGAGCAGCCCCTCACGGCGGGCATCACCGAGGAGCAGTTGGGGTTCTTCAACCTCTTCGATACAGAGGATCAAAAGGAAGGCATGCGCGCCTTCATTGAAAAGCGCCCGCCTCGCTGGCAGGGACGCTGACCCGCCCGGGGCCGGTGGCATGAACGAGATCAACCTCATCCATTTGCGCAACAGCCTGCTGGAGCTGGAGCTGGAGGACCGTCCGGTCATTGTGCATGCCTCCCTCAAGTCCCTGGGCTTCATCCAGGGCGGCGCGGAGACGGTGGTGCGCGCCCTCATCGAGACCACCGCGGCGGTGCTTGTTCCCACATTCACGTACAAGACCATGGTCACTCCCGGCGTGGGGCCTCCCTATAACGGCATGAGCTATGGGAAGGACAGCCAGTTGAACTCGTTGGCCGAGCCCTTTCACAAGGATATGCGCGTGGACCCCATGATCGGGATGCTCCCCGAAACGCTTCGGCTCCATCCCTCCGCCCGCCGGACCTTGCACCCGATCCTTTCCTTCGCCGGGATCAATGCCGGCCCGGCCCTGGATGCCCAGACCCTCTACAACCCTCTGGCGCCCATTGGCACGCTGGCGGACCAGGATGGCTGGGTGATCCTCATGGGGACGGACCACAGCGTCAATACCAGCATCCATTTCGCCGAGAGACTGGCGGGGCGCAGGCAGTTCGTACGCTGGGCGCTTACCCGGGGGCGCGTCGTGGAATGTCCCGGTTTCCCGGGTGATTCGGAAGGCTTCGAGGCCCTGGCCTCCTCGCTGGAGCCCCATACCCGCCGTGCCTCTGTGGGCGGCGCCGTGATCCAGGCCATCCCGCTCCAGGCCCTGTTCGAGATCACCATTGCGCGCCTGCGAAGATATCCCCTTGACCTGCTCTGCCACCGGATGGACTGCGCCCGCTGCAATGACATCCGTGCCGCGCTGCAAGCCTAGCGCAGCACCGGAGTTTTTCCGGCGTACTTCCCGGTCAGCCCTGTGATCTGCTCCAACAGCGGGTGGATGGCAGGGTCCTCGTAGGCCTCGCCTGCCCAAAGCTGGAGGTTGTGCAGCCTCGTTTCTGAAAAAAGCGCAAATCCCAGCAGGGCTTCCTCCGGGCTGCCGCGCCGGGAGGAGATCCGCCTCCGGGTCAGGTCAGCCGCGCCGATGCGCTCCCAGAGCGAGACTGCCTCCACCCGGTGGAGCCGGAAGGGGCCGAAGCGCTTCACCGATCCGAAGAGGCTGTGTTCAATTGCCAGGGTGCCATCCGCGTCGGCGCGCAGGTTCCAATCCCCCAGGGACTGGACATGGTAAGCCCCCGCGCTGGTGAACGCGAAATACCGTTCCATCTGTATAGTCTAGCCACGCTGAAGCCGCAGTAAAATAGCCGATATGTCTCATTCCTCAGCCTGGCGTCTCTTGAAAACCCCGCCCGCCCACGGCGCGTGGAACATGGCCGTGGACGAGGCCATCCTGGAACATATCCACCGAGGCGAATCCCTGCCCACCCTGCGCCTGTACAGCTGGGAGCCCCCCTGCCTTTCGCTTGGATACGCGCAACCTTTCTCGGATGTGGACCTCGCCCGACTTCAGGCCCGCGGCTGGGAGGTGGTGCGCCGTCCCACCGGGGGCCGCGCCATTCTCCACACAGACGAGCTGACCTACTCCATAACCGCCCCCGCGGATGACCCGGTCACGACCGGGAGCGTGCTCGAGTCCTACAACCGCATCGCGCGCGCCCTGCTGCGCGCCCTGCTACATCTCGGTCTGCCCGTCCAGATCGAAGAGGTCGCCGTCCCCGCCCTCGCGGGCGCCGCCAACCCGGTCTGCTTCGAGGTGCCCTCCAGTTATGAGATCACGGTCGCGGGGCGAAAGCTGGTCGGCTCGGCGCAGGCCCGCCGCAAGGAAGGGGTCCTCCAGCACGGCTCCCTGCCGCTGGCGGGGGACCTTGGCCGTATCACGCAGGCGCTGGTCTTCAAGGATGAGCCTGCCCGCCGGGAGGCTGCCGGGCGCCTGCTCCAGCGCGCCGCCACGGTGGAATCGGTATCGGGGCGGGCAGTGGACTGGCAGGCCGCTGCAGACTCTTTTGCTGAGGCGTTCAGTTCCGAGTTGGGCCTGGACTTCGAGGCCTCCCCGCTCTCCCCCTCCGAGGCGGCCCGCGCTGCGGAGCTGGTGCGAACCAAATACGCGCACCCCTCATGGACGGAGCGCGTCTGACCTCCTGCCCGCGTGGATGAGCCTGCATTGAAAAAAAAGAAAACCGGCGGCTGCATTCGAGCGGCCGCCGGTTCCTGTGTCTAGTGGACGAATATCACCGTCTTATAGCCCAGCGCAGTGAAGAACTTCAGCAGGTACGTTTCCGCATTTACCTGCGCCTGCTGCAGGATGCCATCGTCGAGGGCGGCCCTCATGATCTCCTGTTCGGCGGCCTGGCGTGCCAGCGTCTCCAGGTCCACGGCCTGCTTGCTCAGGATGCCCGTCTCGCGGGTATAGACGTAGGATTTCTGGTTATCGATGGTAGCAATGAACACCTCCGCGGCAGGCAGGCGGACGTTCAGGATGCCGTCCACCAACTGCATATCGCCCGGCTGGATCTTCTCCATATCGATGCCGGCGATCACCGTCCCGTGGGCCACGAACAGCATGCGGTCGCCGAAGAGGAAATCGAACGTCCCCTGGTTCTGCTCGGCGGTGATGACCTTCTCAACGCTGTACTGGATGGTCTCCAGCCGCGCCAGCGCCCGCACATCATAGATGTAGGTCACGGGGTCGGGGATAATGGTGGGCGTGGGGTTAAGTAGCTGTGAGACCTGCGTCTGGAGCGCCTGGTTGGCCTGGTTCACCTGCTGGAACGGCGCAACCGCCTGCGAGGCAGTATCCCGCACGGTCTGTACGATGAAATAGATCCCTGCAGCCAGGACGACCAGGATCAGGAAGGAAAACAGGGCGTTTCCGGTATTTTTCATGCAACTTCCTTTCGATCAGGCTCTTTGTTCGCGAGCCGGCTCTATTAATATCACAAGATCAGGGCATTTTCGGGCCTCCAGTGCCCGTTTTGAAACTTGTTTTATTATTGCAATGCCAGTATGATTGCATTTGTACAACCCGGAAGATGAAGAAACTCCTCGCCGCCTGCCTGCTCCTCGTCACCGCTTGCACGCTTCCCGGAGGCGTTGTACCTACCCCTACAGGCACGCCGGCCCCCATTCCCACCGCCCTGACCGCCGCCCCTCTCCAGCCTACCGCCCAACCTGGCACCGAATCGAACCCGCTCATCCTTGCGCTGGCCCCTTCCACCCAGCCCTCCACCGAACTGATCCAGAACGGGCAGGCCCTGGCCGGACGCCTCCAAACCCTGACCGGGCTGCATATCGTCCTGGTGGCCCCCACCACCGAAAGCGAGCTGCTGCGGGCCCTCGCCTCCGGCAACGCCCAGATCGCAGTCCTTTCCCCCTTCGCCTACCTGCTGGCCAGCAGAGAGGGACAGGCGACCCCTCTGCTGGCGCGTGTGCGGGACGGGGAGGCGCTGTACGGCGCGCAGTTCATCGCCCGCACCGACATGGGCTTCAAGGCTTATTTTGATCCTGCCCGCGGCGAGAATACTGCCGAGGCGGAACAGGCCTTGCTCCAGTTCAAGGACCGCAAGCCCTGTTGGAGCGATGCGGCCTCGCCCTCCGGGTACGTGGTTCCCCTGGGAGTCCTGAAGGATGCGGGCTTCACCCCCCGCGAGCCGGCCTTCGTGGGCGGGCAGCCCACCGTCGTGCGCGCGGTGTACGGCAAGGGCATCTGCGACTTCGGCGCAACCTACGTCGATGCCCGCCGCCTGCCAGCCCTGGAGGACGATTATCCGGATGTGCTCGAAAAGGTGCAGGTCATCTGGCAGATCCCCGCGATCATCCCCTACGAGGTGGTGGCGACTTCCTCCACCCTGAACCCTGAGATCCGGCGCAGCCTGCTGCGGGCTTTCATTGACATCCTCAACACCACGGATGGGAAGCTGCTCATCCAGACGGTATACGGCATCGATGCCTTCCAGCCTGCGGATGACAGCCTGTACAAGGATTTCGGCGCGTATGTACAGGCCAGCGGTTTGGACCTCCACGACCTTATAAAATAGCAGGATTCGAACCCTGTCATTCCTATAGATTTCATAACTTGTAGCTCCCCTTGATTTGAGGTATTATCAAACCCGTCGTCAGGGGCGTGACTGCCCCGAATCCATTTTCTTCCATGAGGAGAAGTAAATGAACAAACGTGTTTCCTTTATGGTGCTGGCTTTGGTGACCGTTCTGTCACTGCTGCTGGCATCCTGCGGCTCGCCTGCCACGCCGGTTCCGACCGAGCCGCCTGCTGCCGCGCCCACCCAGGCTCCCGCCCCCACCGAGCCGCCCGCGCCCACCGAGGTGCCTGCTCCCGAGATCGGGACCGCGGACAGCCCCATTATCATGGCGCTGGCTCCCTCTGCCACCAGCCAGGAACTGCAGACCGGCGGCCAGGCCATCGCCGACAAGCTTAGCGAAATGACCGGTTACACCATCAACATCAGCGTCCCCACCAACTACGCCGCGCTGGTGGAGGCCATGGGCTCCGGCAACGCGCACATCGGATGGCTGCCGCCTCTGGCCTACATGCTTGCCAAGTACAAGGACTACGCCGATGTCGGGCTGGTCGTGCTGCGCGCCGACTCCGACCACTACGGCTTCCAGTACGTGGTGAATGCGGCCCGCGTCAAAGAAGACGGCTCCCCGATGTTCACCTCCTACTTCGATCCCGCCACCGGCAAGAGCACCGCGGATGCCGCCACTGCCCTCAAGCAGTTCGAAGGCAAAAAGCCCTGCTGGACCGATCCCCTGTCGGCCTCCGGCTATGTGCTGCCCTTCGGCCTGCTTGCCAGCACCGGCACCAAGACCAGGGCTGGCGCCTGGGTCCAGGGCCATCCCACCGTCATCAACTCGGTGTACCTGAGCCCCAATGGCGAGATCTGCGACTTTGGCGCGACCTACATCGACGCCCGCACTGCAGTGGTAAAGAGCTTCCCGGATGTCAATGACAAGGTCCAGGTCGTGTACGTCTCCGATCCGATCATCCCCAACGACAACGTCTCCTTTGCTGCTTCCCTGCCTGCGGATGTGCGCGAGAAGATCACGGCTGCCCTGCTTGAGCTGGCCGGCACCGAAGAGGGCCGCGCTCTGCTCAAGAACGGCGGTTACGATATCGGCGGCCTGAAGGCTGTGGACGACACCTTCTACGATGACTTCCGCGTCTACCTGGAAGCCGCCGGGTACGACGTCACCAACTTTAAATAAACCATCGCAATCCAGGGAGGGAGGGCAAATGCCCTCCCTCTCTTCTTAATACCGGCCTTCACTGAGGGATGGAACATGCTGCGCATTGAAAACCTTTCCAAGACCTACCCGACCGGCACCCAGGCTCTCAAGGACGTTTCCTTTGAGGTGCAGGACGGCGAATTCATGGTGGTGATCGGCCTCTCCGGCTCCGGGAAATCCACCCTGCTGCGCTGCATCAACCGGCTGATCGAGCCTACCGCGGGCAAGGTCTTTCTGGACGGCGTGGACGTGACGGCGGCTTCCCCCTCCGATCTGCGCCTGATCCGCCGCAATATCGGAATGGTTTTCCAGCAGTTCAATCTGGTCAAGCGCTCCTCGGTGATGACCAATGTGCTCAACGGCCGGCTGGGCTACGCCAACCCGGGTCTCAGCCTGCTGGGCCTCTGGCCCGAGGAGGAAAAGAAGCGCGCCCTCCGTGCCCTGGACCGGGTGGGCATCGCAGACAAGGCCCAGAACCGCGCCGACGCCCTCTCCGGTGGGCAGCAGCAGCGGGTGGGCATCGCCCGCGCCCTGATGCAGGAGCCCAAGCTGCTCCTGGCGGATGAGCCGGTCGCCAGCCTGGACCCCGTGCTGTCCCATTCCATCCTGCAATACCTCGAACAGCTCAACAAAGAGGGCATCACCGTGATCTGTTCCCTGCACTTTTTGGACCTTGTTCATCGCTATGCCACCCGCGTGATCGCCCTCAAGGACGGGCTCAAGGTTTTCGAAGGCGAGGCCCACGAGATCGATCACGCCCGCTTCAAAGAGATCTACGGCGAGGAAGCCCAGGAAGTCCGCGCGGCTTCGCTGTGAAGACGGACATGTCCGAAGCCAAACCCTTGCGCTCCCCTGTCCTGGCAGGCGTGCTATCCGCCCTTCTGCCGGGCGCGGGGCAGACCTATGCAGGCCAGGCTTACCGCGGCGGGGCCATCCTCCTTGGTTTCCTTGCCATCCTGGGAACAGTCATCTGGTACCGCCAGCCCTTCTGGTATTTCGCGCCTCTGGTGATCTGGCTCTGGAACATCTGGGATGCCGCCAACCTGGCAGGCGGGAGGAAAGGGCGGCTTATGCTCCTTCCGGTCCTGGCCGGACTGGCGGCGGCCTACGGCATCGGCTGGCAGGTGGTGCAAATTGACTTTGGCGCCGCCGACCTGAACCGGGCTGTGCAGATCGCACGCCCCATGCTGCGCCCGGATTTCGTCCAACCCAAGCGTGAATCCAACGAGATGTGGGTGGAGATCCAGGTCCCCTGCCTGCCCAACACTCCCTCCGGCACGAACCAGATCGGCGACAAGAAAGCCACTGTCATCCCGGCCTGCGCTGGCGTGCGCGAACCAGTCATCGTAAGTGTGTCCGGCCTGTGGCCCGACACGGATACGCAGATCTGGTGGGAGGACCCCAGCGGCCAGGACAAGATGGTGGGCGAGGGCGAGTCTACCATGCTGGTTGTGCCCACCGATTCCAGCGGCTCCCTGACGACCAGCTTCCCGGTCCCCACCACGGCCCTGATCGCCGTGCCGGATGTGACCGTCTCCCCGGCGCACCGCATCTACTTCCGCCAGTATCGCCCGTTGGGAGGCATGGAGCTTTCCTTCATAGGCAATGAGGTGGTGAAAGGCGCCCGCGACACCATCGCCATGGCGCTCATCGCCACCCTGCTGGCGATCCTCTTTGCCATCCCACTCAGCTTTCTGGCCGCGCACAACCTGATGGGCGGCAACCCCGTTACCCGGGCCATCTACTACGTGGTGCGCACGCTGCTGAATATCCTGCGTTCCATAGAGTCCCTGATCGTCGCCATTATCTTCGTCAAGATCGTGGGGCTGGGCGCCTTCGCGGGGATGCTGGCCCTGGCCATCCACTCGGTCGCCGCGCTTGCCAAACTGTACTCGGAGGTCATCGAAGGGATTGACCCGGGGCCCATCGAGGCGGTGCGTTCCACCGGCGCAAACTGGGTGCAAACCGTCCGCTATGCAGTGGTCCCCCAGATCGTCCCCCCGTTCACTGCCTTCACCATCTACCGCTGGGATATCAATGTCCGCTCGGCTACCATCGTGGGCTTTGTGGGGGGCGGAGGGCTGGGTTTCCTGCTGGTCGAGCTGATCCGCATCAATGACATGCGCGGCGTAAGCGCGGTCTTCATCACCATTGCTGTGATCGTCACGCTGATGGACTACTTCAGCAGCCGCATTCGCGAGAGGCTGGTGTAGCATGCAGACCCGACTGCCCACCGGCCGCATCGTCCGCAATTCCCTGCTTGCGCTGCTGATCGTCGCGGCCATCGGCTATTCCTGGCGCATCACGGGCGTGGACCTCGTCCGGCTGGTGCGCGATGCCGGCAAGGGCCGCGACATTGTGCTGGCCTTCCTTAAGCCCGACCTGGTGACCCGCGAGACCACGACCACCACGATCAGCGTCCCCTTCCCCATCCCATGCGGCTCGGCCGAAGAGGAGGTCGTCACCTACAGCGGGCCGAGGCTGGCTCCCAGCGTCACCTGCGCAGACCCGCGCACCAAGTTCACGCTGGAGGGTTTCGAGCTGGAGCCCAACTCCGAGATCGTAGTGCGCTGGAGGTTCCCGGACGGGCGCAGCTTCACGGCGGTGCGCGCCATCAGCGACTCGACCGGGCATTTCAAGGTCACGGCGGAGGCCCGCCCGATCGCCGCT
>CAZSPX010000029.1:0-6123 GCA_964608885.1 uncultured Anaerolineaceae bacterium | reverse complement strand
TCCTATGACCCGCTCGTCATGGCCAGCCTGTTCGGCTTCTGGCTCACCTTCGGGCCGTTCCCCGGCTTCCTCGCCCTGACGGTGGTGACCATCGCCTCGCTCGGCAAGCTGTTCTCGGAAGCCATCGAGGGCATTGACAGCGGCCCCATCGAGGCCCTGCAGGCCACGGGAGCCAACCGCCTCCAGACCATCGTCTATGCGGTCATCCCCCAGATCATCCCGGATTTCGTCTCGTTCATCATCTACCACTGGGATATCAACGTCCGCATCTCCACCATCATTGGCTTCGTCGGGGGCGGCGGCATCGGTTACTACCTGAGCCAGCGCATCAACAGCTTCGAATACAGCCGCGCCGGCACCGCCATCTGGGCCATCGTGGCCGTGGTGTGGGTCATGGACTTCCTCAGCGCCGAGGTCCGCAAACGGTTGACCTGATGTGATTGCAAGCGAATGCGAGCGAATAAACCGCATGAGCAAATTGCTCATGCGGTTTTTTTTTTCGAAGCAAGCTCCTCCTTCGCCTGGAGATCTGTCCCCGCCGCGATCCCCATTCCGTTTATTGGTACAATCCCCCGCATGATCCGCAAAGTGATACGTTTCCTCGCGCGGCTGGTCCTGTCCCTGGGGCTGCTCGGCCTGCTCGCAGTGCTGCTGGCGCGCCTGGCCACCGGCCTGTATGCCGCCTCCCGCCGCTTCTCCGTGGAGGCCGTCCCCGCCGAGCGCGCGGCCATCGTCTTCGGCGCGGGCCTGCGCTGGGACGGCACTCCCACCGCCGTCCTGCGGGACCGGGTGGAGACGGCCGCCAATCTTTATTTCAGCGGCAAGGTGGAGAAGCTCCTGATGAGCGGGGACAACCGCTTCGTGGAGTACAACGAGCCCGAGGCCATGCGTCGCTATGCGCTGGATCTCGGTGTGCCGGACTCGGCCATCGTGCTGGACTACGCCGGCCGCCGCACCTATGATACCTGTTACCGGGCGCGCGCCATCTTCGGGCTGGACCGCGCCGTCCTCGTTACGCAGGCCTTCCACCTGCCGCGCGCCCTTTTCCTGTGCAACTCGCTGGGGGTCAGGGCGGTGGGCGTGGAGGCCACCAATCACTACTTCCTCAAGCGCTCGCGCTTCATCTGGAACCTGCGCGAGCTGGCCGCCACCCTGGCCGCCGTGGTGGACGTCCACGTGACCAAACCCCTGCCCGTCCTGGGCGATCCCGAACCGATCTTTGACAGCCAGGCCAAAGGAGTCCCATGAACCGCGATCAGGCTCTTGTACTTGTCCGTGAGTACGTGAAAAGCGAATCGCTTGTCAAGCACATGCTCTCGGTGGAAGCCTGCATGCGCTTCTACGCCGAAAAGTTCGGTGAGGACCCCGAATCCTGGGGCCTCCTGGCCCTCCTGCACGACTTCGACTGGGAGATCCACCCCACTTTGGAGCAGCACCCCATGGACGGCGCGCCGATTCTGCGGGAGCGCGGCGTCCCCGAGGACCTGATCCAGGACATCCTCAGCCACGCGGACCACACCGGCGTTCCGCGCGACACCCTGCGCCGCAAAGCCCTCTACGCCTGCGACGAGATCACAGGGTTCGTCACCGCGGTGGCACTGGTGCGTCCCTCCCGCTCCCTGCTCGACCTGGAGGTCTCCTCCGTGCGCAAGAAGTGGAAGGACAAGGCCTTCGCTGCCGGGGCCGAGCGCGCCAACATCGAGGCCGCCACCGCCGACTTCGGCATCAATATCTGGGAGCACGTCGGCAACGTCATCACCGCCATGCGCCGCATTGCCCCCGAGCTGGGTTTGGTGGGGAATGTGACAACCCCCTGAGCTCCCGCCACCATCGGATCACTTTGCTCTCACGCAAGCCCGCCCTGTGACCTATCTTACGCTTTCAGGGGTTATGGCCGGATAATAAATACCCCAGGGTTTGCAGATTACGTTCAACGATCTCGATAATGACGATATCGGGGGATTCTTTGTTGATCCATTTCAGGGACCAAACATTCGACCCGGGGCTGAAAGGGACAGTGACGACTCTGCCGAAGTGGGGCTCCAAAAATGGGCCAAGAGATTCATAGAATGAATCGTGATAGACCAGCAGTGCCGGGAGGCTGGCATCGGTATTTTCGATGCGCGTGATACCCTGCGGATCAGGTGATGGGGGGCCGGTCACCGCGGGCGCTGTGACCCTGGGCCTCAGAACGTAGGTCTCCTCTTTCAACCCGTTCAGCTTCATCATGCGCGGCAGGTCCCTGAGGCGCATACCTGCGTCCACTATCTTGAAGTCGGAGAGAGACAGCGGCGAGAGCCGGGGGTCCTTCTTCTCCAGCGGCTTCATGATCTCCACATATCCGAGATAAGCCCCAAGAGAGTTCCAGTGACTGTCCGTCCGAAAATAGACCTGGTCTTTGCGGCTGGCTTCCTTGAGCACGGGGCGCAGGTCAAGGATGCGCGTCCTGCCGTTCTTATCCATGTATGCAATAAACTGGTCAAGGCGCGAAACTTGACCCAGCACAGGTATTTGGTCAGGCATATTCTGCGGATAGATGGTGCTCTTATCGGGGGGGATGACCACCAGCAGGGTAATGCCCCGGTCCTGCAGCCGCCTGTTCAGATCCTCCAGCGCATTGCCGAGAGCCTGAAGTGCGTCTGGCGTAAAAAGATCGGTGCGCTGGTAATCCGCGGTCATGCCCGGGTCCATCCAGTATATCCAGCCTTCCTTGCCGACCACGTTATTCCCGAAGTCCCGGTCCCCCAGGAGCATCCGCAGGGAAGTATTCCAGCCGATCAGGCGGTCACGCTCGCGGAACTCTGTGGAAAGGCCGGAGAGCGACATTCCCGGAACGACCGCAAAGGAGAAGAGACCTCCCAGGATCAGCACAATAAAACCGGCAGAGTACAAACGACCGGCGCTGAACGCATTCTTCATTTTGCCCGCCTCCCCATCTTTTAAAACCTCCCGTACAGCGCGGGGGTAAAGCCGGAGGCCGTCATAGACATCAGGGACATGAGCAGAAGACCAATGAGAAGCAGATCCCCGGCAATACGTGTTGGAAGATGCACCGCGGGCGGGATCTGAATGGATCTCTTGAGCCGGGCCTCGATCCAGGTGCCCATCGGTATGGAGAAGATCACTCCAGCTGCAAGGGCAATGAGGAAGGTCGGCTCAATGAACGGCAACGGGCGCGTTACGCCAAAAGGCAGGGCCTGCAAACCGCTGATATTGCCCGCCAGCCGGCCCAGGAATTCCAGGGCAAAAGCAGGCGTGGGAGATCGGAAGAACACCCAAGCGAGGCAGATCACAAGCAGAGCATAGGCATGCTGGAGGGGGGACCAGAGTGATTTCAGGCGGCGCCCCGGCGTTGTAGCCTCAAAGATCAGCGCCACAGCATGGATCAGTCCCCAGATCACAAAGTTGAGGGTCAACCCGTGCCAGAGACCCGTAAGGAGGAACACGATCAGGGTGTTGATGAATTGCGGATATCGGCTACGGCGGCGTCTTTCCAGGGGAAAGAACACAAAATCCCGGAACCATGTGGAAAGCGAGATATGCCAGCGCCGCCAGAACTCGCTAATGCTCTTCGAGATATAGGGCAGGTCGAAATTTTCTATGAACCGCAGGCCCAGCATGCGGCCCACACCGATCGCCATATCTATGTAGCCGGAGAAGTCGAAATAGATCTGGAGCGTGTAACTGATAAGTACGAGCCAGGCCATCCAGGGCGGGATGCCCGGCGAGTCAAGATTGAAGATGGGCGTGACAACCCTGGCAAGGGTGTCGGCGATCAGCACCTTTTTTGCCAGCCCGCGGATGAACCGCCGCAGACCATCGGCCGCAACTTCCGGGTCCCAGTGAAGGGAATGCACCTGCTCGCGCAGCTGGCTGTAGCGGACAATGGGCCCGACCGGTATTTTTGGAAATAACAGGAGGAAGAATGAAAAATCGAGGAGGTTCCGCTCGGCCTCCACCTTTTGGGATTGGATTTCCAGCCAGTAAGCGATCACTTGGAAGGTCAGGAATGACAGGCCCAACGGATAGCCCGTCCCGCCGGCCAGCTTGAAATAAACGATCAATCCCACATTGACGATGATCCCGCCCCACAGCAGGATGCGCGCCGGTAGTTGTCCACTCCAGCGTCTCAGCCCCAGCCCTATGAGCCAGGCCAGCAGGGCGAGACCGGTAATCAAGGGCAAATGACGTGGATTGCCCCAGGCATAGAAAAACAGGCTGGCAAGGATTCCTGTAACAAGCTTCCATTTGCCTGGCACGACATAGTAGAGCAGGAGTGTGATCGGCAGGAAAAGGAAGAGATAGATGGGTGAATTAAATTCCATGCAGGCAGCAATCCGGTTTAGTATACTTCTTGATCCTGTATCCCTGACCGGAAGATGCCCGCGACATCCGGCACAGCCAGGGTTCTTAATCCCCGGTAAACCGCGGGATACAAAGCCCCGGCAGAGAGGTTATCCCTTACCGGGGCGCATCCCCCTCAGAGCCTCGGGACTACTTCCTTTTCTTTTTCGCGGGTACCTTTTTGGCCTTTGCAGTCGTTTTCTTTGCCAGGGCCTTCTTCTCGGCTGGAGCTTTCTTTGCGGGAGCAGCTTTCTTCTTCTCCCCGTTCTCCTTCTCCAGCTTCACATAGCGCTCCAGCATCCAGCCCAGCGTCAGGGAGGTTACCGCATCGCCCGCCTTGACCTCCACCAGCTGCTCGCCCCGGGTCGCGGCGCGCTTGCGGATCTTGGCCTCATCCAGCCGGTGAGACTTGGCCGCCGCCTTGAGGAGATGCACCGTCACCACCCAGTGGTCCTTGCCGGCCACCATGCCTGCCAGTGACACGCCCTTCGGCAGGTCCCAGGCGATGACGCCCTTGCCGTAGCGGCCCTGCCGGGGGAAGTCCTTCTCCTCCACGCGCTTGGCCTTGCCATCCGAGGCCATCAGGAAGATCGGGCCCGGCGCGGGCAGCACCTCCGCCCCTACCAGTTGATCTCCTTCTTCCAGCTTGACGCCGTTCACGCCCGCCGCCACCAGGCCCATTGGGCGCACCTCGTCCTCATTGAAGCGGATCGCCATGCCTGAGGAGGTCGTCAGCAGGACCTCGCGCGTGCCATCGGTGAGCGAGACCCATCCCAGCGCATCGCCCTCGTTGACGCGCGCCAGCGTAAAGGTCTGCGCCAGTGCGCCGGGCAGCTCGCTGACCAGCGACTTCTTGACCATGCCCAGCTTCGTGACGGTGAGCACGGCGGTCTCCGGCGGAAGCTGAGCGCGCTTGGCCGGCAGTGCAAGGACCGCGGCCAGCTCATCATTATCTTCCAGCGGCGTGATGCGGTGGAAGAGCGTCCCACTGGAGAGCTTCTCGGCCTCCGGGATGGTATGCACAGGAACGGCTGCCGCCGCCCCGCGCGTGGACACCAGGTAGAGCACATCGCTCGTGCTTACCTTGACCAGCCACTTCGGCGCCTCGGTGCCCGAGGGCCGCGGCGGCTTGTCGTCATGCGTGCGGGCCGCCATGCCGTCGGCGGTCACGCCGATCCAGACGGTCTGCTCGGGGAGCAGGTCGCTGGTGGTCAGGACGGAGGCCGAGCGCCCCGCCTTGACGCTCACGATCTGCGTGCGGCGGCGGTCGCCATACTGCGCCTTGACCTTGAGCAGCTCCTCGGCCACCACGCCCCGCATCTTCCTGGCGGATTTGAGCAGCCCTTCGAGCTCCTTGATCAGGGCGCTCACCTCTTTGTATTCGGTCTCGATCTTCTTGCGCTCCAGGGCGGCCAGGCGGCGCAATTGCAGGTCAAGGATGGCGTTGGCCTGCAGCTCGGAGAGTTTGTAGCGCTTCATCAGCCTGGCGCGGGCGGCCTCCACATCCGCGGCGGCGCGGATCAGGTTGATCACCTCGTCCAGGTTCTTGAGCGCCACCAGGTAGCCTTCCAGGATGTGGGCGCGGGCCCTGGCCCGGCCAAGATCGTACTCGGCGCGGCGCTTGATGACCGCCAGGCGGTGCTCCAGGTAGACGCGCAGCGCCTGCTTGAGCGTGAGCGTGCGCGGCTCCCCGTCCACCAGCGCCAGCAGGTTGATGCCGAAGGTGGACTGCATGGGCGTGCGCTTATAGAGCATCGCCAGCACCTTCTCAGGCTCGAC
>CAZSPX010000028.1:0-19761 GCA_964608885.1 uncultured Anaerolineaceae bacterium | reverse complement strand
CTGCCGTTGAACCACATGCGGGTGAAGGGGTTCTCGAAGAAGACCGACATGGCCAGGAAGAAGGCGATAGTAATTGAAGAGACCACGATGACCCAGGGCAGGAACTCGCGGTCGCGGTCCCATTTGCGCAGGGTGACCAGGGAGGCGAAGGCCGACATCAACCAGGACCAGAAGATGAGCGAGCCGGCCTGCCCGCCCCACCAGGCGGTGATCTTCAGGTAGGTGGGCATGCTGCGGCTGGTCACCTCATACACGAAGGAGATCTCGAAATGGTTGTTGATGAGCAGGTAAATGAGAGCGGCCGCGGAAAGGCTGATGAGCGGCCAGGTAAGCAGCATGGCCCGCCGGGCCGATTCGACCTGGGCCTGGGAATGGCTGCGCACTCCCATGATCGCGGCGCCCACACTGTAGAGTGCCACCAGGAAGGACAGCACCAAAATCCCGTATCCGAAATCTGCCACCATGAATTGCTCCTGTCTGCAAAAATGAGCCTGACGCCACATTGAAAGGCGTCAGGCTCCGGGTATCTAGTTGCTGGCCGCCTGGGCGGGGACGGCTTCCTCGTAACGGGTGGGACATTTCAGCAGCAGCTCGTCCGCGTGGAAGAGCCCGTTCGCATCCAGCTGGCCGGTCATGATGGCCTGGGCCTCGTCACGCATCAGGTCGGGCTTGACGCCCTGATAGATGACGTGCATGCGGCTGCGGGTGGGGTCGATGACCGCCTGGTGGAGGACCTCGGCAAGGCCGCCCTGGGCCTCGATCTCGGCGTTGTCGCCGGGCACGTGGGCCACATCGAAGGTCAGGGTGAGGGTCTGGGGGTCATACTGGATGGTATCGCCGATGATCGCGCCGGAGACGCGCAGGCTTTTCCCTGTCACACTCTGGCCCTTCTGGGCGAGCTCATCCACGGTCATGAAATATTCTGCGTTGGCCTGGGTGGAGGAGACAATCAGATAAACCACTGCTGCCAGGATGAGCAGACCGCCGATCAGGAATTTTGAACGCTGCATGGAAGGGCCTCCGTGTTGTCAGATGAATCATGACGCGAAACGCGCATTAATAGGAAGAAACGACTTGATTTTACATGCAAAGATTAAGCCATACTGAGAAGTATGGGGAAATATGTCACATTAAACCCCCTAATTCATCCCAATTTTATAAGCTTACTCCAGTGAGATCAGGCCGGTGCGGATGGCGAACTTCACCAGCTCGGTGCGCGAGTGCATCTTGAGCTTGCCCATCAGGCGCTCGCGGTGGCGGGCGACGGTCTTGGGACTGAGCTCCAGGCGGGTGCTGATCTCGCGGTTGTTCAGCCCCTGGGCGACCAGCTCCAGCACCTGCCGCTCGCGCGCGCTCAGCGTATCCAGGCTGACGGGGGCCTCTTCAGTCATATCGGTGCGCGGGCCGGGTTCGCTCCGCTCGAGGCCCACCTGGCGGGCCAGCCGTTGATAATCCTCCAGCAGCCAGTGAGCCAGGGCGGGTTGAAGGTAGACGTTCCCCGAGGCCACAGCGTGGATGGCCGCCACCAGCTCCTCCGAAGCAGACTGCTTGGTCACATAGCCCGAGGCTCCGGCGCGCAGCATCTCCATGAGGTATTGCTTGTCCTGGTGCACGGTGAGGGCCAGGACGGTGCATTCGGGGAACAGCTCCTTCAGGCGTCGCGTGGCCTGCAGCCCGTCCATGCCGGGCATGGTGATGTCCATCAGGACGATCTGCGGGTGGGTCTCGCTGGCGCGGAGCAGGGCTTCCTCGCCGTTGCGCGCCTCGGCCACCACGTGCATGCCGGGCTGGGTCTCCAAAAAGGAACGCAAACCCGTGCGCACGATGTCATGATCCTCCACCAGCATGAGGGTGATGTCCATGAGGTTGTCTCCTGTGGGTTCCTGCTCATCTGATATCGGATCAGGGGAAAGGTTGGGATCGATCATCCTGGCTTCTCCATTTCAACGGGGAGGGGGCGGAGGGGGATGACTGCGGCGAGGCTGGTGCCCCGGCCCGCGGCGGAACTGATGGAAAGCGTTCCCCCGGCGGCCTCGACGCGCTCGCGCATACCCTCCAGTCCCCAACCGCGCGGAGGCTGGAAGGGGCCGGAAGGGTCGAATCCCCGGCCGTTATCGGAAACGGTCAATTGAACCTGCTCATCGTTGAAACAAATATCGAGGCGCGCCTGACTTGCGTTGGAATGGCGGAGGATGTTGGTGATGGCTTCCTGGGCCACGCGGAAGAGAACGGTTTCCACCGCCAGGTCCAGGCGGCGCGAGGTCCCCTGCACCTGCAGATCGAAATCGATACCAGAGCGGCGCGCCTGTGTGAGCAGGAAGTTGATGGCCGAGACCAGCCCGAAATCATCCAGATGGGCGGGGCGAAGATCCCCTACCAGCCGGATCAATCCCTGGGAGACCTGGCGAGTAAGATCCTGGAGCCTTTCCACCCGGGAATGGGCCTGTGTCTCCTGACTGAGGCTGGCGTCCAGCGCAGCGAGTTCCAGAGAAAACGCCGAAAGCACCTGGGCAGTCTCATCGTGCAGCTCGCGGGCAATGCGAGCGCGCTCCTCCTCCTGGGCCTGGACGGTGTGCTGGAGCAGCTGGCGCCGCAGGGCCTCACGCTGCTGGAGCGCCTCCAGCCGCGCCTGCTGTATGATCCGGAACTGCAGGGTGCGCTCTTCCTCGACAACCTGCGTGGCGCGGATCAGGCAGTAGGTGATCAGCACGGCCAGGATGCTGCGAACCAGTTGAATGGGGATGCCCGTCAGGCGCGTGAAGCCTGCCTGGTTGACCAGATCGGCGGGGGACAGCTCCATGGGGCGGACGAAAAGCTGGGTGAGGGCGTATAACCCGAATCCCAGGGCGGCGCCATAAAAGAACCAGGCCAGTCGAGGCCGGGCTTCCGAGCGCGATTGGCGGCTGCGCGCGTTCAAGGCCAGGGCAGCCAGCAGTGAGGCGGGCAGCGCCAGGAAGTACCGCGACATGGCATCCCAGAAGACAGGCTCACGGGATAAAGAGAGAGGATCCTGGGACAGGACCCAGACGGCCAGGACCAGCCAGTAGAATCCCAGCAGCTTGTATTTCTGGATCCAGCCCTTGAACCCGTTGACCTGCCCGAGGCTTCCGAAGTTGAGGGCGAACAGGAAGAGGAGAAGGAAGGAGAGGGTGAGGGTGAGGATCCGTAGCCAGGATACCCAGGCGTAGTTGGAAACCGTGCCCGAACCGGCCTGCAGAAGGTAGGCCTCGAACCACTCATGCCCGCCGTGGAGCAGGCCGAAGGCGGCCAGGAGGCGCAGGGCCCCGGATTCCGCCAGCCCGGGGGACCGGCCGGACTCCAGCGCCATGGCCAGACCCATTCCAAAGAAGGCCAGGCCGTATACGAAATAGATGAGGAAGAGCCACTGGTCGAGCAGGACAGCGTACATTAATACCGCCTTAAAACTCCAATTTCATTTTACATCCTGAGAGGCAGGATCTGCCCCTACAGTTATCACCTCCCGAGGGTGATGAAAATCATTTAATTGGGGTATTCTCCCCAATCTGCGCCTTGAAAAAAAGACGTTTCTCACATAAAATTTAACTTATGACATTCATCAGGTGAAAAACGGTGACTAAATGACTTTGTTAAAAAAATCATTAGATTTACACTAGGGTAGATTACCCAATGGATGGGGTGAACACCCATCCGGCTCCAGTAGCGTTGCCAACCGGCGCGCTGCTGATTCATTGAAAGGAGAATGCTTAACATGACGCTGAAAAAACTCCTGATCCTGCTTGGGTTGGTGATCGTCTCCGCGGCCGTGCTGGCGGCGTGCGGCGGCAATCAGCAAGCCACCCCGGCTCCCACCGCCGGCCCTACTGCGGAACCCACCCCGGCCCCGGTCGAGGTTCCGTTCGAGGCGGCGTGGAAAGGCTCCGGCCACGCGGATACCACGGCGGAGGCCTTCAAGCACTGGGATGCCGAAGATCCGGCCGTGATCCCGGGGGCGTGCGCCAAGTGCCACAGCGGCGCGGGCTACCAGGACTTCCTGGGGGCGGACGGCAGCGCGGCTGGAACGATCGAAGCCACCCTGCCTGCCCAGCCCAACCCCGGCATCACCTGCACCACCTGCCACAACGCGGTCACCATTGCCAAGACCAGCGTGGTCTTCCCCTCCGGGATCGAGATCACCAACCTGGGCGATGACTCGCGCTGTATGGAATGCCACCAGGGACGCGAGTCCAAGGTGAGCGTGGACAAGCAGATCGAGGACTTCAAGGCTGCCGAGGCCCTCGACACCGTGGTCGCCCCGATGAAGAATGACCAGGGCGCCGAGGTCAAATTCGGCTTCCGTAATATTCACTACTTCGCCGCGGCCGCCACGCTCTACGGCACCGAGGTAAAGGGCGGATACGAGTATGACGGCAAGTCCTACGATGCCAAGCACGATCACGTGCCCGGCTTCGACAGCTGCACGGGCTGCCATGACCCGCACACCCTGCAGGTGCGCGTGGACAAATGCGCCGGCTGCCATGACGGCGTGGCCACCGCCGAAGACCTGAAGAACGTGCGCGAGCCTTCCTCCGCCAAGGACTACGATGGCGATGGAAATGTAGAAGAGGGCATGTTCTATGAGATCCAGGGCCTGCAAGAAGCCCTGCTGACCCAGATCACTGCCTATGCCAAGGAAACCTCCAAGGCCCCCATTGGCTACGATGTTGCCACCTATCCCTACTTCTATGCGGATGCCAACGAGAACGGCAAGCTGGACGAGGGCGAGGGCGGGTATGCCAGCTGGACCCCACGCCTGCTGAAAGCCGCCTACAACTACCAGGTGTCCATCAAGGATGCGGGCGCGTTTGCCCACGGCAACAAGTACATCGTCGAGCTGCTCTACGACTCGATCGAGGACCTGGGCGGCGATGTGAGCAAGCTGGCCCGCGATGACGCCGGTCACTTTGCCGGCAATACCGAGCCCTTCCGCCACTGGGATGGGGAAGAAGATGGCAATGGTGTGGTTCCGGGCTCCTGCGCCCGCTGCCATACAGCCTCCGGTCTGCCCCAGTTCATCAAAGAAGGCGCCAACATCTCGAACCCGGCTTCCAACGGCTTCCAGTGCTCCACCTGCCATGACGAGGCCAACTGGCCCAACCGCTACGCGGTCACCTCAGTGACCTTCCCCTCCGGCAAGGTTGTCAGCTTTGCAGTGGACGCGGATGGCAAGCCCGCGGCCGACGACTCCAACCTGTGCATCGAATGCCACCAGGGCCGCGAGTCCACGGCCAGCGTCAACAAGACCATCGCGGCCAGCGGTGCTGGCGACGATGAGGTCGCCAAGCTCAGCTTCCGCAATGTGCACTACTTTGCGGCCGGCGCGACCCTCTTCGGCGATGCTGTCCAGGGCGCTTACCAGTTCGAAGGCAAGACCTACGTGGGCCAGAACACGGTCCATCCGCTCAACAAGTGCAAGGACTGCCACGATGTCCATGCCCTGGAAGCCAAGGTGGACGCCTGCGCGACCTGCCATGCCGGGCAAAAGGTGGATGACATCCGCTTCAATACAGACACCACTGACTGGGATGGCGATGGCAACGTGACCGAAGGCGTGAAGGGTGAGATCGATACCCTGGCCGAAGCCCTGTATGCCCAGATCCAGACCTATGCCGAAGCCCACGGCGGCCCCATTGAGTACAAGGCCACGGTCTACCCCTATTTCATGGGTCCGGATGGCAAGGCTTACACGGGCTGGACCCCGAACCTGCTGCGGGCTGCCTATAACTACCAGTACACGCAGAAGGACCCCGGTGCCTTCGTCCACAATCCCCAGTACGTCATGCAGTTCCTGATCGACTCGATAGAGGTACTGGGCGGCGACGTCACCGCCTACACCCGGCCGGAAGTTCCAGCACAGTAATCCCGGCTGACCAGCAGACCGCCCCGGGCGACACCGCCCGGGGCGGTTTTTTTATTAAGAGAGGCAGCTCAGGGAGGAATCTTTCCATTAGTCATGCCAAAGGGGTGATATTCCACACTGTGAGACCTGACATCCGGCTCTTAGAATTGGGGCGATTACCCCATCGTCATTGGGATATTTGCACTATTTGGACTTGCCAACTATAATCGCACTCTTGAATGCCTTAACATGAGGAGAGTTGTATGAAACTTTTTGGAGGCGTACAGCGGAGACGCCGCCTGGGCGTGCTGAGCCTGGCCCTGGGCCTGGGACTGCTCATGCCCCTGCTGCTGTTCTTTGGAACCCCGGCCAGCGCGGCAGCCCCCCAGCCACAGGCGGGCGGCCCCTCCAACGATAGCTGCCTGGCCTGTCACTCCCAGCCCAACCAGATCCTTCCGCTGGGCAGCGATGAAAAGCTCCTTGTGACGATCGATAATTCCGCCTTCCAGGCCTCCGCGCATGGAATGGCCCAGGTGGCCTGCACCAAATGCCACAGCGATATCACCGGTTATCCCCATCCTGCATACAATAAAAACAGTCTGCGCGAATTGAATGTGGCGCTCTACCGGGCCACGGCCGGGGCGTGCAAGGAATGCCACAACGACCAGACCGTCAAGGCCATGGACAGTGTCCACGAGCAGACCCTGGCAGCCGGCAACAACAACGCCGCCACCTGCGCCGACTGCCACAACCCTCACTATCTCACCTCCGCCGCCGGGCGCACGGATGTGCCGGATGTATGTGCCCGCTGCCACAGCGATATTGCCAGCCAGTATAAAGCCAGCGTCCACGGCGCGGCTCTTCTGGAGCAGCGCAACCCGGATGTGCCCACCTGTATCGACTGCCATGGCGTGCATAACATCCAGGATCCCCGCACCGTGACCTTCCGCAACGCCATCCCGCAATTGTGCGCCCGCTGCCATACCGATCCCGCCATCATGGACAAGTATGGGATTTCCACCAATGTGCTCAGCACCTATGTAGCGGACTTCCACGGCACGACCGTCACCCTCTTTGAAAAGAATTCGCCGGACCAGCCCACCAACAAGCCGGTCTGCACGGACTGTCACGGCGTGCATGCCATTGCGCGGCCCGATGATCCCACGGTTGGCATCGCGCTGAAGGGAAACCTGCTGAAGCGCTGCCAGCGCTGCCACCCCGGCGCGACGGATAATTTCCCGGACGCCTGGATGAGCCACTACATCCCCAGCCCGCAGAAGAATCCGCTGGTGTACTACGTCCAGCTCTTTTATAAGTTCTTCATCCCTGTGGTGATTGGCTCCATGCTGGTCTTTGTACTCAGTGACTTTATTCGCCGGCAGATCGATCGCCGGAAAGGATCGGCCCACTAATGGCTGCTGAAACAAAATCCGCGCCTGCCCCGGCCCAGAACACGTATGTCCGATTCCCCGTGGCCCGGCGCATCGAGCACCTGCTCATGCTGCTCTCCTTCACCACGCTGGGATTGACCGGTCTGCCGCAGAAATTCTCCACCCACCCGCTCGCGGCGGGCATCATCTCCGGCCTGGGGGGGATCGAGACCCTGCGGTCCATCCACCATGCAGCTGCCATCGTCATGATGCTGGGCACGATCTACCACATCCTCTTCGTGGGCTACATGATCTTTGTGCAGCGCACCCGCATGACCATGCTCCCGGGATTGCAGGATGCCAAGGACGCCATTGGAGCGTTCCTTTACAACCTGGGCCTGCGCAAGACACGCCCGCAGATGGGCCGCTACACCTTCGAGGAAAAAGCCGAGTACTGGGCTTTTGTGTGGGGGGCGGTGGTCATGGGCTTTACCGGTTTCCTGATGTGGAACCCGATCACCTCTGCAAAGATCCTGCCGGGCGAGATCATCCCGGCGGCCAAGGCCGCTCACGGCGGCGAGGCGCTCCTGGCAGTGCTGGCCATCATCGTCTGGCATATGTACGGGGTGCATCTCAAGCATTTCAACAAGGCCATGTGGACCGGCCGGCTTACCGAGCAGGAGATGCTGCATGAGCACCCACTCGAGCTGGCCGATATCAAGGCCGGGGTAGCCGAGAGGCCCGTGGATCCAGCCGCGATGCGCAGGCGGCAGATGATCTATACACCCATCGCCGCCGTCCTGGGGGTGGTGATGCTGGCCGGTGTGTACGGCTTTGTCAATGTTGAACAGACCGCATTGCAGACCGTGCCGCCGCAGCCCGAGGCTGTAACGGTCTTTGTGCCGGAAACCCCCACGGCGATCCCGACGCCCATTCCGACGAACACGCCCATTCCCACCAACACGCCGCTGCCCACAAGCACAGCCCAGCCGGGCGGCACTGCGCCCGTGGATCTCACTCCCACCACAGGCGCACCTGCTCTCACCTGGGAGAGCGGGATCGGGGCCCTGTTTCAGGCCAAGTGCACCACCTGTCACGGGGCAGCTGCCACTGCGGGCCTGAACCTGAGCACCTATGCAGATGCCATGAAGGGAGCCGCGGACGGGCCGGTCATCATTCCCGGCGACGCCGAAAACAGCAAGCTGATCCTCGTCCAGAGTGCAGGGGGTCATCCTGTACAGTTCACTTCGGAGGAGATCGCCCAATTGATCGCCTGGATCAACGCGGGCGCGCTGGAGAAATAGAATCCCGAAGAGCCTGAAAAAGAGCAACCCCCGCCAGTGATGTGGCGGGGGTTGTTGATTCCGAGCCTCAGCTACGGGGTCAGGCAGGCAGGGTTTCGCGAGCCTTCAGATCAATTGCTTCATGGGTTTCCGAGGTCATGCGGTGGTCCACAACCCGCAGGTAGAGCACGCCCAGGGTGAAGGCGGTCATACCGTAGGCGAGGATGCCCAGGGCTGCGACCCATTCCACCAGGGCAGGGGTGTAGGAGGTGTACTGCACGGCGGCATTGGGTACATAAGGCATGACCACCAGCAAGCCGGACAGATTGACATCCCAGCGATAGGCAACCACCCCGATGGCAACCAGCAGGAGCGCCAGCATGCGCCAGAAGGGATGGCGGCGCGTGCGCCCCCACAGCAACAGGACCATCGGGACGAGAATGCCCAGCAGCATTTCGATGACCCAGAAGTTGAAGGAGAATGGGCCGTTGGTCGTCAGGTGCAGGCCCTCCGTGCGGCCCATGTCGTAGGTATAGGTGACCGAGAAGGCATCCCAGGCCCGGAAGTAGAAGTAGCCGATGAGCAGGTAGCCCACAAAGTTGGCCACCCGCTCGACCAGCCCGTCGTTGACCCTGGCTTTGGTGCTGAGCCGGCTGGAGAGCATGGTCAGGAAGAGAGTAAGGGAGATGCCGCCCACCAGGGCGGAGAACATGAACAGCACCGACATCTCGGGCTTGAACCAGAATGGCCGCGCCTTGATCACGCCATAAGTGGCGCCCAGGGAGGACTGGTGCAGGCTGGAGAGGCCCAGGCCGATGATGGCCAGCACCGGTGCATAATGGTGGACGCGCTCCATCCATTCGGCCAGGCGGGGGAAGCGCTTGCGCAGCCACTCAAAGGAGGCGAAGATCGGCAGCGATTCCATTGCCAGAACGGTCAGGTAGAGCACCACGCACATGGTGACCTCCCACAACAGGGAGTGGGTGTTCCAGTACACCACTGCATGCCAGAAGCGGTCCGGGCGGCCGATATCGAGGAGCAAGGCCAGCATGGCCATGGTATAGCCGATCAGCCCGACAAATGTGGCGGTGCGGGCGATGGGCTGGAAGCGCTTCAAGCCGAACAGGTACACCCCCGCGCACAGGCTGAAGGCTCCCGCGCTGAGCGCGATGGAGGACAGGTCCAGCGTGATCCACAGTCCCCAGGGGACGAGATCGGTCAGGTTGGTGATTCCCAGGCCCTTCCAGAAGATGAGCAGGCCGCTTGCCAGCCCTGCCAGAAGCAGGAGGCCCATGAGGGTGAGCCAGGCAGCCAGGGGGCCAAAGACAGGCGTTTTCAGTCGGAGATTATGAACCATTGCTCTTGGTCTCCATTTTCTCCAGGACGGCGGGCAGGTAGTATACGCGCGGCCCGGTGCCGAGGTTCTCGCGCAGGCGGAAGTGGGCGTTGTTCTTCAGAGCCTGGCTGACGTTCGAGTTCGGGTCGTTAAGGTCGCCGAAAATGCGGGCTCCGGTGGGGCACACCACGCAGCAGGCGGGAGTGACTTCGTCATCCACGCCGGGAGTCAGGCCGAGGTCCCTGGCGCGGTCGATGCGCTGCTTGCAGAAGGAGCATTTCTCAGGCACGCCTCGCGGCCGGCGCTCGATCTCGGGCTGGCCCCATTCCGGGACGGCGGGGTTATTGCCCTCAAACTTCTCCCAGTTGAAATAGCGCGCCTGGTAGGGGCAGGCCACCTCGCAGTACCGGCAGCCGATACAGCGGTCATAGTCCATGATGACCAGGCCGTCATCCCGGTAGTAGGAGGCCTTCACAGGGCAGACTTCCACGCAGGGGGCCTTCTCGCAGTGCATGCAGGGCCGTGGAATGTAGACGATGTTGTCGCCCACCTGCCCGGCCTCGGAGACCACGTTCCAGGAGTGGTCCGGGGCTACGTCGTTGTGAGCGCGGCAGGCCAGGGTGCAGTAATCGCAGCCGGTGCACTTGCTCTGGTCAATGACCATCGCCCACTGGTGCTCGCCCCTGGGGGCTGTCCCGGAGGCCTCGGCCGTCTGAATGGCCCGGGTGCCTGCGGCAACGGCGATCCCCACTGCAGCCAGTTTGAGGAAGTCTCGCCGGTTGACGTTGTCGTTATCCATGCTTCCCGTCCTCGTGATTGGTGACGCGCCGGTAGAAGCGCTCCAGCCAGGGAGCGAGCACCATGCCGCCGGCCAGGCCGATCAGCGCGGCCAGGATGGCATAGCCCAGCGGGCTTACGGGGGTCGGCTCGGCTGTAATGGAGGCGGTCTGGACGCCGGGCGTGGGCTCAGTGGTTGCGCCGGCGGTCGCGGGGGCGGCAGCCTGGGCGGTCGTAGTGGTGGCATCCACAGGGGCGTGCATCTGGTCCGCGTGGCAGGTATTGCAGGTATCCAGGCTGGCCTTGAAGGAATGGTCAGGGATGCTGTGAGCGGTGCGCTCGCCGGTCTCAAGATGTTCCAGGTGGCAGTCCACGCAGGCGACACCCTTCTGGTGGTGCGCCGTATAGGGGAAGTTCATGCTGGCTTCCTGGTGGCAGGTGACGCACAGGTCGGAGATCTCCTTGGTGCCATCGGCGCGCGGCCCGCCAGGGGTCTTCAGGGCGGCGCTGTGAGGATCATGGCAGGTGGTGCAGTTCATGCCCCGCTGGTAGTGAGTGC
This sequence comes from uncultured Anaerolineaceae bacterium, assembly GCA_964608885.1. GTDB lineage: Bacteria > Chloroflexota > Anaerolineae > Anaerolineales > Villigracilaceae > JACPVF01. The sequence continues at coordinate 8,579 of CAZSPX010000028.1, read as the reverse complement.
TGCCCTCCCAGCCCTGCCAGCCAAACCGGGTATCGCTGTGGCAGCGCCCGCAGAGATCGGGGCTGTTGTCCACGGTCATGGGAGTCTTGGGGTGCCCGCTGTCGGCATCCGTGTGACAGGCCTTGCAGGTGATGCCATCCGATTCCCAGGTAGCCGTGGCCGGGTCGTAGCCGGTTGTGTGGCAGACCAGGCAGGCCCCGGGCTTACCCTGGGCATTCCAATCCTCGAGGAAGACCGGATCCGTACCCGCCTGGCCGTGGAGGCTGTTTTCCAGGGTCATCTGGAATTCAGTGTGGCAGACCACGCACTCGGTGTTCTGGGCGGTTTGCGGCTCGGGGTTGTTCGTGCCCTCCTGGGCGCTGGCAACCATGAGCGTGATGCCGGCGGCCAGAACGGCGACCAGCATTGCAATGAAGAAGCGTTTGTGAAGAGAGAACATATTAATGGATCTCCTCGATTGGGATTACACGTGAACCACGTGCGGGGGGATGGGGGCCGTTTCAAAGACTTCGCAGTCCAGGCACTCTTCGGCCAGATAGCCGTTCTTGAGGCGCCGTTCCTGCCAGCAGGGATTGTCAGATTGAGCGGCTGCACAGGCGGCACGCTGCTCGGGCGAGCAGTTCTTGATCTCCCAGCAGCGGGTCTTTTCGATGGGCCGGGCGGGGATCTGCTGGGCCTCCACCTGCCAGCGTGCATCCAGACGCCGCAGGATCGAGATCAGCCCGATAGTGAAGGCAACGGGCAGGGCCAGCCGGAGGAGGAGGCCGGACAGGATCACCAGGAATGTGTTAATGATTTCCATAATTCACCTCATACGCTCTTCCAGGAATGCGCTTCGCGCCGGCGGGCCCATTCTCCGATGAACAGCAGAAGTCCCACGGGCAGCAGGATGCGGGTGACGATCAGGGTGAAGATCACTTCGAAACCGATCATGGCGTCCTCCAATCTTTATCTGCTTCCAGTTTAAAAGAAGATGAGAGGCGGGTAAATTCGGGCCTCACCCCATCTTTTATGCAGTTTTTTTTGCGCCTGGAACAAGGCGGAATGGGGCGCTTCCCCCACGCCGGGCCGGGAGCGTGGGGATATGCCCCCAGAAAATGAAAAAATCCCGCCGGGAAGACGGGATTCGAGGGGGTCGAGAAGTGGGGAAGCCGGGGCAGCGCCCCTTCGCGCTCAGGCCTTGATGATGCCCTTGCGGATGGCGTAGCGTACCAGTTCGGCCCGCGAATGCAGGTTCAGCTTTCTCATGATGTTCTCGCGATGGCGCTCCACGGTCTTGGGGCTGATGACCAGCGCGCCCGCGATCTCATCATTGCTGGCTCCCTCGGCCAGGAAGGTGAGCACCTCGCTCTCGCGGTCGGTCAACCCGTCCAGCGTGTTCTCTGCACTGGCGGGCCGGTCGCCGGAAAGGTAATCGCGGACCAGGAGCTTGGCCAGGGAAGGATAGAGATAGACCTCACCCGAGGCCGCAGCCCGGATGGCGGTAAGCAGCTCCTCGGGCGCGGCCCGCTTGGGCACATAGCCCGAGGCGCCTGCATCCAGCATCTTGAAGAAATACTCCTCGTCCTCATGGATGGTCAGGGCCACGATGGAAATATCGGGGAAGCGCGCCTTGATCTCGCGGGTGGCCTCGATGCCGGATTTATCGGGCAGGCCGATATCCATCAGGATCACATCCGGGCTGAGGCGCCCGGCTGCAGCCAGGGCCTCTGCCGCGGTGGCAGCCTCGCCGGCGATTTCAACATCATGCTGGCCTTCCAGCAGCATCCGCAAGCCCGAGCGGACCACGGCGTGATCATCCACCAGCAGCAGCCGGGTTGTCATCCTTCACCTCCATGCTTTCCACTTGATAGGGAATGGCCGCCTCCACCTCGGTCCCGTAGCCCGGCCTCGAATGGATCTCCACGGTCCCGCCCAGGAGCTCGGCCCGTTCCTGCATCCCGGCCAGCCCCAGGGAGGGGCGGCTGGAGCGGCGTACCTGCACGGATTCCAGGTCGAACCCGGAACCGTTATCGCGCACCAGAATGTGCACCTTATCCTCCCGGAACTCCAGGTCGATCTGGACATGGCTGGCGCCTGCGTGCTTGATGATATTATTCAACGATTCCTGGATGATGCGGAACATGGTGATACGGGCGGCCTCGTCCATGGGGCGCTCCTCGCCCAGGATATCCACGCGGATCATGAGCGGGGTGAGCTCCTGCAGCCGCCCGGCATACCAGCGGATGGCCGCCGAGAGGCCCAGGTCGTCCAGATGGGAGGGGCGCAGGTCGGAGATGATGCGCTGGAGCTCCTTGAGCGAATCGCCGGTGAGACCCTGGAGGCGGTGCAGGATGTCGCGCCCGGAAGTGTTCTCCTGTTCGAGCGTATCGGTCAGGCCGCGCAGTCCCATGCCGATGGCGGTGAGCGCCTGGCCGGTCTCATCATGCAGGTCGCGCGCGATACGCTGGCGCTCGGATTCCTGGGCGGCCACCACCCTGCGGAACAGCTCGGCGCGCAGGATGCCCCGCTCACGCGCCTCGGTCAGCCGGGCCTCCTGCAGGTCCGCGAGCCGCTGGTCGGCCTCCACCTGGAAAGCCCGCAAGAAACGGATCACGTAGATGGCGGCTCCGACCGCGGCCACGGCGCGCACGAACTGAACAGGGAATCCGAACAGGCTGAAGAACAAATCCTGATTGATGACCGTGGAGGGGAAGAGCGGGCTGGGCTTGGTGAAGAGCTGTCCCACAAGGCTGTACCAGGCGAAACACACGGCCGCCCACAGGCTGTCCTGCCCGAAGCGGATCATACCCGCCCTCCGGAAAGCGCGCTGCTGCGCGATAAGTCCCGCCCCCGCCAGCAGGCCGGCCGGGATGGCGATGCTGTAGCGCGTCCACACATCCGCGATGGTGGGCATATCCTGCGGGAGGAAACGCGCCTTGAAGCTCACCAGGCCGAAGACCCATATCGCTTCGAGCAGCAGTGGGATGGTGAGGCTGATGCGCCAGGTGGATTCCACACCCAGCAGCAGGTAAGCGCCGAAGGCTGCCAGGGAGAGGAAGGAGAAGGCCATCAGCGAGAACTTGAGGATAAAGAGGCCCGGGTTGACCTGGGCCGCCGGGCCGCCCGCCAGCTCAAACATCTCCAGCCACTCGTGGGCGGCATGCACCAGGCCAAACCCGGCCAGGGGACGCAGGGCCATGCGCAGGCGCGCATCCGTGGAGCGCCCGCCCTCCATCATCACCAGCAGGCCCATGCTGAAGAAGGCCAGGCCATAGAAGAAGTAGATGATGACGATGGAAATGGAGGTCATGGTCAAGCCTGGGAAGCGGGCTTATCCTTCCGGGGACTGGCGCAGGCGCGTGCCGCACACCCTGCAGAAGCGGTCGCCCGGGCGGGCGCGCTGGCCGCACTGGTGGCAGTAGATCTCGCTCTCCTCCGCCTGCGCCTCCTTTGGCTGGATGCGCCGGCGCCGGCGTCCCTGGGCAGCCTGCGGTTTCCTCCACAGGAAGTTGTACCCCAAACCGCCCACCAGGAGGATCACTCCCAGGGCGCCAAGGATGTATGGCACATAGTTGCCCAGCGAGACGCGTCCGCTCGTGTTGGAATCCAGTGGGGCGGAAGGCTGGATATCATTGGAGGGAACGGTGAGGCGGTCGGTGCTTTTCTGGTATTGCAGGTTGAGGGTGAACTGCTCACCCTCTTTCAGGCTCAGGGGGGCGCTGTTGTAGTAGGTCAGCCCGTCGCTTTCCTGTTTGGGAGTGAGAGGCGGATCGGTGGTGAGCTGGGTCGTGTCCACGGGCTTCTGGATGCTCAGGGTAAAGTCATCGACGGCGTAATCTCCATACCACAGGAAGCTGAACTGCCTTTCGGGGGCGGAGATGGTGAGCGGTTGGTAATACTCGATATGATAGGGGGTCTGGGCGTCCACGATGACCGTCAGCACCTGCCACTCGCCCTGCGGGGTGGGGCCTTCCCAGTCGCTGTTGAGGAAATCGCCGTTCTTGAGAGCCGCCACAGCATGCACGCTCGCATCCGCGGGGATGTGGAAGTCCAGGCGGGCCGGGAGGGCAAGCCCATCGGCTGCCTGGAAATCATAGATCACCAGCATGGCAGCCTGGTCATATTCAGGCCAGAGCTTGATTTGCAGGGAGGTCAGCCGGGCATCGGCCTGTGCGGAAGCCGGTGAGGGCAGGGCCAGCACCATTGCCAGGGTGAGGTATGTCAGCCATTTTCGCATGGAAAAACTCCGCACGTTAAGGTATGCGTTATCTTACCATGCAAAGAATCTGGCAGTATAGCCCTGAATTGCACCATAAATTTGGATGAATATCACAAGAATTATCGCCCGTTGGCCAGCGCCCGCACCAGTTCCCAGCAGGCCGCGTTGAGGGGGGTGGGAATCCCGTGGCTGGCCCCCTCCCGTGTCACTACGCCGCAGATCGCATCGATCTCGGTGGGCATTCCCCGCTGGATATCCTGGAACATGGAGGAGTGGTTGCCGGCTGTCTTGCGGGCCACCTGCTCGGCCGCGCGCACCGGGTTTTGAAAGGGAAGCGGGACCCGCTCCGCGCGCGCCACGGCAGCGGCTTCGCCGGCCAGCCCGGCCATCAAGCGGCGGGCCGCCGGACGGTTGAGCAGCTCCCCGTTGGTCACACGCAGGAGGGCGGTGAGGGGATTGATGGCAGAATTGATGACCAGCTTGCCCCACAGAAGCGAAAGCACGTTGCCGGAGAGGCGTACCTTGAAGCCTGCGGATCTCAAGGCCCCCGCCAGGAACGGAATGCCGGGGCGGCGCTCCAGCGTTACCACTCCCTCGCCGCCGGGGCGCACCAGGCCCGGTCCCAACAGCGTCGCACCGGTGGTGGTGCTGCCGATGGCCACGCGACCTGGGCCCAGGGCCTCCTCCAGCCGCTCCCGATTGCCAAAGCCGTTCTGAAGCGTGACAGCCAACCCATCCGGGGCCAGGCACCTGGAGAGCCTTTCGGCCACCTCGGCGGTCTGCCAGGCTTTAACGAGGACGAGGGCGAATTGCGCCCCGCGCACTTCCTCCGGATCGGATGTGGCATGGACGGGACTGGCCTGCACGCGGCCGTCGTCCGTCACGATGCGGGCGCCTTCCTTCGCCAGTGCGCGCAGGCCGTTGGGCCAGCTCCCCAGCATGGAGACCTGGCAGCCCGCCGCGCCCAGGCGCGCCGCGAACAGCGTGGCCAGCGCACCCGTCCCCGCCACCAGGATGGACTTCACAGTTCCTTCTGAAGAGCTTCCCATTCCTCATCATCCATTTCAACGGTATGCTCGGCGGCCGGGAAGGAGCGGCTCGAGACATCCGCGATGTACTCCCTGAAGGCGCTTTGCATCTGCGCGTTCAGGTTGGCGTATTGCTTTACAAATTTTGGTGTGAAGCGGTCGAACAGGCCGAGCAGGTCATGGGTGACCAGCACCTGGCCGTCACAGCCTGCGCCTGCGCCGATCCCAATGGTGGGAATGGAAAGCTGCCGGGAGATCAGCCCGGCGAGGCGCTCCGGTACGGATTCCAGCACGAGGCTGAAACAGCCTGCCTCCTCCAGCAGGAGGGCATCCTCCAGGAGGCGTTTGGCTGCCGGCGCCGTCTTGCCCTGGGCGCGGAAACCTCCCAGTTGGTGGATGGATTGAGGCGTCAGGCCCAGGTGCCCCATGACCGGGATGCCTGCGCTGGTGATGAGCCTCACGGCCTCCAGTCGCTCGCGGCCGCCTTCCAGCTTGACCGCGTCCATGCCGGCCTCTTTAAGGAAGCGCCCCGCATTGCGCAGGGCCTCCTCCCCGGAGACCTGGTAGGACATGAAGGGCATGTCGCCCACCAGCAAGGCGGATCTTGCACCGCGCGCCACGGCCCGTGCGTGGTGGAGCATCTCTTCCATTGTGACTGGCAGAGTGTTCTCGTAACCGAGCACGACCATGGCCAGCGAATCACCCACCAGGATGGAATCGATCCCGGCCTGGTCGAGGGCCAGGGCGGTGGGAAAATCATAGGCGGTGAGCATGCTGATGGGCTCGCCGCGCGACTTCTTCTGGCGGAATGCCAGGGTGGTCACCTTCTTGCGCGCGGGGGCGAGAGTTGAGGCGGGAGTGGGTGTGGACAATCGGGTACCCTCCGGTAAAGGTAGAGTCCGCATGGGCGCTGCCCCCAGGTTGGCGCCGGAACGGGGATCGAATCTGCGCATCGCGTTCACAGGGATACGCGTGACAGCCTCATTATTCCACAAAAGAGGTTTTTCGCCTATAATAATTTTGTATGATTTCCTGATCCCAGCGGCTGCAAAGGAGAGTTCACATGCGCAGGATGTTCGGTTTTATGATCGGTTTGTTCGTGGGGGCGTTGGTAGGCGCGACCACGGCCCTGCTCCTGACGCCCGAATCGGGGGATGAGCTGCGCAGCGAGCTGCGCACGCGCGGCGAGGGTTTTATCGATCAGGTGCGCACCGCCGCCGATTCGCGGCGCATTGAGCTGCGCGGCCGGCTGGAGGCGCTGCGCGCCCCGCGTGAGAGCACGGGCGACTGAGCCTTATCCCGCGAGCCTTTCGTAGAACGAGACCACCTGCCTCATGCACGCCGTGTATTCGGCGCGTGAGGCCAGCATCTTCAGGTTGTGACCTGCGGCATCCCGCCGCAGGTTTTCGTTTTCCAGCGCGGCGATGACCGCATCCGCGATGGAGGCCGGATCGGTCGCGTCCACGAGAAGGCCGTTCCGGCCGGGCGTGATCCACTCGCGGATGGATTCCAGGTCGCCGGCGACCGGGAAGCATCCACAGGCCATGCCTTCCAGCAGGGAGTTGGGCGTGCCGTCATGCAGCGTGGGCGAGACCACCACCTGCGCAGAACGGAAGACCTCGGCCATGCCCGCGTGGGGGAGCGGCGGCAGAAGCTCCACCGCATGTCCGATATCCAGCTCCTTGATCCACTGGAGGGCCCTGGTTTCGCCTGCCATGGAGGCGCAGCGGAAGAGCGCCCCGGGGTATCTTCGCAGGACGATGGGAATGGATTGGAAGAAAGCCTGATTGCATACGTAGGCCCGGAAACCGCGCGGGTTCAACACCACCTGCCGCTCCAAGGGTTGCGAAGGAGGCCGGAAAATATCGAGGTGCAGGCCGCCGTTGGTGGGTATGACGAGGGTGGGCTTGCCGGGATCCAACCCCCACTGCCTGGCAAGCCGGATGTCGCGATGGCAGTCGGCGTGCAGGCCGTCCGCGGCTTTCAGGCTCCATTCGGTGTAATGCTGCATCAGGGGGGTGGAGCGGCCGTGGAGGGTGAAATCGTTGCCCCAGACAGAGACCGCCAGCGGGTACTCCTCCGTCCGGGCTTCGGCGGCCAACATCCCTTCGAAGGGAATGCGCAGCGCGTGGACGAGATCGGGTTTTAGATCCTGGATGATGCGGCGGAGGCGGACTGCGGCGCGGCGCAGGGTGAAAGGCCCCATCCACTGTCGCAGGGCCGTTCGGGCTCCAAGCAGCCGCGCCGATCCCAGCACCCCCGAGGGGGCTCCAGGGCGGCTGGAGGCCTTCCGGGCCGAGCTGAAAGCCACCGGCAGCACCTCGAAACCGGCCAATCCTGCCGGAGGCTCGCACGGGAACGAGGAGACCAGGTGGACCTCATGGCCGCCTTCGATGAAATAACGCATCCAGTTCAGCGCGATGGGGGAGCGGGCATCGGCAATGTAGAGCAGGCGCATGTCCCGCATTATAAGTCATTGCCTGATATGGACTGTCGTAGTATATTTGGCGGAAATCAAGCCGGGAGGAATATTTTCTTTCAGTACCTCAGGGGGGTCACACGAACCAGTTCAAAAGCAATACAATCTGCCTGTCTGGTGAAAAGGTTGTGGTATATTTAGCCTGATTGTGCAAAAAATCACTAATGAAAGGGAATTTCAATGAAACAAATTTGCGTCATCGGTGTAGGCTATGTGGGGATCGTCACGGGGGCATGCTTTGCCGATCTCGGCAATCGCGTCATCGCCCTGGATGTGAATGAACAGCGCATTGAAAATCTTAAGAAAGGCATCATGCCGATCTATGAGCCGGGACTGGATGAACTGGTCAAGCGCAATGTCAGCGCCGGGCGGCTGACCTTCACCACCTCTTATGATGAAGCCGTCAAGGATGCCGAGTATGCCTTTATTGCGGTCGGGACCCCCTCCGGCGTCAACGGCGAGGCAGACCTGCAATACGTGGCGGCCGCGGCGACCGCCATTGCCCGCAGCATGACCCACCCGCTGATCATCATCAATAAATCCACGGTGCCGATCGGGACCGGCGACTGGGTGGCGGATATCGTCAGGAACGCCCAGCCCAAGCCCATTGATTTCTCGGTCGTCTCCTGCCCCGAGTTCCTGCGCGAGGGATCGGCCATCGGCGATTTCATGAGCCCCCACCGCACCGTGATCGGGTCACTGGACCGCGACGCCGCCAACAAGGTGGCGCACCTGCACCTGCCCCTGCGGGCTCCCATCGTCATCACGGACCTGCGCACCGCCGAGATGATCAAGTACGCCAGCAATGCCTTCCTCGCCACCAAGATCTCCTTCATCAACGAACTCGCCGACCTGTGCGAACTCGTCGGCG
>CAZSPX010000027.1:3476-19803 GCA_964608885.1 uncultured Anaerolineaceae bacterium | reverse complement strand
CGCAGGTCCATCCCGCCGCGGAAGGTCCAGCTGACCTCGAACTGGCCGATGGCGCCGTTCTCATAGCGCACTAGACCCACCGCGTGGTCTTCTGCTTCGATGGGATGCACCTGGGTATCGGCCCAGCAGGTCACCTCCACCGGCCGGATCCCCTTCCCGATGAAGTTCCGGGCGATCTCGATGCAGTGGCAGCCCATGTCCACAATGGCGCCCCCGCCCGAAAGCTCCTTCGTCCAGAACCAATCGCTGTGTGGACCCCCGTGCGTCTCGCGGGAGCGGGCCCATAGCACCTTGCCCAATGCGCCCTTCTGCGCGGCCGCCAGGGCCTTGAGGGTCTTGGGCGTATACACCAGGTCTTCCAGGTATCCGTGGAATACGCCGGCCTTCTCCACCGCTTCCAGCATTTCCAGTGCTTCCGGCCCGTTCATCGCCAGCGGCTTGGTGCACAGGATCGCCTTCCCTGCTGCGGCTGCGGCCAGGACCGCCTGCTTGTGGAGATGGTTCGGGATCCCTATGATCACGGTATCGACTTCCGGGTCCTCGATAGCCGAAGCGAGGCTGGCCGTGGAACGCGGGATGCCGAACTCTTTGGCGAATCTGGCGGCTTCATCTTCCTTGCTCGCGCACACCACCTGGATCTGGTCCTTGCCACGGAAGTTAAGCAGGCTCATGGTGTAAAAGCGTCCGATCAAACCTGCCCCCAGCATCGCGATCTTGTGCATATGGCCTCCAGGGAATTGAGACTCGGGTCTAAAGGATTATATAGCGTTGTTTTTCACAAGTCAATCTTGCGAACAATCGAACAAAAAGATAGAATTGTCTTAATGTACGTATATTTGAAGAGGCCGCCACAATGAATAGGACCGGCATGACCCCCCGCCAGCGTGTGAAAACTGCCCTGGCACATGAAGAACCGGATCTTGTCCCATTAGCCCTGGGAGGCGGTCCTTACGGCCTGGTTGACGAGCTGTACCTGCGCCTGGTGAAGCATCTGGGCCTGGGCGGGCCGGTGCCTCCCTTCCGCACCGGCCACAGCATCTCCTACATGGACGACCGCCTCCTCGACCGCCTGGGCACCGACCTCCGCTACTGCTGGCCGGGTTTGCTCCCCAACAGCCCCGTGATCCCCGGCGCGGACGAAAATACCTTTTTTGATTCTTACGGCCAGGTTTGGAAGCGCGCCCTGCCCTACTACTTCACAGGTGAGGGTCTCCTCAAGGAAGCCCACCGTCTCGATGAGATCGAATCCCGCGTCCGGTGGCCGGATCTCTCCGACCCGCATTGGACCCGGGGCGTCGCCGGACGCGCCCGGCAGCTGCGCGAAGAGACGGATTATTTCGTGGTCATGCGCATGGTGGCCTCGCACGGTCCCTTCCAGACCGCCTGCGACCTGCGCGGCACAGAGACCTTTATGATGGACCTGGCCTCTCGCCCTGAATTCGCGCAGGCGCTGCTGGATAAGATCACAGACACGCTGGAGGGCCTGCTGCGTCTCGCCATGCAGGCCGGGGGGAAATACTTCGACATGATCGAGCTGCCCGGCGATGATTACGCCGGCAACCTCAACCCGCTCATCTCCCCTGCCATGTTCCGCAAGTTCATCCAACCCTGCATCCTGCGGCTGGTGAACGTGGTGAAGGAGCACAACCCCTCGACCCGCATCATGCTGCACAGCGATGGCGCCCTCACCAAATTGATGCCCGACCTGCTCGAGGCGGGCGTGGATGTCATCCATCCGCTGGAGCCGCTCCCCGCCATGGACCTGGCCGCCCTCAAGCAGCAGTTTGGCGGGCGGATCTCCTTCCTGGGAGGCATTGACATCTCGCATGCCATGCCCGGTTCAAAGGAGGATGTCGTCCGCGAAGCTCGGCTGCGCATCCTCCAGCTGGCCCGCGGCGGCGGCTATATCCTGGCCCCCTCCAACCACCTGCAGGCGGACGTGCCCGCGGAGAATGTCCTGGCCCTCTTCGAGACCGCCCACCTCTTCGGCAAATATCCCTTGCAAGAAGCGGAGCCTGCATGACCCTCGAAAGCCCTCTCCCCTATTCCAGCGTGGACCCCCACAGCCCGGTCCCCCTGTATCATCAGATCTACCTTGACCTGCGGCGCATGATCCAGCTGGGGGTCATTCCTCCCGGCGGGATGCTTCCCCCGGAGATGGAGATCTCCGGGGCTTATCACGTGGGCCGTCAGACCGTGCGCCAGGCGATCGCCAGGCTGGTGGATGACGCGGTCCTGGAGCGTTTTGCAGGCCGCGGGACATTTGTGCGGGAACAGCCCCGCCATACGCAGTTCTTCCTGGACCGCAGCTTCAGCCAGCAAATGCGCGAGCTTGGCCGCCTCCCCCATTCCCGCGTGCTTGCCCTCCGCAAGGGCAGCGTGGATTCCCGCCTGCTCCCTGCCCTGAAAGCCTATGAGGGCCGGGCCTGCATTACGCTGGAACGCCTTCGCTTCGGTGACAACGAACCAATATGTCACCAGGTGACCACTGTGCTTGCAGGCCGCTGTCCGGGCCTGGAGGAGCAGGATTTTGAGAACCAATCCCTGTACGAGGTCCTGGCCTCGCGCTGCCACCTGATCATCCAGCGTATAGACCACGTGGTGCGCGCGGCCGCGGCCGACGGGTATCGTGCCGGATTACTGGAGGTCCCCGAGGGCACGCCGCTGCTCTTCCTTGCCACCCTGACCTATCTGGAGGACGGCGAGCTGATCGAGCACACCTCCAGTTACTACCGCGCCGACCGCTACGAATACAGCACCACCCAAACTTGTTGCGAATAAGGGCCGCCAGCCGCGATCCCTGAGAGGTGCCCCATGCAGACCGCCGCCTTTGATTATTTATCCCGCGCAGCCGACATCCTCGACCGCATTGCCGCCACGCAGATGGAGGCGGTCGAGCGCGCCGCGGACCTGTGCGCGCAGACCATCGCCGGGGATGGACTGGTCCACCTGTTCGGGACCGGGCATTCGCGCATCTTCGTCGAGGAGATGTTCCCGCGCCACGGAAGTTTTCCCGGCTTCCATCCCATCGTTGAGCTTTCCCTTACCTTTCACAACCTCGTGGTGGGCTCGAACGGGCAGCGCCAGGCCATGTTCCTGGAGCACGTGGAGGGGTTCGGCCAGGTCATCCTGCGAAATTTCGTCTTTGCCGAACCGGACTGCTTCCTGATCTTCTCCAATAGCGGCGTCAACGAGGTGGTGGTGGATGTGGCTTTGGAGGCGCGCCGGCAGCAACTGCCCGTGATCGCGGTCGTCTCGGTGGACCACTGCTCCGCCTCTCCCGCCCTGCACTCCAGCGGCAAAAAGCTCACAGACCTGGCCGATATCCTCATTGATAACTGCACGCCCGCCGGGGATGCATTGGTCCGTGTGCCCGGGCTGGAGGACCCGGTCGGCCCCGGCTCCACCATTGGGGCGGCCGCGGTCACGAATGCCCTTAAATGCCGTATCGCCGAGAAGCTGGCCGCTCTCGGCAAGCCGCCCATCGTCCTGACCAGCAGCTACTTCATCGGGAGCGAAGCCAGCCAGCAGCGTTTCGAAGATTGCTACAACGACTACCGCGCCCGGGTGCAGAAAGTGTACGGGCCATGCCGGTAAACCGCCTCGCAGGAAAAGTCGCCATTGTCACCGGCGGGGCAGGCGGGATCGGCTCTGCCGCCGCCCGGCTCTTCGAGGAGGAGGGCGCCGGCGTGATCGTCTTCGATACCGCGGCCACGCCTGCGGTGGATGTGACCTCCGCGGCCCAGGTGGAATCCGCCATCGCCCGGGTCGTTCAGGCGCACGGCCGACTCGACATCCTGGTCAACGTGGCGGGAGGCAGCGGGCGCAAATGGGGCGACGGCCCCACCGACGCCTGCACCCTCGAGGGCTGGGAGAAGACCCTGGAGTTGAACCTGGACAGTGTCTTCTATTGCTGCAAATATGCGCTGCAAGCCATGCTGCCGCAGGGCCGGGGCGCCATCGTCAACGTCTCCTCCGTCCTGGGGATGGTCGGCGGGGACGAGGATTTTGCCACCCATGCCTACGCCTCGAGCAAGGGCGCGGTCATCAGCCTGACGCGCTCCATCGCCTCCTACTATGCCCCGCGCGGCATCCGCGCCAACGTGATCTGTCCCGGCCTGATCGCCACTCCCATGAGCCGGCGCGCGCAGGAGAGCGAAGAGATCCGCCTGCGCCTCCCCTCGCTCCAGCCCCTCACCGGCGCCTTCGGCTCCCCCGTGGATGTTGCCCGGGCCGCCCTGTTCCTGGCCTCGGATGATGCCTCCTTCATCACCGGCTCCGTCCTCACAGTGGACGGGGGCTGGACGGTACGATAAGGTGTATGGAGCCATGCCCATGCTGGTTTTTGATCAACTCCACCTGCTCGGGGTCATCCCGGTCCTTGAAATAGATTCCGTCGACCGCGCCCTGCCGCTGGCCGGAGCCCTGCAGAGCGGCGGCCTGCCGGTTGCCGAAGTGACCCTCCGCACGGGGGCTGCGCTCGGGGCGATCCGCTCCATCGCGGGCGGATTCCCTGACATCCTGCTCGGCGCGGGGACGGTGCTTGACAAGGTTCAAGCCGCCCGGGCAATGGACGCCGGGGCGCAGTTCCTGGTATGCCCCGGCATGATCGAGGAGGTCGTGCTCTGGGCGCAGGACAACCGGGTCCCGGTGCTTGCAGGTGCGGCCACTCCCACTGAGATGATCCGGGGAATCCACCTTGGGCTCGACATCCTGAAGTTCTTCCCCGCCGAAACGCTGGGAGGGTTGGGAGCCCTGCAAGCCATGTCGGACCCATTCCCGCAGCTGCGCTTCATTCCCACCGGCGGCATCCGGTTGGAGAACGCCGCAGAATACCTGCGAAATGCAAAGATCTTGGCCGTGGGCGGTTCGTGGATGGCGAAGCGGGCCTCCATCGCGGAGGGCCGATTCGAGGAGATCGCCCGGGCTGCCCGGCAGGCCGTGGACCTTGTAAAGGAAATTCGTGGATGAAGGCTGGGTACGAGGAGGAGCGATGAGAGAGCAGCCATTGCGCACCACCGTGATCGGGAGTTACCCGTTCCCCCCCTGGCTGGAGCTGGCCAGCCAGCAGTTGGACAAATTCGGGAGCAATGAGATCCTCGAGCTTCAGGAGGATGCGGTCATTGCGGCCATTCATGACCAGACCCGGGCGGGCCTGGACGTCATTACCGATGGCGAGCAATCCCGCCTGGATTTCAACCTGTCTTTCTATGGCTATCTGGAGGGGATCAAGCCCAATGAGCGCCCGCTGCGGGTCTTTGGTCCGCCTGCCCATGACCAGCGCGGCAAACACGATATCGTGGATGAGATTTCTGCGCCGCGCGGGCTGGGGGTGGTGGAGGAATACGAGCGCCTGAGGCGGCTGGCCCCCTCCGGTTTCACGCTCAAGGCCAGTGTCCCCGGCCCCTACACCCTGAGCGGCCGTCTGAACCCCGGCGGGCGTTACTCCGACCGTTATGCCGTCACGGAGGCGCTCCTCCCGATCGTCCGCCGTGAGCTGGAAGCGCTGGTGCAGGCCGGCTGCAGCGAGGTCACCGTGGATGAGCCTTCCATGAGCTGCTACGCCTATAAAGAGGATACCCGCCGCTTCGTGGACATTTTCAATCGCACGGTCCAGGGCGTCTACGGGAAGACCCATCTCTCCACCCATTTGTGCTTCGGGAATTTCAAAGCCCGCGCCGTGGGCCCGCGCCGGTACGCGCCCATGTTCCCGGATTTTCTGGAAATGACGGTGGATGAGCTTCACCTGGAGATGGCCAGCCGCGAGTTCTCGGAGCTTGAGCTTATCCGCGAGATCTCCGGCAGCCGGGACGTGGCTGTGGGCATTGTGGATGTCAAATCCTATTACATTGAGACTCCCGAAGATATCGCCGGGCGCGTCCGCCGGTGCTTGCAATACGCCCCGCCTGAGCGGCTGTCCTTCGCCCCTGACTGCGGCCTGAGCCAGACCGCGCGCTGGGCCGCGCGCCTCAAGCTCGAGAACATGGTCAAGGGCGTGAAGCTGGTCAGAAAAGAGCTGGGACTGTGATCCGGCCCGCCTTGCAGGACGAGGCCTTTCTGGAGGACGTTCGCCGCGCCCGGAACGACCCGGAGCGTCTGCACCTGTGGTGGCTGGGCCAGAGCGGTTTTTTGGTCCAATACCGGGGCCGGCACCTGCTGATCGACCCGTATCTTTCCGATTCGCTCACAAAAAAATACGCCGGGACCTCCAAACCCCATGTGCGCATGACGGAGCGGGTCATCCCGCCGGGAAGGCTGGACTTCGTGGATGTGGTCACCTCCAGTCATAACCACACCGACCACCTGGACGCGGAAACGCTCCTCCCGCTGATGGAGGCGAACCCCGGCCTGACGCTCCTGGTCTCGCACGCCAACCTTGATTTTGCCGCGCAGCGTCTCCAGTGCCCCGCTGACCGGCTGACGTCTCTGCATGCCGACGGCGTCCCGGTGGAGGTCGATCCGTTCACCCTCCATGCCCTCCCCTCCGCGCACGAATCCCTCGAACAGGATGAAGCTGGTGACCACCGCTTCATCGGTCTGGTCATCCAGGCCGGCCCCTGGACCCTTTACCACAGCGGCGACTGCATCCCCTACCCCGGCCTTGCAGACCGGCTGCGGCGTTGGAAGATCGACCTCGCCCTGCTCCCCATCAACGGGCGCGACCCGGCCCGGGGCGTTCCCGGGAACTTCACCTCCGGGGAGGCCGTCCGCCTTGGCCGGCAGATCCGGGCCGGATGGGTGGTCCCCTGCCATTATGAAATGTTCGAGTTCAACTCGGTCTCAACAGATGGATTCGAACACGCCGCGCAGGCGGAGGGGCAGGCGTACCGGCTCCTGTACAGCGGGGAGAGACTTGTGCTTCCCGTAACATAACTCTTTCAAGCAGCGTCCTAATTATTATCCAACTCCAGGAGATAAACCAATGGCAGATACTGTTCACGATCCCGTTTGCGGCATGGATATCGAACCCGATACCGCGGCCGGCACCTCCGTTTACCAGGGCCAGACCTATTACTTCTGCTCGATGGGCTGCAAGTCATCCTTCGACAAGGACCCGGAGAAGTATGTGGGCCGGGCTGCTGGACACACACAGCATGAACATTAAAGGATGCCGGGACTAAGAAGTTGCCGTCCCGCCTGAGACGGCCCCGAAAGGATCGCCTCGGGCTGCCAGAATAGCCTGTCTGAAAACAGGCTATTTTGCTTGTATGGCGTCATGTAAGACCCTGTTCCTCACGAATCGACTGATCGGTGGAATGGTTGATTACGGAAAGGATTTATCAATGACTGACATGGACCATGACCACCACCAGCACAAGGCGCATGAGATGAGCGGTGAAGAGCATTCCGCGCATGCCCACAACGGGCACGCGACGCCTGGGATGCCCACGGGGGAACACGCGGGGCACGGGGCACACACCGGCCATGCCATGCCGTCCATGCAAATGGAGCATGGGGAACACGGGGCGGCGGATGCTCATGCCGGACATGAGGAGCACGCCGGCCATGCCGATCATACCGGCCATGAAAAGATGTTCCGCACCCGTTTCTGGGGAAGCCTTGTGTTGAGCATCCCCGTCCTGTTATTCACCCCCATGATCCAGGAATGGCTTGGGATTCGGCTCCCCACCTTCCCGGGCAGCGAATGGATCCCGGTGGTCTTCTCCGTGATCATCTTCGCGTATGGCGGCCTGCCATTCCTGAAGATGGCGATGCCCGAGGTCCGGAACCGTGAGCCGGGGATGATGACCCTGATCTCACTTGCAATATCGGTCGCCTTTCTGTACAGCCTGGCGGCCCAGGTCTTTGCTCTCGGGGAAGGCTTCTTCTGGGAACTGGTCACGCTGATCGACATCATGCTCCTAGGTCACTGGCTGGAGATGCGCAGCGTCCGCCAGGCCTCGGGCGCGCTGAACGAACTGGCGCGGCTCATGCCGGATACCGCCGAGCTTGTCACAGGTGAAGGGACAAGGACCGTCCGCGCAAGCATGCTGAAACTGGGCGATGTTGTCCTCATCCGTCCCGGGACAAGCATCCCGGCCGACGGGCAGGTCGAGGAAGGCGAATCCACCGTCAATGAGTCCATGGTCACCGGTGAATCGAGACCCGTGGATAAGGTCCCGGGTTCGAAGGTGATCGGGGGGACGATCAATGGGGATGGCAGCCTGCGGGTGCGCGTCACCGCCACAGGCGACCAGACCGCCCTGGCGGGGATCATGCGCCTCGTCGAGCAGGCCCAGAGATCGAAATCCAGGACCCAACTCCTGGCCGACAAGGCGGCAGGCTGGCTCTTCTATATCGCCCTGGGGGCTGCTGCACTGACCGCCATCGCATGGACGATCGCTGTCGGGTTTGATCTGGAGGTCCTGAAACGCGTGGTGACCGTCCTGGTGATCGCCTGCCCGCATGCGCTGGGACTGGCGGTTCCGTTGGTGGTGGCCATCACCACCTCCATCGGCGCGGGAAATGGCATCCTCGTCCGCAACCGGCTGGCGCTGGAAGCTGCCCGCAGCATCGATGTGGTGGTTTTCGATAAGACCGGCACCCTGACGGAAGGGAAGTTCGGGGTGGTGGGGATCTCCACCTCCGAGGGATGGGAGGCAGGACGCGCCCTTGCCCTGGCGGCTGCCATCGAAAGCGACTCGGAACATCTCATCGCCCGTGCCATCCGGGAGGAAGCCACCCACCGCAAGGCCGTGCTTCCAGTCGTCAGCAATTTCACAGCCCTCAAAGGGCGGGGCGTGCAGGCCGTATCGGAGGGTAAGACCGTCTATGTGGGAGGCCCGCGCCTCCTGGAAATGCTCGGTGTGTCGCCTTCCCCAGTCCTCGGACAGTTCGCAGAGGAGGCCGGGCGCAAAGCCCAATCGGTCGTATATCTTGCTGTTGAGAATCAGGTCGCGGCTGCCTTCGCGGTCGCGGATGTGGTCCGCACTGAAAGCAAACAGGCCGTACAGTGCCTGCATGAGATGGGCGTGGAGGTGGCCATGCTCACAGGCGACAGTCGTCCCGTGGCCGAGGGGGTGGCCCGGGAACTGGGCATTGATCATGTTTTTGCAGAGGTGCTGCCGGAGCATAAGGACCAGAAGGTGGCGGAGCTGCAGTCACAGGGCAAACGCGTGGCCATGGTCGGAGACGGAGTCAATGATGCGCCTGCCCTGACGCGTGCGGATGTCGGCATTGCCATCGGTGGCGGCACGGATGTAGCGATCGAATCGGCAGGGTTGATCCTTGTGAAAAGCAACCCCCTGGACGTCGTCAAGATCATCGCCCTGAGCCGCGCCAGCTACAACAAAATGATCCAGAACCTTTGGTGGGCGGCCGGATACAACATCGTTGCCATCCCGCTGGCAGCGGGCATCCTCGCCCCCTGGAATATCTTGATCTCGCCCGCCTTCGGGGCCGTGCTGATGTCTCTCAGCACCATCGTGGTCGCCCTCAACGCCCAGCTCTTGCGCCGCGCGCAGCTTGCAGCGGCCTGAAACAGGCCCGGGCAGCGCTTCACTACCCTCTTATTTCCCACTGCTTATTGACTTTGCCGTCCACCTGGCTATAATTGAGTTGTATTGATATCTATATTTCTGGCAGTTTCCCGTGCCCAGGAACCTATACCAGATCGACACCCGCACCAAGCTCCCCCTCTATCACCTGATAGAGAACAGCCTGCGCGCCATCATCTCCCGGGGGGATGTGACCCCCGGGGAGATGCTCCCGCCCGAGTCTGAATTGGCGCGCAGCTACGGCGTCAGCCGCCTCACCGTCCGCCGCGCGCTGGACGAGCTGGTCCGTCAGAACTGGTTGAGCCGCAGGCATGGCGTGGGGACATTTGTGGAAAGGCCCGCCCGGGCCACCATCACAGCCAGCAAATTGAGCTTTACCGAACAAATGAAGGCCGTGGGGCGCAGGCCGGGCAGCCAGCTGCTCGAGAAAATCCTTTTCCCCGCCTCCCCGGAGCTCGCCCGCCTCCTTAAAGTGGAACAGGGCAGCCCTCTATTGAAGATAGCCCGGCTCCGGCTTGCAGATGAGGTCCCCATCCTCCATGAGACGGCCTTCCTCCCGCTCGACCGCTTCCCCGGCCTGGACCAGGTCGAATGGGGGCCGGAGGTCTCGCTCTACCAATTGCTCAGGGAAAAATACCGTGTGGTGGTAACCGGCCTGGACCACACCATCAAGCCCGCCCTCCTGACCGGCGAGCAGGCCGGATATTTTCAGGTCCATGCCGGGCTGCCCTCCTTGATCAGTGAGATCGTGGCTTTCAGTGGTGATGGCAGCCCGATCGAATACTCCTTATCGGTATCCAACGGTGACAAGGGAGAGTTTTATTTCCGATTCCGTCAGATCGAGGCAGAAGAAAGGAGGTCTCCCAAAAAACGATCTGTGCCCTGAGCTTGCCTCCCGTATTGCTGTCAGACCATGAACAAGGAGAGAAGACATGAAGTACCTGAAGACCGTTTTTGTGCTGGCGTTCATCGTCGCGCTGCTCGCCAGCGCCTGCCAGCCCGGCAAGGCCAGTGGACCTGCGACCATCCGGGTGCTATCCATGGAGCAGGCCGGTCCGACCGTCGACGAAATGAACTCCATCGTGGCAGAGTTCAACAAGGCCAACCCGCAGATCAACGTCCAGATCGAGTATGTCTCTTATGACGCCCTGCACGACAAGATCACGACCGCCATGGCTGCCAATCCGCCCGCCTATGATGTCTTCCTGGTGGACGACATCTGGTATGCCGAGTTTGCCAAGGCCGGCTACCTGATGGATGCGACCAGCCGCATCACCGATTCGATGAAGGCCGAGATCTTCCCCTCCTCCTGGGACATTACCACCGTGGCCGGAAAGACCTACGGCATGCCGTGGCTGCTGGATGAGAAGTATTTCTACTACAACGAGAAGCTCCTCAACGAGGCGGGTTTCACCGCCCCGCCCAAGACCTGGGAGGAGATGCTCACCCAGGCCCAGGCCATCAAGGACCAGGGCATCGCCGAGTTCCCCATCGTCTGGTCTTGGGGCCAGTATGAAGCCGCCATCTGCGACTGGGTCACCCTGCTCTACGGCAACGGCGGCAGGCTGGTGGACGACAGCGGCAAGGCCGCCTTCAACGATGCGACCGGCGTCCAGACCCTCACCTGGATGCTTAAGACCATTGATGACGGGTTGACCAACCCCGCCTCGATCTCCTACGTGGAAGAGGACGTGCGCAACGTCTTCTCGCAGGGCAAGGCCGTGTTCGCCACCAACTGGGTCTATATGTATGACCTGGTCAACTTCAACACCGAGCAGTCCACCGTGACCGGGCAGATCAAGATGAGTCTCATGCCCGCCTTCGAAGGCAAGGGTGTCCAGAGCGCCACCATCAACGGCTCGATGGGCTTCTCCGTCGCCGGGACCTCGCCCAACCAGGATGCAGCCTGGAAGTATGTGGAGTTCCTGACCTCCAAGGATGTCCAGAACCGCTACTCCGCGCACCTGCTGCCCATCTGGCAGACCAGCTTCCAGGGTGACTCCCTGGAGACGCTGAAGGGTTACACCCCGGCGAATGCCAGCACGGTGCCCGCATTCAATGAGCAGTTCCCCTTCGCTCACGTGCGCCCCAAGGTGCCCTTCTATCCCGAAGGCTCCAAGGCCATCCAGCTTGCTATTCAGGAGGCTCTGACCAAGCAGAAGACTCCGCAGCAGGCCCTGGACGACGCCGCCGCCAAGTGGAACGAGCTGGCCAAGTAGCTGGCTTTCGGGAGGTTGGAGGCGCGCTGCGTCTCCAACCTCCCTCTCCCGGCCCATGAACCGCCGCCTCAATCTCCGGCAGCAGGACGCCCTGGTGGGTTTCCTGCTGATCCTGCCAGGTCTGCTGATCATCCTCGGCATCTCGCTCCAGCCGATCCTGACCACGCTGTATCTGAGTCTTTTTGAGACGACCCTCGGCCATATCACGCCGGACCGCTTCGTATTCCTGGGCAACTACGCCGACCTTCTGACAGACTCTGTCTTCTGGGTCACCATCGGGCGCACCATCTACTTCACGGTCGTTTCCGTGGGCCTGGAGCTGGTGCTTGGCCTCGCCATCGCCCAATTGATCCATTCCCACCCGCCCGGATGGAAGTTCCTGCGCACCAGCCTCATCATCCCCTGGGCCGTGCCCACCATCGTGAACGGCACGATGTGGCGCTGGATCTATAATGCCGATTACGGCGCCCTGAACGGCCTGCTCATGCAGCTTGGCCTGATCGATAAATACATTCCCTGGCTGACCAGGCCTTTCACCTCCATGAACCTGGTCATCCTTGCAGATATCTGGCACAGCGTTCCCTTCATTGCCCTCATCCTGCAGGCCGCCCTGGCCACCCTCCCCACCGAGATGGAGGAGGCCGCCGCCGTGGATGGCGCCAACGCCCTGCAAAGGTTCCTGTACCTGCGGCTGCCGCTTTTGCGCCCGGCCCTGCTGGTGGCCCTGGTCATCCGCACCGTGGAGGCCTTCAGGGTCTTTGATGTGATCTACGTCATCACCAACGGCGGGCCGGCCTTCGGGACGGTGACCATTTCCTACCTCACCTATCTCGAGACCTTCAGCTTCAGCCATATCGGCCGCGGCGCGGCTCTTTCCTTCCTGATCTCGATCTTCACGCTCGGCATGGCCTTCATTTACATCCGCATGCTGTACCGCCCGGAGGAGAACGCATGAAAAAACGGCTGTATCCTCTCGGTCTTGGCCTGCTGACGGTCCCTGTCTTCATATTCATTTATCTGCCGGTGGTCTGGCTGATCATTTCCAGCATCTCCACGCGCGCCGAGCTGCTCTCCACCCCCATCCACTGGATCCCACAGCACCCCACCCTTCAGAACTACCTGAACATCCTCACCCCTGCCGCGGGGACCTCGGAAGTGGCGCGCACCTTCAAGATCACACTGCTCAATTCCCTGATCGTCTCCTCAAGCGTGACCGTCATTGCCCTGACCATTGGTTCCCTGGCGGCCTATGCTCTGGTGCGGCTGAAGTTTCCCTTCCAGCGCACGGTGCTGCTGGGCATCCTGGGGACGCGCATGATCCCCGAGGTCTCGCTCGTCATCCCGCTCTATATTCTCGCCTCCCAGATCCGCCTGTTCAACGGGACCCTCCTGAACACCCCCTACATCCTCATCATCACCTACCTGAGCTTCGCCCTGCCGTTCGCCATCTGGCTGATGGCCTCCTTCTTCCAGACCATCCCAGTGGAGCTGGAGGACGCCGCCCGCATTGACGGCTGCACCCGCCTGCAGACCCTCTGGCGCATCATCATGCCCATCTCCTCCCCGGGCCTGGTCTCGACCGGATTGTTCGTATTCCTCACCGCCTGGGATGAATTCTTCTTCGCCCTCATCTTTACCAGCACCGTGGCGGCCAAGACCGTACCCGTGGCCATTGCCGAGTTCAGCGGCCGTTACGTGGTGGACGTGGGCGGCATGATGACCGGCGGTGTGCTGGCCGCCATCCCCCCGGTGATCCTGTCGTTGATCTTCCAACGCTATATCGTCAGCGGCCTGACGGCCGGCGCGGTGAAGGGCTGAAATGACCCGCGCAGCCATTGGCATCGACCTGGGGGGCACGATCGTCCGCGCCGGGGCCGTGGACGGGCAGGGCCTTCTCCTGGCCGCGCGCGAGATCCCCATCGAGGCGGCGCGCGGGCCTGAGCCCGGGCTGAAAAGCATCCAGGAGTTGGTCGAACAGGTCCTGGGGGAGTCGGGGGCGGATTCCCTGGCTGGCATCGGGATCGGGTCCACCGGGCCGGTGGACCCCGTGCGAGGCACCATCCACAACCCTTACACCCTCCCCACCTGGGAGAATGTCCCGATCACCGGATGGATGCAGAAGGCCTTCGGTGTCCCGGTCACGTTGGAGAACGATGCGGACGCGGCCGCGCTGGGCGAATACTGGCGCGGGGCGGGCCGCTCGGTCAAACGGCTTTTCGCGGTGACCGTTGGCACCGGCGTGGGCACCGCCCTGATCCAGGATGGACAGATCTACCGCGGCATGGATGGCCTGCACCCCGAGGCCGGGCACATCCTGCTTGACCCCTCCGGTCCGCCCTGCTACTGCGGCGCGCACGGCTGCTGGGAGAGCCTCTGCGCGGGGCCTTCCATCGTGCGCGAGGTGTCCGGCATGGACCTTTCCCATTCCGCGCTTCTGCAAATGGCGGATGGGGACCGCGACCGGATCGACGCGCGCATGGTCGCCGGGGCGGCCCGCATCGGGGACCCGGTCGCCCGCCAGGCCATTGAGAAGGCCGCGCATTACTTTGGCCTTGGGATCGTCAATGTGATCATTGCCTTCCTGCCGGAGATGATCGTGCTGAGCGGTGGCCTGATGAAAAGCTCCGATCTTTTCCTCCCCGCTGCCCGCCAGGCGATCCGGACGCACTCGGTGATGATCCCGGCTGGCGAAGTGCGTCTCCTCCCCGCCCAGCTGGGTTACCACGCCGGGTTGTATGGGGCGGCCTATACCATCTGGTCAATGGAAAATGGACAAACTGATCAATAACCCTTACGTGCAGGACGTGCTCAGTCAGGGCGCGGCGGTGCAGGAGGCGATCTCCCGCTTTGATGACGCCCCCATCCGGAGGCTGGCCCGGGAGTATCGGGAGGGCCGCTTCGACCGCCTGATCCTGACCGGTATGGGCGGCTCCTACTTTGCATCCTACCCGCCCCTGTTGATCCTGGCGGATGCGGGCCTGCCCGCCATGCTGGTGGATTCCTCCGAGTTGATCCATCACGCTCGCGGGTTGGTGACGCCGCGCACCCTGGTATGGGCCGTCTCGCAGTCCGGTCGCAGCGCCGAGATCATCTCGGTGATCTCCCTGGCGCGGGAGCGCGAGGCGGCTTTGATGGCGGTCGTCAACGACCCGGCCAGCCCGCTGGCAAGATCCGCGGGCGAAGCAGTGATCCCCATCCACGCCGAGGTGGAGCAAACCGTCTCTACGCGTACCTATACGAATACCCTGGCGGTCAGCCAGCTGGCCGCACTGAGCTTCATTGGCTCGGATAGGGAGGCAGGCCTGTCCGACCTGAAGCTGACTGCAGCAGGGCTTGTGGATTACCTGGGAGACTGGGAGGCTCAGCTCCATGCAGTCCAGGAGCGCATCCCACCGCCTAGCCGCCTGGTCCTGCTGGGACGCGGTCCCTCCCTGGCGGCCGCCAACGCCGGCGCGCTGATCCTGGGCGAGGCCGCCAAGTTCGCTGCCCTTGGAATGCAGGCCGGTGAATTCCGCCATGGCCCGCTCGAGCTGGTCTCTCCCGACCTGACCGTCCTCCTGTTCGCCGGCCCCGCCGGGACGCGTGACCTGAACCGGCGTCTGCACGCAGAGCTCAGGGAGGCCGGTGCGCGCGCGGTCTGGGTCGCCGCCCCCGGAGAGCCCGATTCCCCCGACTCCCTGCCCGTGCCGAGGTCTGAGGGGATCGGCCTCCCGCTGGCAGAGATCGTTCCTATCCAGCTTCTGAGCATCCACATCGCCCGGGCCAACGGCGTGGAACCGGGAAAATTCTTCCGCGTGGGCAAGATCACGCTGAGCGAGTGAGCGCCCCCCATGCCTCGCCCCAGATCCCCCGTTCGACTGGATTGGGTGGACCCCGCGGTCTGCTCGCTGGATTACCGCCTGAAGATCATTGGCCGCCTGCCGTTCTTCAAGCACCTGCCTCCGGAGGCGGTCTCCCGGATCAATTCGTTGTTCCATGACCGTGACGTTTCCGCCGGGGAGCGGATCTACTTCGAGGGAGACGAAGCCGGGCGCCTGTATCTGGTGGCGATGGGGAAGGTAAAGCTGGTGCAGAACCTCGCCCCGGGTCGTGAAGTCCTGCTCGATATCCTGCACGGCGGGGAATACTTCGGTGCCCTTCCGGTGCTCGGCAAGCCTGCCCACACCGAGACCGCCATTGCCCAGACGGATTGCTGCATCCTCCAGATCACCTCCACGGACTTCGAGGCCATCCTTACAGAGCATCCCGATGTGACGCGCAGGGTGCTGGAGGCGGTCAGCCGCCGCCTGGCAGAAACCCAGGAGGTCGTCAAGCAGCTGAGCGCCTTCAGCGTGGAGCAGCGCATCGCCTCTGCCCTGCTGCGCCTCGCCGGGAAGCTGGGGGAACCGCGTGGGTCCGGGGTCCTGATCCAGCTCCCGTTCTCCCGCCAGGATCTGGCCTCCATGACCGGCTCCACCACCGAAACGGTCAGCCGCGTCATGAGCCGTTTTTCCTCGCAGGGACTGGTCAAGACCGGGCGCAAATGGGTGACCCTTACAGACATGGACCGGTTGGAGGAACTGGTAAAAAAGGGTGCAGTTAATTGATCTGCATCATTCAGATTTAAGTGGG
>CAZSPX010000027.1:0-3376 GCA_964608885.1 uncultured Anaerolineaceae bacterium | reverse complement strand
CCGGTCGTCCAGAAGGTCCTTGGCAGCCCGCTGGCCACCCGCACCATGAGCCGCGACCACGTGGAGGTCGGGCGCTACATCGATGAACTGGCCGCCCTGCGGGAAGAACTGGCAGACCGCCCCACCAGTGTGCAGATCGAATCCCTGCGGCGCGTGCTCTACGGGGTGTATGCGCTGCTCAAGGTCCACTTCGCCAAGGAAGAGGAGGTCTACCTGCCGATCCTGGATGAGCGCCTGACGCCCGAGTCTGCACAGGAAATGTTCGAGGCTCTGGAGGCCGCCGCACACGCGGCCAAAGCGGCGGACAGGTTCTAAGAAATACGACTCTCTGTTCCCCCGGTACCCTGACCCCTCAGCGTATATCGAAAAGGACGGCTCTCATGGCCGTCCTTTTCGTCTTCTCTTGATCCCGGCATTGGTTTCAGGCCGGGGTTACGATCTGCTCAGGCTTTCGAGCCCACCGGATGGAGAGCACATACAATCCAAGCAAGACGGCAAAGATCACCAGCAGCCAGACAGGGATGATCTCCAGCGAAATCCGGCGCGCCAGGACTCCCAGCAGCCCGGGGATGATCACGGTCCCCAGGCCGGTGGAGGCCATCTGCATCCCGATGGTGTTGGCAGCGAAATGCCCGCCCACCCGCCTCTCGGTACCCGACATCATGGCCGGGAAGATCGGCGCGATGGAAAAGCCGATCAGCGCCACTGCGACCAGGTTGGCCGGCCCCGATGGGTTCCAGATCAGCAGCAGCGCGCCCAGGATGGCCCCGGCCAGCCCTCCCGCCACCAGGCTGTGGATCCCGGCCCGTTTCGCGAACAGGCCCGCCACGATCCGCCCGATGGTGAAGGTGGCCCAGTAACTGCCCGTCCAGAATCCGGCCGGGGCGGGGTCGATGCCGCGCGATTGGGTCAACAGGCTGAAGGTCCAGATCCCGAGGGCCGCTTCCGCTCCTACATACAGGAAGAACAGCAGCATGCTCAGCCACACCCGGCCCTGGCGCAGCGTCTCCCCGACCGGCGTTTTGTAATCGGTCAGCCGCTTCGGTTCACCGGCTCCTGCAGAAGCCTTGTTCCGGTCCCACAGGCCAAGCGTCAGCGCAAAACCGGCCGCCAGCGCGAGCTGGAAGCCGCCCACCACCCGGTACCCCACCCGCCAGGAATCCAGGGTGGTCAGCGCCAGGGTCATGATGATCGGGCCCAGGGTCACACCGATCCCCCAGCTCGCGTGCAGCCACTGCATCAGGCCCTCGCTGAAATGCGAGGCCACGTAGGTGTTCAGACCGGCATCAATCGCTCCCGCGCCCAGGCCCGCGAACACGCCCAGGAATACCATCATCCCCCAGACCGGGACCAGGGTGTAGCCGAGCAGGCACAGCCCGGTCAGGGCGCAGCTCGCCGCCAGGACCTTCCCCACGCCCAGCCGCGCCAGCAGCGTCCCGCTCAGGAAGCTGGAGGTCATGTACCCGGCTACCGAAGCCGCAAGCAGCATTCCGATCGCATCCAGGGGGATGGAAAAGCCGTTCCGGATGGACGGCCAGGCCACTCCCAGCAGTCCATCGGGCAGCCCAAGGGCAACAAAAGCAACATACGCCAGAAGCACCAGCCCGATCCGGGGATAATGCCTGATCTTGTTCCAGATCCTCAAATCATTTCCTCCACATGCAGCAAATTAACCGGCGAGAATTGTACCCCTTTTCACAACAAAGACTACAGCCTGTGCTGCCAGAGACAGGAGGGTCAACCGCCGATCGATGGATGAGGATTGTTGCTATCCCTCCTCGAGGCGCTTCACCTGGATCCTGGAGCCGTCGTAGTCAGGTATCTTGCTCATCATTAGGCAATATGGATGAACGACCTTGCCATTGTCGCGCAGCGCTTCGATCCGGGATCTTACCGAGGACCCATCGAGTCGATGCCTGAGTGTACCGGCTGTCCCAGGTCCTGCCGCTCGAAGGAATCATCGTACCGGGTGCCGGACTCCGTACTTTTGATGATGCCTCACCAATCAATGACTCTTCCTCGGCGTCTGGGGCATGGGACTGCCCGGTGTGATTTCTTGCAGAGGCTTGGACCCGTTTGCACCCGGGCTGGAGGGTCGCATTGAGCCGGTCCATCAAACGGGAACGGGCTGCTATTTTACGAGGCGGGGGCTGTATATATACTTATGGGGCTGGGATTTGGATAGCCATAATCGAATTGTTTGGCATCCAGCCAGAGTCAGGTCATTGCCCCGGTTGAGCGTCCCAGGGGAATCAAACATATGGCTGCAATTCCGTTTTCCCGGCTGCTTCTGAGGTTCAGGGAACACCGCCGGGACATCCGATGATCATCCGGAGGAACGGTTCAATATCTCACCGGCCAATGCATCGAGCGATCCCATATCTTTGCTCTCTTGCATTTTCTCCGTTCGCCTCCGGGCAGTGTGCTTCCGGATCTCCGACATCAGCCGGCATGCGCGTTCCTTTGCCTCCGCGCTCGAGGCCGGATGGGAGGCTACCACCCCAAGCCAGTTCTCCGTGCTTCGAGGATCCTCCCTGATTTCCAGGGAGGCCAGTTCCGCCACCGCGTCCAGCATCAGAGAATCAGAATGTATCTCGCGCGCCAGGCGGAGCGCCTCCAGCAGGTGCTTCCTGGCCCCGGGGAGGTCGCCCGACAGGAAGCTTGCCTCGCCCAGGTAGATCAACGTTTTGGCGATATCCCAACCCCTGAAGTATTCACCGAAGATATCCAGGCTTTCCTGGAAGTGATCCTGCGCCTCCCGGCAGCGCCCCTCGGCCATGACCGCCAGCCCCAGAAAACGATAGGCAGTTCCCATTCCCCAGCGGTTCTGTGTGCGCTCACACAGGGCAATGCTCTCCCGCATGGAGCTGATCGCCTCGTTGGTGCGACCCAATGCGATCTGGGTTTCGACGAGAAAATTCAACCCCAGGGAGATCGAATGAGGATCGCCGAGCTCCCTCCAAAGCCTTAGACCCTCCTGCATCTGCTCATAGCCCTTCTGGTATTCCCCGAGCAGGCTGTCTACGTGACCCAGGTTATAGACCCCATAAGCTTCGAACCATGGGTCGTTTGCCGCACGGGCATAAGCGAGACCTTCCTCGATCAAACCCCGGGCCTCAAGGAAATCCCCGTTAAGATGTATAAGGGTCCCCGTGAAGATCAACGCATCGGCAAGCAGTTCCTTCTCCTGGATCGATCGGAGCACCCGGATCCCTTCGTTATATAGCTCGACCGCACGAATGAACTGTCCGGAGCGGAAATTCAGCAATCCCTGCTGGACCAGTGAGGCACCCAGCGCCCGTTCTGATCCACTGCGATGAGGGAGGACTCTTAGTTCCTGGATGAGGAGCTCCAGCTGATCGATACCTTCGCGGAT
>CAZSPX010000026.1:0-19838 GCA_964608885.1 uncultured Anaerolineaceae bacterium | reverse complement strand
TGGCCGAGAGTGCCGAGACCCAGGATCGAACTGGGGACACCGCGATTTTCAGTCGCGTGCTCTACCAACTGAGCTATCTCGGCCAGTAATTGGTTGTTAAGCGACCGTGATTTTACCGGGATAAGCATAGATTGTCAAGCAAGCCCCTCCGCAGGCGGCGCAGCTTGACCCTGAATCAGGTTCGCGCTACAATCCCGCCCTGACTCTGAAAGGAAACCATGTTCGAGACCCTTACCGGACGCCTCAACCAGGTATTTGACCAGCTTCGCCGGCGTGGAAAGCTCAGCGAAGCGGACGTGGATGCCGCGCTGCGCGAAGTGCGCCTGGCTTTGCTTGAGGCGGATGTCCATTTCAGTGTGGTGAAAGTCCTCATTGCCCGCTTGCGGGAGCGGGCCGTGGGGGCGGAGGTCGCCAAAGCGCTTAACCCGGGGCAGCAGGTGATCAAGATCGTCAATGATGAACTGATCGCCACCCTGGGGAAAGCCGTCCCGTTAAATCTTTCCGGCCCCAGGCCGCGCGCCATCATGCTGGTAGGGCTGCAGGGCTCCGGCAAGACCACAGCTGCAGGGAAGCTGGCACGCCTGCTCCGTTCCAGGGGGGAGCGTGTGCTGCTGGTTGCGGGCGATCCCTACCGGCCTGCGGCTGTACAGCAGCTCCAGCAGCTTGGGCAAAGACTGGATGTACCTGTGGAAGCAGACCCCTCCCTCAAGCCACCCGAGCTGGCAAAGCGTGCCATTGAGAAGGCCGAAAAGGGAGGCTTTGGCGTGGTCCTGGTGGATACTGCCGGCCGGTCCCAGCTGGATGCTGAGCTGATGAACGAGCTCAAGACCATGGCGTCCCGTATCAACCCGGTCGAGATCATCCTGGTGGTCGATTCGATGCTGGGGCAGGAAGCGCTCAATATTGCCCAGGGATTCCGCGACAATGTATCCATCACCGGCCTAATGCTCACCAAGATGGATGGTGATTCGCGCGGCGGCGCGGCCATTTCGATCCGCTCGGTAACGGGCGTCCCCATCAAATATATCGGTACAGGCGAGAAACTGGATGCGCTGGAGGCCTATGACCCCGCCCGCCTTGCCTCCCGAATCCTCGGAATGGGCGATATGCTGGGGTTGATTGAGAAGGCCGAAGCTGCCTTTGACCAGCAGGCTGCACAGAAGGCCGCCGACCGGATGATGAAGGGCCAATTCTCGCTGGAAGATTGGCTGGACCAGATGAAGCAGATGAAAAAAATGGGCCCCCTCAGCCAGATCCTGGAAATGCTTCCGGGGCAGATGGGGCAGGCAGCCCGCCAGGTGGATCCCAGGGATATCGAATCCAACTTTAAATCCACGGAAGCCATAATCAACTCCATGACCCTCGCGGAGCGCCGCAACCCTGATCTACTGAATGCCTCCCGCCGCCGGCGGATCGCAGCCGGGTCTGGTATGGATGTCCAGGATGTGAACCGCCTGATGAAGCAATTCCGCGATGCGCAAAAGCTGATGAAAACCCTCCAAAAAACAGGCGGGCGAGGCCTGTCCGGATTGTTCAAGTAAGAAGCCGCATGAGTCCGCTGACCAGCCTGTTTTCCCAAAAAACCTGTGAGTATTCCCCGAGGTGCCGGATGGCCAGGGCGCCAATCATAGAGAAACGGAAAAACTCTGGTAAAATTGGCGCTTGTGGATTTCAGGCATGTGAGGCGTTTCCTTTGACGCACCCCTCTCTCACCAGTTTGATCTCTTCATCTATCGCAAAACATATAATCAAGGAGAAAGTTCTCGATGGTTCGTATTCGTCTTCGCCGCGTTGGTCTCAGAGGGCAGCCCTCATATCGCATCGTCGTTGCTGACAAGGAAAGCCCGAGGGACGGCCGCTTTCTGGAGATCCTCGGCTTCTACAACCCCCGCACTGAACCGGCCACTGTCACGATCAAGGAAGACCGCGTCTATCACTGGATGAAGAATGGCGCCCTGCCGACCGAATCCGTGGAGCAGGTTTTCAAGTCTGCCGGGCTGCTGGCCCGCTTCGAACGCTTCAAAAAAGGAGAGGCAGTTGAGGCCCTCCTCCAGGAAGCCTCCGAAGCCCAGACCCAGCGCGCCGCACCCAACAAAACCCGCAGGGATTGAATGGAGTGGAGGGCTGGATGAGATGCCCTCTCTTTTGAAAAGCCTATGAAAGCCCTGATAGAATTCATTGCCAAAACGCTGGTGGAACATCCGGACCAGGTTGTGGTCCGGGAGAGCGGCGGCGGTTCACGGATCCGCCTCGAATTGACTGTAGCCCGGGAGGACATGGGCCGCATCATCGGGAAAAGCGGGAAAGTGGCCAATTCGATCCGCACCCTCCTGCGGGTGGCGGCCGAACGGGATGGGAAACAGGCCACGCTGGATGTGGTCGAGCCTTGATGGCTGAACCAAAAAACGCAGGCTCGCCACTCGGCGAGCCTGACTATTTGGCGGTGGGTTATCTCAGGCGCCCTCATGGTGTGGCCGGTGAGATGCTCATGGACCTGCATACCGATTTCCCTGAACGGTTGAAACCCGGGCGCAGCTTCTATCTCGGAGAAGAACACCTGCCTGTAACCCTTGTCCATGTGCGAGCACATAGCAATGGCGTGCTTGTCAAGCTGAAAGGTGTGGATACCCCCGAGGAGGCTGGTAAGTATCGAAATTCATGGTTGTTCGTAAAAACCCGCGAGGTCCCTCCGCTTCCCGAAGGGAAATACTATCAGCATCAACTCCTGGGCCTGGACGTGATGGATGAGGAAGGCAGGCTCCTCGGAAAGCTGACCGAGATCCTCGAAACCGGCGCCAATGACGTGTATGTCGTCGCGCGCCAGGCAGGCGGGGAGCTCCTTCTGCCCGCCATTCCTTCAGTGATCCTTGATCTCAAGCCTGAGGAAGGTTATATACGCGTTCACCTTCTCGAAGGCCTCTAGGTCCCGGAACAATATTCTGTTTTGCCTCGCTTTGTGGTAAAAACTCAGGTCATGCAGGAAAAGCGTTATTGGATCGGCTTCACCCTGATCAAGGGTATCGGCGCGGTGCGCTTGCAGGCGCTGATCAACCACTTCGGTAATCTGGAAGCGGCCTGGAATGCCGCGCCGGAGCAATTGACCGGGGCTGGCCTGGGTCCGAAGCTGGTGGAACGGATTGTTCAGGCCCGGCGCGGGGCGGATCTCGAGCGGATTGCCGATGGGATCGAGAGGCAGGGAATTCAGGTCCTGACCTGGGAAGATGAGAGCTACCCCTCGCGATTAAAGGAGATCGAGCAGCCGCCCCCGGTTCTGTACGTCCGCGGTGAATACCTTCCCGAGGATGTTTTCGCAGTTGCAATTGTTGGCACACGCCGCGTGACCCCCTATGGGCGGCAGGTCACAGAAGAGCTTGCAGGTTATCTCGGCGCCAATGGGTTGACGGTCGTCAGCGGGTTGGCGCGAGGAGTGGATGCGCTGGCACATTCCTCATCCCTTCAATCCGGAGGACGCACCCTGGCGGTACTGGGCTCAGGTGTGGACCGGATCTATCCGCCCGAACACCGGGCGCTGGCCGAAAAGATCATGGAGCGAGGGGCGCTTGTAAGCGATTATCCACCGGGAACCGCTCCGGACGCCTCCAACTTCCCGCCTCGCAATCGCATCATCTCAGGACTCTCCCTGGCGGTTGTGGTGATCGAAGCGGGAGAGACCAGCGGAGCCTTGATCACGGCGGAGTTTGCTGCCGGGCAGGGCCGGGAGGTCTTTGCTGTCCCTGGAAATATCCTTGCGCCGCAAAGCAAGGGGACCAACCGGCTGATCCAGCATGGAGCACAGCCTTTGCTCACCCCCCAGGATCTGATGCAGGCCTTGAACCTCACCCGCATCGGCGAGCATAAAGCCGCCCGTAAGATTATTCCCGGTGACGCGGTCGAAGCACAGCTGCTGGATGTTCTTACCGACCAGCCGGTTCATGTGGACGAGCTCCGGAACCAGACCGGCTTGCCAATTGAAAAGGTCTCCGCTACACTTGCGCTTATGGAATTGAAAGGGATGGTTCGCCAGGTGGGGGGGATGAATTACGTGGCGGTTCGAGAGGCCCGGGAAGGATACAATGCATGACCGACATTCTTGATCACACGTATGCGGTGATCATGGCAGGCGGCGGAGGAACACGCCTGTGGCCTGTTTCCCGGCGTGATCGCCCGAAGCAGATGCTGCCGCTTGTGGAAGAGCATCGTACGCTGTTTCAAACCACCGTCGATCGTCTTGCCGGCCTCCTTCCCCCCGAGCGCATCCTGGTGGTGACCGTGGCGGGGCAGGCCCCTGAGCTGAGGGATCAGGCGCCTGAAATTCCTGCAGAGAATTTCCTGCTCGAGCCCCTCCCGCGCGGCACTGCCTCGGTTGTAGGGCTGGCGGCGGTTGCTCTGCGCCGGCGCGATCCACAGGCTGTAATGGTCCTGCTTCCGGCAGACCACTTTATCCGCAACCGGGACTTGTTCCACCTGCTCGTCCGCGTGGCGGTGGATGTCGCCGAGAAAGGCTATCTGGTGACGCTGGGTATTACCCCGACCTATGCGGCTACCGGCTATGGCTATATCCAACGCGGTGAGGCCATACCGGAGCGCGTGGTTTACCCGGTATACCGGGTCTCCAGCTTCAAGGAGAAGCCGGATGAAGAGCACGCCCGCCTGATGATATCCTCCGGAGACCACTCCTGGAATTCAGGGATGTTCATCTGGAGAGTTGAGACGATCCTGAGCGAGATCAAGGCTCAAATGGGCGGGTTGTACGCCGCTCTGGAGAAGATCGAGTCGGAGTGGGAATCCTCGAAACGGAATGAGGTGATCGAGAGCCTTTGGCCCGGCCTGAAGAACGAGACCATTGATTATGGGATCATGGAGCATGCCTCCAAGGTGGCAGTGCTCCCCGCTGGCGGGCTGGAATGGAGCGATGTCGGCTCCTGGGATTCTCTATTTGATGTGCTGCTGCCAGACCAGAACGGGAATATCGTTTTTGCCGGCCAGCATATCGGGGAGGATACCCATAACTCCCTGGTGTACGGAAACCGCGGCGAGCGCATGGTGGTCACCATCGGTGTGGATGACCTGATCATTGTGGACAGCGGTGATGTGCTGATGGTCTGCCACAAGGACCAGGCGCAAAAGGTGCGCCGGGTTGTGGATCAGCTCAAAGCCCGCAAGATGGAACAATATTTATAGAGACCGGGAGGCATCGGAGCCTTGCAGGCTCTGTCCTGGTGCTCTGGAGGTAATGTGGAAGCTTATTGCATGAAATGCAAGACCAAACGTGAAATACAAAACCCTGCGGCATCGTTCAATGCGAAAGGGTCCCCTGTCACAACTGGTGTGTGCCCGGTCTGCGGCACCAAGCTGTTTCGCATGGGCCGGACCGAGGAACATGAGAAGATGGTTCCACCCGCGAAACAGGAAAAGCCCCGGCACGGGAAATTGGTGATCGTGGAATCGCCCGCAAAAGCCAAGACCGTAGGTCGTTATCTCGGAAAAGGCTACACGGTGCGCGCCTCCGTAGGACATGTGCGGGACCTGCTGCGGTCACAGCTTTCGGTGGATGTCGAAAATAACTTCGAGCCCAAATACCGGGTGCCGAACGAGAAGAAGGATGTGGTCAAGGAGATCAAGCAGCTTGCCCGCGGGGTGGAGGAAGTGTATCTGGCGACCGATCCTGACCGTGAAGGCGAATCGATCTCATGGCATCTCATGGAGGCGGCGGAGATCGAACCTGAGCGCACGCGCCGGGTTGTTTTCCACGAGATCACCGAGCCGGCAATTCATGAGGCCTTTGCACACCCGCGCCAGATCGATATGCACCTGGTGGATGCCCAGCAGGCTCGCAGAGTCCTTGACCGGTTGGTGGGTTATAGTATCAGCCCCATCCTTTGGGAGAAGGTTCGCAGCCGTCTTTCAGCGGGGCGGGTGCAATCGGTGGCTCTGCGCCTGATCGTGGATCGTGAGCGTGAGATCGATGCTTTTGTTCCGGTCGAGTACTGGACGATAGGGGCGGAGTTAAAGCCTGAGGGGCTGAAGCAATCATTCGTTGCCCGGCTGGTGAGGATAGATAACGAAGAACCTGTCCTTCCGGATGAGGAGAGCGTAAAACCCATCCTGGCAGATATGGAGCAGGGGCAGTACACGATCACCCGCATCAAGCGTGGCGAGCGCCGCCGGCGCCCTTCGGCGCCTTTCACCACCTCCACGCTTCAACAGGATGCCTCCCGCAGGCTTGGCTTTACTGCCAAGCGCACCATGGCGCTGGCGCAGGCCCTTTATGAAGGCCAGGAGGTTGGGGAAGGAGGCATGACCGGCCTAATTACCTACATGAGAACTGATTCCACGAACGTTTCCAGGCTGGCGCAGGAGGAGGCGCGCTCTTTCATCCGGGGGAAATATGGGTCCGAATATCTGCCTGAGGAGCCGCCGGTCTACAAGACCCGCGCGGCGGGTGCACAGGAAGCCCACGAGGCCATCCGTCCCACCTCGGTGATGCGGGAGCCGGCAAAGGTGAAGCATTCACTGGAGCCGGCCATGTACAAACTGTACAACCTGATCTGGCAGCGCTTCGTAGCCTCTCAAATGGAAGCAGCGATCTACGATACCTTGCAGGTGGAGGTCACTGCCCTCACGACAAGGCACGAATACCTTCTTCGCACAGCCGGATCGGCGGTCAGATTTCCCGGCTTTCTGGTGGTCTATGAAGAGGCCAGGAACGAGGATGTGCAGCCGGAGGAAGATGAAAATGTGCGCATCCCGGCGGATGTGGCCGAGGGTCAAAAGCAGGAACTATTGCGCCTGCTCCCTGAGCAGCATTTCACCCAGCCGCCGCCGCGCTTTACAGAGGCCTCCCTTGTCGCTGCATTGGAAGAAAATGGGATCGGCCGCCCATCCACCTACGCTCCCACCCTTTCCACCATTCAGCAGCGAGGCTACGTTGAGCGCGCCGACAAGCGCCTGGTCCCCACCGAGACCGGGATCTTGGTCAATGATCTGATGATGCGCTACTTTGCAGATATCATGGACCTGAGCTTCACCGCCCGCATGGAGGAGGACCTGGACAAAATTGCCGATGGCGAGGCGCAATGGGCGGACGTGATGCAGGAATTCTATACGCCTTTCTCGGAGGACGTGAAAAAAGCCCAAGCTGACATGCCGGTTGTAAAATCCGGCCCGGAGCTTCTCGGACGGCCCTGCCCTGATTGTGGACGTGACCTTGTCATACGTTACGGTCGCTATGGAAAGTTTATTTCCTGCAGCGGGTTCCCCGAATGTCGCTATACCGAACCCTGGCTTGAAAAGATCGGTGTGACCTGCCCCAAGGACGGTGGGGAGATCGTGGAGCGAAAAACGCGCAAGGGCCGCGTATTTTATGGCTGCCTGAATTATCCGGGGTGCGATTTCACCTCCTGGAAGAAGCCGCTGGCGATCCCGTGTCCTAAGTGCGGAGGGCTGCTCGTGATCTCCAATAAACGGGAAGCCCAGTGCACGCAATGCCAGGAAACCTTTCTTCTGGAAACCGTGCTTCCGGAAACTGTAGAATAGAGAGGCATACATGCATTTCTCCAAACTCCCTTACCTGGACCCGGGTTCCGGAAGCTTTATCATCCAGATCCTGATCGCCTCGCTGCTGGGGATCGGCCTGGCGATCCGAGCCTATTGGAGCAAGATCAAGGCCAGATTCGGGGGAAAAGGAAAGCCGGCTGACGATGACCATCTCAACGACGCCTGAAACGGGCCAGCTAGGCGCCTCATTCCGGGACCCTGCTGGGTTCCTATTCACGCGCGAGGGTGTACTGTACCGGCAGATCAACCAGGCAGGGGCGGAAGATTATTCCGCACTGATGTCTTCCGGCCTGTACGAGAAACTGACCAAAGCCGGAATCCTGATCGCGCATGCAGAGACAGACCTGCCCTTTTCCTCCCTGGATTCCCGGGGGTATAAAGTCATCCAGCCGGAGCGCGTCCCGTTCATTTCCTATCCCTATGAATGGTCCTTCAGCCAGTTGAAGGACGCTGCACTGACCACCCTTTCCATCCAAAGGCGGGCCTTGAATGCAGGCCTCACATTGAAGGATGCCAGCGCCTATAATATTCAGTTCCTGAGAGGCCGCGCGACACTGATTGATACGCTTTCCTTTGGGAAATACCATGAGGGAAAACCTTGGGATGCCTACCGCCAGTTCTGCCAGCATTTCCTTGCACCACTGGCCCTGATGGCCGAGGTGGACGTACGGCTCGGCCAGCTTCTGCGGGTGTACATGGATGGGGTACCGCTGGACCTGGCAAGTCAATTGCTCCCGCTGCGAACCCGGTTGAATTTTGGTCTGCTGACCCATATCCACATCCATGCCGGGGCGCAGAGACGCTATGCGGGGGCCGAGGTGAGATCCGGGTCCGTGGGTTCGCTCAGCAAACAAGCCTTCTTTGCGCTGCTCGATAGTCTTCAAGGCAGCGTGAAACGGCTTGCCTCGAAGACCGGCGATACCGAGTGGGGCCATTATTATGAGATCACCAATTACTCGGACGCCGGTTTTGAGCACAAGAAGGAGATCCTTGCCCGCTGGACAGAGCAGATCCAACCGGGCCTCGTATGGGACCTGGGAGCAAATAATGGCGTTTTCAGCCGGATCTGTGGCGCTCACGGCGCCTATGTCGTCTCGTGGGATGTTGACCCGGCGGCAGTGGAGCAGAATTACAGGCAGGTAAAATCCGCTAGAGAGACCAACATCCTGCCACTGACCCTTGATCTGACCAATCCAAGTCCCGCCCTGGGATGGAATCACCGGGAACGCGAATCTTTCAGGGAGCGCGGCCCGGCCGACCTGGTCCTTGCGCTGGCGCTGATCCATCACCTCGCCATCTCGAACAATGTTCCACTGCCACAGCTGGCGGAATTTTTTGCCGGCACGGGGGGCAGGCTGGTGATCGAATTTGTGCCAAAATCCGACAGTCAGGTGCAGAAGCTTCTCGCCAGCCGGGCGGATATTTTCCCCGATTACACCCCGGAGGGGTTTGAAGCGGCTTTCTCCCGGCGCTTCAGGACAGTGGAGAAGGTGCATCTCCGCGAATCCGAAAGGGTGTTGTATCTGATGGAGATACTTTAGAACAACCGGTGGGGAGTTTTCCCCGCGGATCCTCCGACATTGTAATATCGTTACCGGGCCGGATCAGCGATTGCACAGAAGAATTTCATTTCGTCCAAATTCTCCTGTATAATATGCCTGCATCCAGGCTTCTTCAAATACAAGGAGTCACCTATGGCGGTCATTCAAGATTTGTTAAAACGCCCACTCGTCGTCGCTGCTGCTGGTCTCGTCGTCGGCCTTGCTCTGGGGCTTCTCATGGGATGGGTGGTATGGCCTGTTCAGTTCGTTGACGCCACACCGGCTTACTTGCGGGCTGATCTTCAGGAGGATTTCCTGAGGATGACGATCGACTCCTACCGTGTATCGGGGGATGTGAACAAGGCAGTACAGCGCTGGCAGAGCCTGGGACCGAACGGACCGGTGCTTCTACAGGTGGTACAGGCCACTCCCAATGGGATCGATCCGCAGGTTCTCGCCTCCTTCTCCCAGCTCGCGGCTCAATATCCACCCAGTGGCGGGACTGCTGCCCCGGGTCAGCCTGCTGCCAATCCATGGGGCAAGCTGGTCCTTACCATAGCCGGGATTCTTCTCCTGACGGTTCTGGTCATCGGGGCGCTGATCTTCCTCCGGCGACTGCTGGCAAACCGCATGACAGGTGAACCGACCGCGGGTATGCAGGCTGCTGAGATCAATCGCCAGACAGAGCGAACCAATTTTGAGGATATGGGGCTGGCTCCGCCGATCACCCAGACCATGACGACCTACCTGCTGGGCGATGATCTGTATGACGAGTCGTTCAGCATTGATACGCAGGGCGGCGAGTTCCTGGGCGAATACGGCGTGGGCGTCTCCGAGACGATCGGGGTGGGAGATCCGAAGAAGGTCACTGCCCTGGAGATCTGGCTGTTCGATAAGAACGACATCAAGACCGCCACCAAGGTTTTGATGAGCCCGCATGCCTTCAATGACATGGGAATCCGCGGCCGGCTGGAGCCCAAGGGCGAGCTTGTCCTGGCCGAGCCTCAAAAGCAGATCGTCCTTGAAACAGATACTCTCCAATTGCTGGCGACGGTCGTGGATCTGCACTATGGAGATGGCGCCCTGCCCAACGACAGTTTCTTTGACCGGCTTACCCTGGAATTGGCCATCTGGCCAAAAGGGGCCTGACCTAATAACAGGACGCCCGGCTCGAGGCCGGGCGTCTTTTTTTATTATTCGATCTTCAGTATCTTGAATGCCAGGTTTCCCCCGGGGGTTTCCACATTCGCCACTTCGCCAACCTTCTTGTCCAGGAGCGCTTTTCCGATGGGGGACTCGTACGAAATCCGCCCGCTGCGTGGGTCGGCTTCTGTGGGCCCCACCAGGTGGTAGGTCTCGGGAGATGAGCCCTCCTCCTGGATGGTGACATGTGAACCAATGGCGACCCGGTCGCCGCCGCCTTTTTCGATGATGATTGCATTGCGGAGGATCGTCTCGATCTCCTGGATGCGGCCTTCCAGGAAGCCCTGGTCTTCCTTGGCCTTGTGGTAATCCGCATTCTCGGAAAGGTCTCCCATCTGGATGGCGGAGCGCAGACGCCTGGAAAGTTCCTCGCGGCCCGGGCCTTTCAGGTTCTCAAGTTCCTCTCTCAGTCTGGCCTCACCTTCGGGGGTCAGGTATGATGGTTGTGAGCTCATTTTTCCTCAATCATCCCAGGGTTCAGATCGATCCGGCCCCAAGCGAGGCCCTCAGGGTTTTTCACCGGGATCGAAAAGTTTTCGATATTCTTCGATGGCATAACGATCGGTCATGCCTGCAATGTGATCGCAGATGGTGCGTTCCAGCCCCCTCGGCTCGATGAACTTCTGCACATGATCGGGCAGGGTTGCTGGTTCATCCTGGTAGGCACGGAATAGATCTGTGATGGTTTTCTCGGCCTTGACCTGCATCCGCACCACCCGGTAGTGACGATAGAGCCGCGCATACAGGAAATCCTTCAACTCGCGGTGGCGCCGCTGCATGTCCTCACTGTAACCGATCACGTTGTGTTTCAGCTTTTGAATATCCAGGGCAGACTTGACACGGCTGGCATACAGGCGTTGTTCGGTTGTCTCGACCATATCCGTCACCATCAAGCCGACCAGGTGCCGGATCATGCGGTGGCGCGCCATTTCATCCAGGAGAGGCCCCTTCCATTTGAAAGTCTCGCTCAGGATCTCCCACAGCGAGATGCCATTGAGCATGGAAGGAGTCAGCATGCCCGAGCGCAGCCCATCGTCCAGATCATGGGTGGTGTAGGCAAGCTCATCGGCGACATTGGCGATCTGCGTTTCGAGATTGCCGCGCAGCTCGGGATCGTATGTGCGGGCATCTGAAATATCGTATTCGGATTCGTGCTTGACCATGCCTTCCCGGACTTCCCAGGTCAGGTTCAGGCCCGGGAATTCCGGGTAGCGCTGCTCCAGCTCGGTGACGATGCGAAGCGATTGTTTGTTGTGGTCGAACCCCCCGTGGTCCTTCATCAGGCGGGACAGGGCAACTTCGCCGGAATGGCCGAAAGGGGAGTGCCCCAGGTCGTGCGCCAGGCAGATCGCCTCCACAAGGTCTTCGTTTCCGCCGAGGGCGCGCGCCAGGGTACGCCCGATCTGTGACACCTCGATCGTGTGGGTGAGGCGGGTGCGGAAATAGTCCCCTTCGAAGTTGATGAATACCTGGGTCTTATACTCCAGGCGGCGGAAGGCCGTGGTATGGATGATCCGGTCCCGGTCGCGTTGGAACGCGGTGCGGTGCTCAGGCTCGTGGTCCAGGTGGGCGCGGCCCTTGCTGTCTTTGCTGCGCATCCCGTAGGGTGCAAGGGTTTTTTCTTCGATCTCCTCAAGCTGCTGACGGGTAAATAGCATGGTTTCCCTTTGGTTGGTCTGGCGATCAGGACTCCGAAATCACCGCTGCCTCTCTCCAGGGGAGCCGATCCTGGAAACGTAATTGTGGGGCGAGTGGGGGTCGAACCCACACGGTATCTCTACCGGCGGATTTTAAGTCCGCTGCGTCTGCCGATTCCGCCATCGCCCCGGCAGGATAATTCTACTCGATGGGTTGATTCCGTCAAGCGGCCTATGTTTTCGTTCAGGCCGAGCCGGATATAACGGGCGTCTTTTGCTTTGCCCTCCAGTCTTTGACCGCAAAGGGCAGATAGAGAAGGAGGAACATCACCACCCCGAGGGCCTCCATATACAGAATATAGATGGGCCAGGGAGGCATCATATCCAAAAGGCTGGGAGTGGTGGGTTTTCCATTGATCATCAGGTAGTTGCTTCCGATGGCCGAATTAATGAAATAGACGATCACCATGTACACATTCATCCACAGCGCGGTCCGGACAAGCGACTTCCAGGTGGGACGGAAACCCTCCACCACCGTCATATAAATGGCAGAGGTGACGATAAGACCATGCGAGATGAAGGTCTGGAAATAGCGAAAGTGCGGGAAGCCATAGACGCCCAGATCAGGTGTGAGGAGCGCCTGGAGGGCGCCGCTGATCCCCAACAGGTAGGCGAATTCATAGATGCGATAATTTTTGGTGACCAGCATCAATGCGCCCACCCAGACCAGGACGCTGCACAGGTGCAGGGGAAGCATGGTCTGGATCGTCCAGCGGCCTATGGAATAATTCCAGGCATGCCACGCCACCTCATTTGCCCACAATACGAGGGCCATGGTCCAGCGTACCCGCCTGCGGACGCCCTCGTCCGTTCCCCGGAACCGGAGCAGGTAGAGGTTTAGCAGGACCAATGCCCCCAGCGCCGCGAAATGTGGAGGGCTGAATAATATGAAAGGGTGACCAGGATAGTCGGCTGCAAAAAACTGGCTCATGATTGTTTCCCGATGTTCCAGGGCTAGGATGGTTTAGGGATGCGATACCCGAGCAAAGCGCTCTTGGAATAATATTTTTCGCTGACCTGATAAAGGTGTGTCTGTGGATTCTCCTGGTTGCCTCCCAGCACCAGGATGTCCTTTTCGGTCTCTCCAATGTAAAAGCCCACGTGGCCAAAGATCTTATTGCGTGTAAAGATCACGATACAGCCGCGCCGCGGGGTTGTAATAGGGATTCCCCACTCGAGCCAGGAGCGCGCCAGCGCTGATCTGGTCCCCTTCAAGCCAGCCTGGCTCACGCACCAGTTCACAAAAGCCGAGCACCAGGGCGTCTCGTCCTTTGAGCGAGCCGATGGACCCAGGTTGGTTGTAGCGTTCAGATATTCCAATACTCTGGAGTTGTTGCCCATCCCGGGGACTTCGCTGACACCCTTCTCTCCCTCGGCGATGGGCATCCAGGGGAATTCTTCTGCGGGAGGTCCGGGGGTCTCGCTTATTTTTTCCAAAAACCCCTTGACGCACCATCCGTATGTCTCGCCCATCCGAAACATCAGCCACTTCTTATCATCCGAGATGCTTAATTCCTCAACGATATCGCCCTGTTTGAGCTTTCCCAGCAGCGCAGCCTTGGGGTTTGGCTCTTCCCGGATATTGAGCGACCATGGCCGCACTCGATAGGTCTGGGTTGTCATAAAGATCTCCCTTTCTGAACGCACAGAACTAAGGAGGGCGATAGGGGAAAGAATTCAGACAAGCTCTGCTTTCGCATAGGCATAGTTCAAGGGGTCGGTGCAATTTTCTCACAATGATAGCATAGCTTCGGGAACCAAATTGATCGTAAGTGCGATTTATATAATTGCGTACGATCTTTCTTTATCGCGGCTTTTGAAAGACTCCTCGCTTATCCTGGAAGATCAGGTCTGGAGCCATTGGTTGTAAAATAGATATGATGCCGCGCTGGATCCGATTGTTGCTTGTGATCGCTGCGCTGGCGCTCGTTTCGCCGGCTCGTTTTCAGATTTGGAAGCTCACACCCGTGGGCCCGGAGCCTTCCCGGCTCCCGAAGGGCAGCAATTCTCTGGCTGCGCTGCTGGAGGGCGATCTGGATGGCGACGGCCTTGCTGAGGGTCTCTTTTTGAAAAGCGGGCGGTTGGAGATACGGTCCGGCGAGGAAATTCGATGGATCAGCCCCGATCCCTGGTCGATAGAGCAGGCTCTGATCGCGGACCTCAATCACGATAAGAAAGATGAAGTCGTCCTGCTGGTCAGGCGGCCTTTTCAACCCTGGCCGGTGGATACCTGGCTTCCAAGCGGCGGGCGCATCAAAGAATTTCAGGATTCGAACGGTCTTTCCTCACATATCATCCTGATCGGCTGGGCTGGGAAAGCCTTTCGAGAGGTGTGGGCCGGGTCTGCCATGGCTGAACCGGTAAAGCAGATCGCGGCAATTGGGATGGAGGGGCGCGGACAGGTGCTCTTGACGCTGGAAGCTGAATATGATGATCCGGATTTCCGCCCGGCACGCCGGCTGAAGGTCTGGGAATGGAACGGTTTTGGCTTCAGCCTCGTCTCTGCTCTGGAGGGTTCCTTCAGTCGAATGGAATTATATGAGGATCAGCAAGATCCATACCTGATGCTGTTTCCATAAACGAGCCAAGCTCGAAGGAGAGAGAATGTACATCCGGAGATCTTCCCTGCTTTTCTGCCTGAGCATTCTGGTCGTGATCTCATTGGCCTGCAGCCTGTTCACATCCCAGACACCTACCCCGCAGGCGCTGCCATCCCCTACTGCTCCCGCTCCGGCGCCCACCCCACCAGCAGGGGTCTTTATGCCGGCGTTTGCGCAATTCCAGCCCATCAACGTGAATGTGCCCGCGCAGTTCGGCGGGGATGATTATTCGCTTCCGATCGACCTCAATACAGTTCAAATCGGTGGGCAGGTGAAGCTGAGCGATGCGCAGAGGGCAATGCTGGCGCAGAACGGCTTTGTTGTGCAGCCGCCCAAACCCGGTGAGTTCCGCGAGTTCTACCAGATCTACGAGAGCGGTCGCTATGGCGAGGAACCGGTCTTCGTCACCACCGACTCGATATATCACGTCTATCACCTCATCTTCGACAAAATGCTTCGCGACCTGGAGCGCGACTCGTTTATCACAACGCTCAACACATTGACCAGAGCATTGCTGCGTGCGAGCTATGATCAGTACACTTCCCTGAAAGGCACTTCCCTGGAAGAGCCCTCCCTGCGTAATGTGGCTTATTTTGGGGTTGCAGCCGGCCTGCTGGGACTGCCGGATACGGTTCCTGCCGAAGCGGCTGACCTCGTTAATGCCGAGCTTGCCCTGATCAACTCTGCGGCAGG
This sequence comes from uncultured Anaerolineaceae bacterium, assembly GCA_964608885.1. Taxonomy (GTDB): domain Bacteria; phylum Chloroflexota; class Anaerolineae; order Anaerolineales; family Villigracilaceae; genus JACPVF01. The sequence goes on along the minus strand of CAZSPX010000026.1, from coordinate 4,547 downwards.
ACCGCAGATCTCTCCGCTGTGGGACAGGCCCGACCTTCCAAATGATAAGAAGCTCATTGAAGATTATTCACAGTACATCCCGCGCGGCCATTACACCCGTTCGGAGGAGCTCAAGAAATATTTCAAGACAATGATGTGGTACGGCCGGCTCACCTTCCGACTGAGGGATGCCTTTGAAACCCGCCGCGCCCTGCTCATGACCCAGATAGTCCGGACTGCCGCGGATGCAGATGGAACCCCGGTGCAAAAGCTGTGGCAGGATATCTACGAGCCGACTGTTTTCATTGTCGGGAAGGCTGATGATCTCTCCTTCTTTGAGTATGGCGCATTGATGGATTCGGTCTTTGGCGCGAATGCCGCCCCGCAGGCGTTTGCTGAAGATGCCAAATTTGCCGATTTCATGCAGGCTGCTGCCGCCCTGCCGCCTCCCCAGGTCAACTCCATGTGGGTCTGGATCTGGGAGGATACGGAACAGGCGACCAAGGGATTCCGCTTTATGGGCCAGCGTTTCACGCTCGATTCGTATGTCTTTGGTCAGCTGATCTGGCGGAAGGTGGGCACTTCACAATCCCCGCGCGGCCTGCCCAAGGGACTGGATTTCCTGGCCTCCATGGGTTCATCCGAATCATACAATATTCTCAAGGACATGGGCGAGACCAGCTATGCCAATTACGATACTCAGATGGAGAAGGTCCGCTCGGAGATCTCGCTGTTAGAGACGGATTCCTGGACTCAGAACCTCTACTGGTCCTGGCTGTATTCCCTCCAGCCACTGATCGCTCCCAAGGATGAACGCTATCCAGCCTTCATGCAGACCCAGGCCTGGTCGCGGAAGGATATCCATACCGCCCTGGGATCCTGGACCGAGCTCAAGCATGACACCATCCTGTACGCCAAACAGGTCATGGCCGAGATGGGCGGCGGAGGGCCGGAGAATGAACCGCCCCACAGTTACGTGGAGCCGAATCCCGAGGCCTATGCACGCCTGCAAGCATTGGCCGTGATGACACGCGACGGGCTTTCGCGGCGCGGGCTGCTCAGCGCGCTGACCGGCCGGAACCTTGAGAACCTGATCTCCGAGCTCCAATTCCTGCAATCAATGTCGGAATCGGAGCTCAATGGTATGCCGATCTCAGCCGATGATTACTGGCACATGCTGTACTGGGGAGGAGTGCTGGAGCAGTTCACTCTGGCGGCCGCCGATACGACGGGAGATATGTCCCGCGATCTTAGTGACCAGAAGGCAGCGCTCATTGCAGATGTGGCCACAGGACTGAGCCCGGATGGAACCGTCGTTGCCCTGGAGGAGGCGGTCGGCCAGCCCACCATCATCTATGTCGTGCTTCCCGGACAGCCCCTCCGTCTGGGGACAGGAGCCGTGTTCAGCTACTACGAATTCCCTGTGTCCGTGAGCTCGCGCCTTACCGATGAGCAATGGCAGGCGATGGTGGAATCTGGAAGCGCACCCCCGGCCCCGGAATGGACCAGCTCCTTCATCGCGCCGTAGGCTGGCTGCGCAGGGCCATCCTGCTCTGCCTCGAACTGGGTCTGCTAACGATGGGTGGGTGCCGACCTGGACCGGCGCCCACCCGGCCCGTTACGCTCGCTCTGCTTGGCGATGTCATGCTTGGGCGCGGCATCCATGCCTCCGCAGAGAGCTTTGCCTATCTCAAGCCTTATCTCACGTCGGCAGACCTCGCCCTGGCGAACCTCGAGTCGCCTCTCACGAACGCCTCCTCCGCAAGCAGCTCGCCCTATGTCCTGTGCGCTCCTCCGGAATCGGTTCGTGTGCTGGCGGATGCGGGCCTGGATCTGCTTGTGCTGGCAAATAACCACAACAAAGATTGTGGTGAGACAGGCTTGAATGAAACCATTAAAGTCCTGGGGCAGGCAGGAATAGGGCATATCGGCCCCAACCCCGCCCCGGTTTATCGGGAAATCCGGGGGATCCACATTGGTTTCCTGGCTTTCGACGCCACCGGGAATTTTGATCTTGAGGCAGCGATCGGGGCGGTTCGGGATGTAAATAAGACCGGCGCGGTTGTGATCGTATCGATGCACTGGGGAGCAGAATATCAGTCGGGGCCAACCAGGGGGCAGGAGGAGATCGCTCTCCAGCTCTTCCAGGCAGGCGCCGACTTGATCTGGGGCCATCATCCGCACGTCCTCCAGCCGGTGGTCTGGTTGCATGCAACGCCCGTGATCTACAGCCTGGGGAATGCCCTCTTTGACCAGTGGGGGCTCGCCGGCACCCGCCAATCTGCGCTGATGTTGGTCGCTGTCGATTCCCGCCGGGCTGGAATTTCGGAGGCCATTCCGTTTGTGATCGATGTGAGGAAAAGCCGCATCGAGGGGCCCACTGCCGTGGAATCAGCGACCATTTTGAAGTCCCTCGGAGATTATTTTCTTCCTGCCCATTCCCCTTGACAGCCATGATGTACCGAGAGAGTTACGGACCCTCTATCTTTTGACTGCATGGCAGGTGTGACAGTACGCGGAGGACTGATCCCTGCCGTCCTGTGTGCACCCGCTGCCCTTGACCGGCCTGAAAGTGTAGGACTGCCCGGTGGCCTTCCCGGTCATCTGGTAGCTTCCATCCGGCAGCAGCCGTGTGTTCCACAATGCCTCGCCCTGCCCGGTAACAAGAACTGTATCTCCCAAGTTCAGGTTGACCACCGGGTTCAGTGCAGCCATTCGAAAGGCCAGATCGTCCGGGTCGATAAGGACGCGTGTCAGGGGCAGGGCTTCAGGTGTTCCGTGACAGGTCTCGCAGCGGATGTACTGGATCTCTTTCTTGCTGCTGTGCAGGTCGCCATCCCCCATGGCTTCCAGGCGGGTATGGCAGTCCGCGCAATCCAGTGTGTATTCACATTTTGTGAATTGTGCGACCGGCTGATAATAAGCCTGAAGCCGATCGCCAGGGTGGTCGTTCCTCTCCCTGAATTCCATCAAACGCAGGTCATAATTGCCGCGGTTGTGACAGGTGTTGCACTGCGTGTATGAGATGGCCGTTGACAGGGTATGGATCTCTCCAGTGGAGGGACTCCATTGTCCGGGAGAGATGAAGGAATGGCAAGCCGCGCAACCGGTGAATCTCTCAAAGGCTTTCCCTTGCCGCGGCGCGGCATTGATGTGACAAGAGAGACAATTCGCGGCGAATAAACCGATCGAATGATTGTCGTCCAGCGAGGGTTCGAATATCTGTAGTTGGGGCAGACCGCTTCCGGTGCTGATGCTTGCATCGGTCACAGCGTAGATGCCAAACCGGGCGGTGAGGTCGGGTTGCGCCCCAAAAGTATAACGGATGCTCGCGATCGCGCCGGCATAAGTGGACTGGACGCTCGTCATGACTCGCTGGATGTGATCGCGGGCACTTGCGGGGTCGCCGCTGTGGCAGTTCGCCCCCCCACACGAGGCTTCGACTACCGATAGATCGGAGGGGTTCGCTCCACCGCGCATCGTGGAATGTGCAAGGTCTGCATCCAGCGAGAGGCGTTCTCCTCCATGACAGATCACGCACCCAAAAACTGAGACCGGATGTGATGGGCTGATCTCCGGAAGGCCGGCATGGCAGGTAAGGCAATATTCCGGTTCCCCGGTGAGCGTGGGGACAAGCTCGACCGGCTGCGTGCCGCGCGATCCGACCCACCAGGCTGCGAGCAAGGACAGGAAAAGGGTGGAAGCAGCCAGGAATGGAAGGGAGCGTTTCACGGGACGAGGGCCAGGAGGGTGAGCAGGATGATTCCGGCCGCGATCCCGGATACCAAGATCCGAGCCGGACGCGTGGAGGGTGGAAACCAGCGTCCCAGTTCAGCGCCAACAGGCGGCTTCAGGACATAGGGAAGCAGCGCCAGGATCATGAGAAGAAGAGCAGGGATGGCCATCCCCCAGATGAAAGGTTCGCCCCATTTCAGCATTTGTTGTACCCACAGGAAGAACCATGGGGCTCGTGCGTTCCCGGTCAGAACTGTCACATCCTGTATGGGCGCAGAGATGGGAGCGGGAAGGAAAACTGCCAGCAAGAGGAGGATAGCCCCGCTGAAAAACATGGATAGGACTTCCCGGCGAACCAGTTCAGCTCGAGGGATACGTGCCTGATCATTGCGCCGGGAGGCAGGCGGGATCGCGATCCCTCCATCCCGCCTGACGCGGAAGGCGTGCCAGACGACAAGTATTCCCATGAGCAGAGAAAGCCCGAAGATGTGCCATGCATAGAAGCGAACCAGGGTGGCCTCACCAGGCTGAGTCCCGCCGATCAGCGCGGCGTACAGTGATGCCCCAATAAGGGGGATCGTCTTGATCAGATTGGTACCGACCACCAGCGCCCATTGGATCCCCACATCCCAGCGCAGGACATAGCCCGTGAAGTCCAAAAAAATAGCAAGGACGATCAACCCCAGCCCCAACAGGTAGTTGAACCGCCTCGGGGGCGCGTAGGAGCCGGTGAAGATGATGCGGATAAAATGGATCGAGGAAACGATCAAAAGTATTTGTGCCGCCCAATAATGCAGGTTTCGGACCAGTCCACCGAAAGGCACGAGGTAGCT
>CAZSPX010000025.1:6962-20296 GCA_964608885.1 uncultured Anaerolineaceae bacterium | reverse complement strand
ATACACGCTGAGTGAAGACGGGATGGAGAAATTCCCCACCCGTTACCTCAGATTAACCACGCGGCTCCTTCAGCAACTGAAAGAAACCATGCCTAAGCCAATGGTTGCAAGACTCTTCAACCAGATCGCCGAGGACCTGGCGCATGATTATGAAGGCCAGATCCAGGGGCTCAGCATGGAGGAGCGTCTGGACTTTGTGAAGGCGTTGCTGGCTGAGGAAGGATTTACCGTGGAATGGGAAAAGAAGGATGATGAGTACCAGATCCATGAGATCTCATGCCCCTACTACCAGATAGGCGTGGCCCATCCAGAGGTCTGCACGGTAGACCAGACCCTGATCTCCCGCATGCTGGCCGTCCCCGCCAACAAGGTCCAGTGCATTCTCGACGGTGGTGTCCACTGCACATACGTGGTCCGGGCAGCCGCCAAGTAATGGATCTTATTACTTCCAACCCTTAGGATAGGTATACATATGAGCGAAGAATCCGAAATCAAAGAAATCCAGTGGACCATCCATACGACCGACCCCGATAAGGTGCAGTTGCTGCGCGAGAAGCTCTCGGAGGTGGTTGACCCCGAGATTGGGATGAACATCATTCAGCTGGGCTTGATCCGGGATGTAAGCATTGAAAACAATATCGCCCGGATGAAGATGATCCTCACAACCCCCTTCTGCCCATACGGCCCTGCCATGGTGGAAATGACCAGGGCCAAGGCCCTTGAAGGTCTGAATATGCCTGTGAACATTGAAATGGGTGTGGAAATGTGGGATTTCTCCATGATGGAGGATCCCTCAGCCCTTGACTGGGGAATGTACGCTTAAGCCCCCAATAGGCCGAACCCTGAAACTTCAAAAAGCGCCGGATGTCCGGCGCTTTTTTTATTTCTTTTCAGCAGACCGCCAATGCATGGCATGAGGCTGCTCCCCCTCCGAAAACCCGGTAAGCAAGATCAGCGCGTTTGTCACCGTGCCACCAGGGTTATGCCAACGATGCTGGAGCCGGGCTGCAAATAATAAACTGTCCCCGGGCCCCAATTCAAAATGCTGGTTTTCAACCTGGTAGGCCAATTTTCCTCGCATGCAAAAAACGAACTCGTGCCCACTGTGCACCATGTTGTGAGGACCGCTTGTGGCCCCGCTCTCCAGCGTGAGAACGAAGGGCTCCACCCGGCCGGCAAATTGCTCTCCCCCCAGCCCCTCCCATACGCCGCGCGAAAAGGGTACGCGTACGCGCTGGTCCGCTTTGATAAAGATCACCTGGCGTTTTTCGCTCCCTCCGCCAAAGAATGCTGTAATGGGAACCCCCAGGGCATCTGCCAGCTTGTAAAGGGTGCTTACGGATGGGGATGTCTTCCCCCTCTCGATCATGCTCAGGGCATTGGCAGAAAGACCGCTTGCCGTGGCAAGACCTCGCATCGATATATTTCGAGCCTCTCGCAGCTCTCGCAGCCTTGCTCCCACATCAATTGAAACTGCATCCTGATAGGTCGGCTCCATAAAGGCTCCAAAAAATTCGGAGATGGTTTGTCGCATTATACCTCGAATTTAATGTGACATTAAGCACAATTAATAATGACAAGGTCCACTTTGTGATATTAGTCACGAGCTTTATCATATGGATGTAAATATGCGTTTATGCGAATGAAAGGTAGGTAATTTTGCTCACGTCCACACTCGCCCAGGAAGTCAGTCAGCTTGAAGCAGATTTTTGCTTTGCCTTATCCGACCCCACGCGAATTCTGATTCTGTATGCCCTCAGTGATGCCCCCAAAAATGTGTCCGAGCTTACCAGTGAATTAGGCAATACCCAGCCCACCACTTCGCGTCATCTGAAGGTCCTGCGCGAACGCGGCCTTGTTCAGACCACGCGTCAGGGAACGAGCGTTACCTACCAATTGGCCGACACTCGACTCATCGAAGCGCTCGACATCTTGCGGAGCGTCATGCGGGATGGTATCGCACGCCGGGCCATCCTGGTGAACAATATCGGTTAGGAGATCTTGATATGAAGAAACGCTTTCCGCTCTGGACACTGGGACTGCTGGGCATCCTCCTGATTATTATGGTGCCGGTGCTCTATTTCCTGCCGCGCGGCGCAGACCGAAAAAACGATCCTGCCTCCCACCTGCCTTCGCATCCGGTTCATGTGGATCACAAAGATATCGTGAAAGGCCCCTTTGATTCCCCACAGGCCGTCACTCGCGCCTGTCTCGATTGTCACGAGGGCGCAGCCGATGAGCTGATGTCAACGACCCATTGGACCTGGGAAAGCAAAGCCTTCAATGTACCCTGGCGGGATGCTTCCGTGACCATCGGAAAGATCAACCAGATCAACAACTTCTGCATCGGAACGCAGGGCAATGAAAACAAGTGCATGTCCTGCCATGCGGGTTATGGGTGGGAGGCCGGCCGTGACACTGCCCTCGCCAGGCAGGAAAATGTGGATTGCCTGGTCTGTCATGCAGATACCGGCATCTATGGCAAGGGAAATTTCGGTAACCCTGCCGAAGGTGTGGACCTGCTGGCCGCCGCACAAAGTGTTCGCGTTCCCACGCGCGAGAATTGTGGCAAGTGCCATTTTGACGGGGGTGGCGGCAACGGTGTGAAACATGGCGACCTGGACGAAAGTCTTTACTTCCCGGATGAGAATATCGATGTGCACATGGGTGGGCTGGATTTCCAGTGCACGGACTGCCATGTGACCCAGAAGCACCAGGTGTTGGGCAGGATGCTCGTGGATAACTACACCATTGATCCCTCCGAACAGGTATCCTGTGAGCAGTGCCACGTGGATCAACAGCATAAGGATGAGCGCATCAACACCCATCTTGCCTCCGTCGCCTGCCAGACCTGTCATATCCCCGCCTTTGCACTGGAAGACCCGACCAAGATGGTCTGGGATTGGTCACAGGCCGGACAGGAAGGCCGGGTGGATGACCACTTCACCTATCTGAAGATCAAGGGGACATTCCTGTATGATAAGAATATCACCCCCACGTATCTCTGGTTCAACGGAAACAATTCCTACCGCTATATATTGGGGGATCCGCTCGGGAAGGATGGGGTAACCTTCATCAACAAGCCGGCAGGCGATATCAAGGATCCGGCTGCCAAGATAGCCCCGTTCAAGCTGCATATCGCCAATCAACCCTATGATGTGGTTAATAATTACCTGCTCCAGCCCATCACCTCCGGGGAAGGCGGTTTCTGGACGGATTTCAATTGGGATAAAGCCTTCAAGCTGGCGGCGCCGATCACAGGTCTGGATTTCAGTGGTCAATATGGGTTTACCCGGACCTACATGTACTGGCCCACTACCCACATGGTCCAACCGGCTGCCAATGCTCTTCAGTGTGAGAGTTGTCACGGAGAGAATGGACGCATGGACTGGAAAGCCCTGGGCTATCCCGGTGATCCCATTGAATGGGGCGGGCGATCCTCCAAATAACGGATGCAAACATGAACAAACGTCACCTGTCCATCATTCTGTTGCTCACTGGAATATTAATCATCGCGTTGGGTATCGGGATCGGAACCGCCCTGGCAGCGCGTCCAAATGCACCGGTGGCTGAAATCTCCCCCATCCACCCCACATTTGGCCTGCTCGATGAAGATGGTGCACAGGTCCTGAAAAGTGGAAAGGATGTTTCGACCATCAGGACCTGCGGCCAGTGTCATGATACGGATTTCATCCAGACTCATGCCTTCCATTCCGACCTTGGATTGGGAAGTTACGATCCTTCCGGCGACTCCTTGAACGCCAGCCGCGGGCTCTTTGGCGAATGGGATCCCCTCACCTACCGGTTCCTGTCCGAAGTCGGTGACCAGCGGTTGGATTTGTCTACTGCCGGCTGGCTCATGCTCAATGGTGATCGGGTCGTCGGCGGAGGACCCGCCGAGATTTCACGCGAGGGGAAGCCTCTCGTCAGCCTTAAGCCCGACGCATCAAATCCTGAAACGAGCCTGCTGGATACGAATACCGGCAAGGTCGGGGGTTGGGACTGGTCAAAGTCAGGCGTCATGGAAATGAACTGCTTCCTTTGCCACCTCGAGAGCCCCAACAATGCCGCCCGCGTGGAGGCGATCCGCGCCGGTAATTTCGGTCAGGCGGGAACAGCCACCCTTCTTGGTACTGGCATAGTGACCCGCACTTCTAATGGTTATTTCTGGAATGATGCCGCTTTTGATGAAACTGGGGAGCTGAAAGAACAGTATATCCTGATCCAGGATCCAACGAATCAAAATTGCGCGGCATGCCATGGTGAGGTCCATACGGATAGCACGATTCCTTTGACTGTCAGCGCGTGTGATCTTTCCTACAGCCAGACCGCGACCACAGGTCAGGTAATAGCTGCTCAGAAGGTCAGCGAATCAGGCGTTAATGTCGCCAGCAAGAGCGATGCAGCCCGGCCCTGGGATATCCATGCTGAACGCCAGCTTCAATGCACGGATTGCCATTTTGCGCTGAACAATCCTGCCCATGCCCTCGACACCTCGGGCGAGAATCCTTCTCATCTGGTTTACGATCCTCGCAAACTGGACCTGGGTGAATATATTGAGCGTCCTGACCACAATTTTGCCCGCGGCCAGAGTGCCCAATTCAATCTTGCGCCTGAATTGAAAGGGACCATGCGCCGCTGCGACTCCTGTCATGATGCGCAAAAGGCGCATGCCAGCTGGCTGCCGTATGTGGATAAACACATGCAGGCCGTGGCATGCGAGTCCTGCCACATTCCCAGGATGTATGCTCCGGCGATTCAATCTTATGACTGGACGGTTTTGACCACTGACGGCCAGCCGGTGAAGACCTGCCGCGGCGTGGAAGGGACCCCCAATTCCGTCAACTCGTTGGTGACAGGATTCGCTCCAGCCCTCCTTAACCGGACGGACATCGATGGAGCACAGCTCCTATCGCCTTACAATTTGATCACAACCTATTTCTGGGTATACAACGACGCCAAGAACGGATCCCGCCCGGTGAGATTGCTCGACCTCCAGGCAGCCTACTTTGAAGGGGAACAATATGCGCCTGAGATCCTCTCTGCCTTTGACACCAACACTGATGGAACCTTGGAATCCTTGGAGCTCGTGATCGACACCCCTGCCAAATCTGAGGCAGTGGCCGCGCGACTGGAAGCATTGGGGTTGGCTAATCCCCATATACAGGGTCAGGTCCAGCCATTCAGCATCAACCATAACGTGACCCGGGGCGAAGATGCGGTAAATGATTGCCGCTCGTGCCACAACACGCAGGCCAACTCGCGTGTGGGGCAGCCCTTCAAGCTTGCCGATTATGCTCCTGCCGGGGTGATTCCGGACTTCGCGGCCGAGAACAACGTTGACACCACGGGACAGATCATCACTGCTCCTGATGGCGCGGTCTATTACCGCCCGGAACCCGGTCAGGATGGGCTCTACGTTTTTGGATCGAGCCGGGTCGGCTGGATTGACTGGCTCGGGGCGCTGGCCTTCGGAGCAGCGATCCTGGGGGTTGCCGGCCACGGGACCGTGCGATATGTGAATTATCTGCGCCGTCCCAGGAGCCAGAAGGCCACGGAGCAGGTCTATATGTACGAGCCGTATCGCCGCTTCTGGCACTGGCTCCAGACCGCGACCATCGTCATCCTGCTCATCACCGGGTTGATCATCCATCGTCCGGATATCTTCGGTGTATTCTCATTCCGCGGTGTGGTAACAGTCCACAACGTTCTGGCGGCCATCCTCGTGATCAATGCGCTGTTGTCGGTCTTTTACCACCTGACAACCGGCCGTATCCGGGAATATATCCCGCGGCCCTATGGCTTCTTTGATGATGCCATTGTCCAGGCCAAATACTATATCGGCGGCATCTTCAGGGGTGAGAAGCACCCCTTTGAGAAGACGCCCACAAACCGGATGAATCCCATTCAGAAATTCACCTATTTTGCCATTCTGATGGTGCTGCTGCCGCTCCAGATCCTGACCGGTGCGCTGATGTGGGGCGTCCAAAAATGGCCCGCGGTTGCCGGATGGCTGGGTGGCCTGCCTGTGCTTGCCCCCTTCCATTCGCTGGTTGCCTGGCTGTTCGCGGCTTTTATCATCGTCCATGTCTATATGACTACAACCGGGTTCACACCGGTCGAGGCGATTCGCGCCATGGTCACAGGTTGGGAGGAAGTGGAAGTGCATGCCTCTGGATCGAAGGAAGAAGGAGAGTGAAATGAGTACAACAAGCATGAATAGAAATAGGAAGGGGCTTTTCAATCGGCCTGAAAAGCCGTATGTGCATCCTTATTTGGGCGGGACCATCCTGGGGATTGTGCTCTTCCTGTCATTCTTCTTAACCGGGAATGGATTGGGGTCCTCCGGGGCAACGACCCGCCTGGTTACCCTGGTGCAGGACCAGATCTCTCCCTCCCATGTGGACCGGACTCCCTATCTCCTTAAGCTGGCGGGCGGAGATAAAAACCCTCTGGACGACTGGATTATTCCCGTCTTTTTTGGTGCCCTCCTCGGAGGCTTTACCTCCGGTTGGATCTTCGGGCGCGTCAAGCTTGAAACCACCAAGGGACCCAACATCTCGAACCGGACCCGCCACTGGATGGCCTTTCTCGGAGGAGTTCTCTTCCTTTACGGCGCACGGATGGCGCGCGGCTGCACCTCGGGACAAGCCCTGACGGGCGGTGCCAGCCTGGCCGCGGGTTCTTGGGTGATCATGCTTTGCATTTTTGCCAGTGCCTATGCGGTGGCTTACTTCGTCCGCAAAGCATGGAACTAGGCAGGAGGATTCGATGAGCTTCCCTCTCCAAAATTTCCTTGTTGTCAGCCCTTCCAACCCTTGGACCTACGTGGTCTTCGGATTGATCGGCTTTGCTTTTGGCTTCACGCTCGAAATGTCCGGCTTTGGTAACAGCCCCAAGCTCGCTGCCCAGTTCTATTTCAAGGACCTGACCGTCCTCAAGGTGATGTTCACCGCGATCATCGTGGCCATGGTGCTCACTTTCCTTACCTCCGGCCTGGGAATATTGGATTTCAGCCAGGTATGGGTCAATCCCACCTATCTGGCCTCCGGGATCGTAGGCGGTTTGATCATGGGCGTGGGCTTCATCGTGGGGGGCTTTTGCCCCACTACCTCGCTGGCCTCGGCCTCCACGGGCAAGATAGATGGCATGCTTTTTGTGGTGGGCGGTTTTGTTGGGGCCTTCCTCTTCGGTGAAACCGAGAGGTTCTTCGATGGTTGGTACACTCACGCGGGCTACTACGGCCGCCTCACCCTGGATCAGGTTTTCCACCTCCCGGTGGGTGTGGTGGTTTTACTGGTGGTCTTTATGGCCCTGTTCATGTTCTGGGGGGCGGAGCAATTGGAGCGCCTGGTCGGGAAGAAAGACATTACCCATGAACCCAGACTCAGGCTTGTGGGTGCAGGGATCATTGTTTTGCTGGCGGCAGCCATCATCTTGGTCGGTCAGCCCACGCTGGAAGAGCGTTACAACCGCGTTGCCTTCGACCGCGAGGTGAACGGGGAAAAAATCAAAGTCAGCGCTGATGCGGTTCTGGCGGATCGCAGTGTATTTGTCACACCAGCAGAGGCTTTCAAGGCGATCCATAACCAGGCCATGAACCCGATTTTCCTGGACGTGCGCAAAGAAGGTGATTTCAACCTTTATCACATCGTGGATGCGATCAATATCCCGGTTGAGCGCATCCAGGATGCGGTCCCGGCCTTGCTGACCGAGCCTGCCGCTAATACGGTCTATATTGTCATGAGCAACGATGAGACTGCCGCGATCCAGGGTTGGAAAACCCTGGTAGCCTCGAGCGTTCCAAACGTTTATATCCTGGAAGGCGGCGTTAATAATTGGATCGCCAGTTTCGGAAAAGATGATTTACCGCAGCTTGCGACCAATCCGGCAGCAGGCGACGACGAGCTGAAATATCTCTTTCCTGCAGCCCTGGGTGACCGGTACACATCCTGTGACCCCAGCCCTATTGAGTACGAAAACCTTACTTTTGAGGCCCGCATTAAGCTTCAATTGAAACGGGATAAGAGCGGCGGCGGCTGCGGCTGAGAACATCCCCGGCAGATCATACCAGAAGGCCTCTCCGTTGCTCCGGAGAGGCCTTGATCTATTCTAATCCGCTCTTCTTTTTCCACTCTTCTATCGCCCGGGCATGGATGGCATAATGACCATAGGTATCCAGCCGAAGTCTTCGCAAAAAGCGCGTTTCCGTGGCAAATTGGTTCTCTGGGACAGTATGTAGATATTCGATCAGTCTGCGGTGGGTCTCTTCCTGGTCCTTCAGAACCCGGGCCAGTGACAGGCTCCGTTTTTGCTCCGCCATCTTCGAATTGAACGCATCGATCCCGCCGTACAACACGGAATATCGCTGCGGTCTCCTTCCCTCGAGAATCATGGGAATATGCTTTATGGCTTCCTCCTCCCACCAGCTCACATGCGAAATGATCTCTTTGACGGACCACTCCCCTGAAACCCCCGGCACAGTGAGCTGTCCCCGGCTCAGGCCAGAGTAAGACCCGGTAAAGGCAAGCCAGGCTGCCTCAAGCCTGTGAAATACTTTTTCTTTTTTCATAAACCGCTCTCCTCAGCATAAATCACCGAATTGCCCTCATTATAAAGAAAATTTCCTGCTTACCGGTTGACGGAAAACCTGACAAAGCTCCACCAAAAACGTGACTTTGGAGGATGTGATTGATTATATAATCCTCATCATGCCCCCGAGCGTATTCAAACCGCAGATCGCCCTTCCACAGGATCATGGATCCTGGGTTTTTGTCCTCAGCCCTCTGCTGGTGGGAATTTTTGCCGGGCGCGGTTTCTCGCCTGCCTCATTGAGCTTGGTGGTCGCAGCCATGGCCGCCTTCCTGTTACGGCAGCCTGTGACCATCGCTGTCAAAGCTTATTCGGGTCGCCGGCCTCGCACGGAGCTTCCCACTGCCCGCTTCTGGATGGTTTCCTACGGGGCTGTCATCTTCCTGGCCCTGGCAGGCCTGGTCTACCAGGGGTTTTCGTATCTCCTTTTTCTTGCCGTTCCCGGTGTTCTCATTTTTGCATGGCATCTGTGGCTGGTGGCACGCCGGGAAGAGCGCAGGCAGGCTGGAGTCGAGATTCTAGCCACCGGGGTTCTATCGCTTGCCGCGCCGGCTGCCTACTGGGTTGGGCTTGGTTCCTATGACCCTGCTGGCTGGTGGCTTTGGGGTCTGACGTGGGCACAGTCCGCCGCATCCATCGTTTATGCCTACCTTCGTTTGGAGCAGAGAGGCTGGAAATCCATTCCTCCGCGAGTGGAACGCTTCCGCGCTGGCCGCCGCAGCCTGCTATACACTGGTTTCAACCTGCTTGCAGCCCTGGTCCTGGGTTTTGGTGTCGGGTTGATCCCGAATTGGATCTTCCTGCCTTACCTGCTCCAAACCCTGGAGACTTTATGGGGAGTCGAACACCCCGCCGCGGGCTGGAGACCAACCCGCATCGGGGTTCGACAGTTGGCAGTCAGCACATTCTGGACGCTGCTGTTCATCGTTTTCTGGAGGTTGTGATGGACAAACTAACCTGGGAACTTCTCACCGAGACGAATGGCCGGCTCGAAGCCGACCTGCTCAAGAGCTATCTGGAAGCCTACGACATCCCTGTGGAACTGTTTCAGGAATCCATCGGGCAGCATATCTATCCTGTCACACTGGATGGCCTGGGTCTTGTGCAGGTCTTCGTCCCACGGGAGAAAGCAGATGCAGCCCGAACCCTTTTGGAGGAGTACCGAAAACCATCGGCATGAAAGTTACCCTGGCAAAATGATCGAATGAGAAAAGCCCTTTCTTCCTATCTAGGAATCCTTATTCTCTCCGCGCTTCTCCTGCTGGGGATCACGACCGGCCTGGCTCTGTTATATGCCCCCTCGCAACCTGCCACGGATCCTGTCGTGCAGGTCTCATCCCCGGGCACGCAAGCAGCCTCTCCCCCCGGAATCCTTGACCGGCCGGTCACTTCCAATCCCCCGACCCAGTTGGAGGATGGACATCTGATATTTTGGGGCGTCTGCATGGCCTGCCATGGCAATGAGGGCCAGGGCCTGACAGACGAATGGCGGGAGGCAGCCTTCGGAGAGGACAAGGACTGTTGGACATCGAAATGCCATGCCAGCAATCATCCTCCGCAGGGCTTTGAATTTCCGCGAACAGTCCCTGCCCTGGTGGGAGGCGGCAGGCTTGGACGTTTCGCCTCGGCCCAACAGCTTTACGACTACATCGTGGCCATGATGCCCTGGTGGAATCCGGCCTCGCTCACTCCTGACAAAGGCTGGCAGGTTACTGCCTATCTTCTCGAATTGAATGGTTCTCTCCCTGGACAGGTTGCGCTGGACGGGAAAGTCGCCTCCGCGATCCCTGTTCACCGCAAGCTTCAGCTTCCTGAAAATGATACGCTTTTGGCCTTGATTTTTACAGGAACGCTCTCGGTTGCTTTGCTGGGGATAATCTTACGAGAGGTATTTCAATCGCGGCCGGTCCCTCTTCCCGAGCATACCAACTCATCGCGCAGGCGACCGCTCCGCCGGCCTGGATTTGTTTCCCACCTCCACCCTCCCTCCATACCCGCCGAACAAGCCCGGTGGAGATACACCCTGGGCGCCGGGGGGCTGGCAGTCTTTCTGTGTCTCGTCCTTCTGGTCACAGGGCTGCTGGAAATGTTTTACTACATCCCCACCCCGGAGAAGGCAGCCGTCACGATCGAGACCATGAATTTCTTCGTTCCTCTTGGAGCGCTCGTCCGGAACCTTCACTACTGGTCTGCACAGCTCCTGGTGATCGTTGCGGCAGTCCATTTGCTTCGGGTCATATTCACAGGGTCATATTCCGCTCCACGCCGGTTCAACTTCCTGCTCGGAATGGGCATGTTTGTCCTCGTCCTGCTCCTGGATTTCACGGGCTATGTTCTCCGCTGGGATGAGGGGATCCGCTGGGCCTTGACCGCCGGCACCAACCTGCTAAGCTCCATCCCATGGGCAGGTTCGGCGTTGTACAAGTTCATTGTAGGGGGGGTTCAGGTTGGGCCCGCGACCCTGGTCAGGTTTTATGCCTGGCACATCTTTGCCCTGAGCGCGGTCGCAGCCATCATACTGATCTGGCATCTCTTCCGGGTTCGACGTGATGGTGGGATTGCCGCGCCGCTCTCAAAGTCAGCCGGCCCTCGGCAAGATTCACCTGTGCGGATTTCCCGCTCGCAGCTCCTTTTCCGCGAGATCGTGGCTATTCTTCTCAGCGCTGCTCTGTTG
Source organism: uncultured Anaerolineaceae bacterium (assembly GCA_964608885.1). GTDB lineage: Bacteria > Chloroflexota > Anaerolineae > Anaerolineales > Villigracilaceae > JACPVF01. The sequence goes on along the minus strand of CAZSPX010000025.1, from coordinate 9,030 downwards.
TTCCTGCTGGCAAACTTCATCCCTGCACCGCTGGCCCCGCCATTGCAGGGAGATCCATCGCTTGAGACAGATACGCGCGCTCCTTGGTTCTTCCTGTGGGTCCAGCAGCTGTTGAGGCTCGGTGACCCGTTTCTACTCGGGGTGCTGCTCCCTGTGGGTCTGGTTGCGTTGTTTTCACTGTTCCCCTATATATTTCCGGGTCTTGAGCGTGACGAGTTGGGGCAATGGTTCCCCCGGCGCGGGCGCCCGGTCCAGATCATCGCCGCAGTCTGTGTGATCGCAGTTCTTGTACTGACTCTCCTTGCCCTCCTTCCAAACCCCAATGGATAAACCCACCCGCCGCGATTTCCTCAAGCTTGCTACTGATGGCCTGTTAACCCTTAGCGGGCTGCTCGGCCTTGCAGGCCTTGTGCGTTTTCTCTCTTATGAGCTTGATCCCGCGCCTCCCTCGGAATATGACCTGGGTCCTGCCGTAAATTTTCCCGTGAATACCCGCAGCATGCTCCTGCATATCCCGGCGGTGCTCATTCATGACGGCGAAGGGTTCCGTGCCCTCAGCCTGACCTGCACCCATCTGGGCTGTACGGTTGAGCAGAAGGACAGCGGGTTTGAGTGTCCCTGTCATGGCTCGCTCTACAATTCCCGGGGCGAGGTGAATAAAGGCCCCGCCAAAAAGCCATTGAAATCCCTCCGCGTGGTCAGCACAGAAGAAGGAAAATTGATATTGCACATGGACTGAGTTGCGTCTAGAATCGGGAAATCGCCAAAGCGAGGAGGAATAATGGATCTCGATCTGACTAATGAACAACTCATGTGGCAGAAGGCCGTGCATGACTTCGTGGCAGCCGAGGTGCGCCCCCGGGCACGCGAGGTGGACCAGACCGGCCAATTCAACTGGGAAGCAGTGCGAAAGATGGGCCCGTTCGGTCTTCTGGGCCTGAATATCCCAGAAGAGTATGGTGGCTCCAATGTGGACCCGGTCAGTGCCGTGATCGCCATGGAGGAATTGGGCTGGGGATGCGGCTCCACCGCGCTGGCCATTGCTGCCCACAATGGGCTTGGCACCACTCCGCTTGTCATGTTCGGTTCCGAGGAATTGAAAAGAAAATGGCTGCCGCTCGTCGCCAGCGGAAGCGGCAGGCTGGGCTCGCTCGGTCTCACAGAGCCAGGCGCCGGATCCGACTTGCAGGGTGGGATCAAGACCAGGGCTGTGAAGGAGGGGGATGAATGGGTGATCAATGGTTCCAAGATGTGGACCACCAATGCCTCCATAGCCGAATACATTATCACCCTCGTCCGAACTGACCCTGCAGGCGGTTCCCGCTCCCTGAGCCAGATCCTTGTCCCTGTCGGCACGCCGGGCCTTACCATCTCCCCGGCTGAGAAAAAGATGGGGCTGAACGGTTCCCCTACGCATGCGGTGGCATACGACGATGTGCGCGTCCCCCTCGGAAACCTGATCGGCGTGGAAGGTCAGGGCCTTCATCAGACGCTCTCCACCCTGGATGGGGGTCGCATCAGTATCGGAGCGATATCCATCGGCCTTGCAAGGGCCGCCCACGAGTTTTCACTGGCCTACGCCAAAGAACGCCAGGCGTTCGGCCAGCCGATCGCTGAATTTCAGGCGATCCAATGGATGCTTGCGGATGCCGAGACCGATATCGAGGCAGCCCGCTCGCTCCTTTATCGGGCGGCATGGCTAAAAGGGCAGAGCCGGGATTACATCCAGGCAGCGGCAATGGCCAAGCTCTTCGCCACAGAGATGGCTGAGCGCGTCTGCCGCAACGCGATCCAGATTCACGGCGGCTACGGCTACTCCAGCCAGTATCCTGTGGAGCGTATCTATCGTGATGCAAGACTGATGACCATCGGGGAAGGGACCAGCGAGATCCAGCGGCTGGTGATCGCGCGGCACATTTTGCAATAACCCCCTTCGACGATCGATCCGGGAAATTACTTCAAAGACCTCATCACACGGTAATGAGGTCTTTCAATTGCTCGAACGTGGAAGGGCCGATCCCCGATACATTGAGGAGGTCCTGGATCTGTTGGAACGGGCCGTTCTCGG
>CAZSPX010000025.1:0-6862 GCA_964608885.1 uncultured Anaerolineaceae bacterium | reverse complement strand
CCGATCCCCGATACATTGAGGAGGTCCTGGATCTGTTGGAACGGGCCGTTCTCGGTCCGGTAATCAATGATCTTCTGAGCCGTCGTGGGGCCGATCCCGGGCAGGTTGTCCAGCTCTTCGACTGTGGCCGTGTTGATATTGATCAGGTCGGGGTTGACTGGTTCCTCGGTGGCAAGGCCCGATTGACCGGAAGCTGAAAGTGGCTCCGAGCCGCCAAGGAACGGGATCGCCAGCAGCTCGCCATCTTCAAGCGGTGCAGCCAGGTTGATACTGGAAGCGTCGGCATCCGCCAGCAGGCCGCCGGCTGCATCCACCGCGTCATGGACCCGGCTGCCTTCCGGCAGCTCGTAAAGCCCCGGGCGCGGCACGGCCCCCACTACATTCACCAGAATGGGAGTCTTGGTCGGCGCGGGGAGCAGCTCGATCGTTTTGCCGGAAGGTGAACGGATGACCAGGAAAAGCCCCCCGGCCAGTATGAATCCCGCCAACACACCGATGAGTACAGTCAGGGCTGAGCGCATATCCCCATTTTACTGCAACTTCATCACAAGCAGGATTTCCTCCGACCCGGACAGGCGTTCGTACGCCAGAAACATTTGCCTGATCCGCCGGAAATACACGGGCATTTCCTTCACCCCCAGGCGCCGGAATCCAAACTTCTGATAAAAGGGGCCCAGGGCGGCGCGGCACATCAGATAGAGCGGCCGCGGTCCCTTCTCCAGGAGGGAAAGGATCAGCGCCCTGCCGATCCCCTGCCCCTGGCGGTCCGGCCGGACCGCTATAGAGGCCAGCTCCATTACATCCCCCGCATGAGGCTTGATCTGCCCGCAGCCAAGCATCTCATCCATCTCATCCACTGCCAGAATGAAATGCTGCCATTTCAGTCCGGACGGGTTGATTCCCACCTGATGGATGAGCGCGCGGATCGCGGGCATGTCGGACGGCTGGGCCGGCCGAAGCCGGAGATCAGCCAATGAGTCCCCCTGCCACGAGGATCGTAAAGGAGGCTACAAACCAGTGGATCAGGAACGGGTACAGGAAGGAGCGTGTGCGGTAGGCCACCCAGCCAAAGACAAATCCCCCGAATATGGTGGACAGCGTCTCAACCTCGGGTTTGCTCAGGTGCATGATCGCAAACGGCACCGCCTGGAGCCAGATCGCTTCCGGACCGAATTTTCGCAGGTATCCGAACAGTATCCAGCCGCGGAAAAGGAACTCCCACCCAAATAGATCCAGGAACGTATTCCAAGGCAGGCCGCCTGCCTGCTTCTCATAATAGGACTGCATGGCCCCGCCCCGGGCCACCAGCCACAGGACCGGTGCGATCAACAGGATCGCCGCCAGAGTGATAAGAAGCCCCGCTTTCCAATCCCCCAGCGAAAATCCGTAACTTCCCGGGCTTTCTCTAAATATCAACAGGATGACGAGCATGGGAACAATGAAGAACAGAATGGTTTGGTCAAGCCATCGACTGGAAGTGAACCTGTGGTAGTAACTCAGGATCAATACCAGAGTGCTCACAACAGTGATCGTGACCACCTTCCAGTCGAACTCGAGTTTCCCGGGATGATCGGTTTTCACTCTGCCTCAATAAGGGAAGGATGAATGATTGCCATCCGGCCCAAGGATTCTGGCGTATTTTCCTGCCTCACTTCCAAATTGATAGCTCCAATTCAAAATCAACGCCGTTGAGAGCATCAGGGGTATCAACCAATATCTGACAGGCTTTCCTCTTGCCTCCTGCCCCTCCCTCCTCCAGGCCTGTCCGGCCAGGACTGCCATGAATGGGATCAGCGCAAGGTGAAAACGTTCCTCCGATAGAATGAATACATGAGGAAGGATATAGCCCACAAACAACAGAAACACCAGCATCCGCGCGGGGGAAGCCGGCAATCGGACCGCTCCAAAGACCGCGGAGATCGAGAGAATGGCAAAGGGCAGCCCAAAGAACAATCCGATTAATACCAGTAGAGGCGCAGGGATGTAACCAAGAAAATTACTGGAATAAAAATAGGTGAGGATCCGCAGGTCCAGTCGAAAGAAATGACCCAGCCGGCTGAGGGCCAGCGGCAGGAAGCGGCCGGGATCGGCCCGGATGAACTCCAAGGCACGCTGAGTCCCCAATCGGTCCCTGACAGAGTCGTCCAGGATCGGCACCAGGTCGAGGGAGGGGCCGAAGGTAAAAGTCCCGGTACTCTTGGGATGATACCCGACGTAAAGATTGTATCCCAGCGAGGTCTCGATGCCGGTCAATTTTCCATACATCAGGGAGTTCCTCATTATCCAGGGCAGGATCGTCAGGAAAAGAGCGATGCTAAAAATAACGGCTCCCCGTCTCTGTTTCAGCATCCACCAGAGCCAGATGGCGGCCAGCCCCGCAAAAGGAAGAATGACCGACCGGGTCAGGGCAGTCAAACCCATCAGGAATCCGGAAAGGACAAGATTCCAGGTGGAAGGTTGGCGGGAGGCCTTCAGCAGCATACCCACCGAGGCCAGCAGCAGGAGAAAGAACAGGTTTTCAGTCCCAAGCCCCAGGGGGTAAAGCAGGAGCATGGGGTAGCCTGCCGCAACCCATGCGGCGGCGCGGGCGGACCCCTCCTGCCCCGGAATGATCTGTCTTGCAGCAAGATAGGTGAGCGGCGCAAGCGGCGCCCCAAGTAGGACCGCCTGGGCCAACCGCGCCGCAAAGAAGCGCCCAATGCCTGTCCCGCTTATGGAATAAATCACTGCAAGGAATGCTGGATAGAGAGGCGCCCGGAAGGAAGTAGGCACCCCCCGAACCGGGTCATAATCCACGCTGGAAAGATCAAAATTCACATAAGGCGTTAGCTGTTTCAGATCCTCTTCCGCGTACCAGCGAAAGCCATTACCAGTGGCCAGGCTGCGGGCCAGCATATCGTATTGGAACATGTCGTCCAGTCCGATCCCCAGGCCGCGCGCCAGGATCACGGGGATCAGCCGCAGCACTAACGCGACAAGGTACACCTGCAGCATGAACCTTTTGGAAGAGGACACGCGTCGCAGTGTACCATAACGCCCCCGCCCCACCTCCCCGGTAGTCGCTTATGCTCGGATTTTCGGGGAAGCCTTTAGGACCTCGATGCGCCGCGAAAGGTAAGGCGAGAAAAAGCCTTCGTACCGCTCCCACAAAACGGGATCCCTCCAGTCCTCTCCGGTTACCCTGTGGCGGCACTCGATCGATCCGCAATGGCAGTCGAATTCATCATATGGCGAGCCATCGCACATGGCGTAGTCGAAGTTCAGTTCCTCCCCCGCCTCGATATCCCGCATGGCGCGCAGGCCGATCTGCCCGCTGAAGCCGATATTGGGTGTGCAGGAATGGTTGAAACAATCGGAAGGCTCAAGCTCGGCGGGTGTCACCAGGAAAAACCCCTCTTCGATCTGGAGTACACGCTGGGCAAAGTTGGGCATGCCAGGATCAAGCTCGTGCTCGGCCATGATCCGTCCGCCCCACAGGGCGATCAATTCCCCTGCTTGGATGGGCTCGCGGGCAAAAACTCCGCATCCGCCCTTTCGATGAAATGAACCTGATTCGCACCTCGGATTGAGGTAGGAGATATATTGTCCAGACATTCTATCCTTTCGCAGCTACGAAGGTGCATAGCCGAGGTCGTCCTCGGCATACGCGTCAATTCCGAGGATCTCGCAACTCGAGAACCTGCTCAGAATGGCGCAAGGGGAGATGTGGAGACGACTGGAGATTCTTTTACTTTCGGCCAACATATAACCTCCGGATGGGATTACCGTCCTGCATGCCGGGCGCAGGCGAAGGGGCTATTATATTCCATCAGCAGTGCTCTTCGAATGTTCTTTTTTGCGGAGCCTCCGACAGGCCGGACCAGATCTGCGGATCGCTCTTGATTCCCCGAGGAAATCATATATAAAATATCTTGACAAATGGGTAAAATGGTCTATGCTTAGACGGTACAATCCAACCATTCTTCGCGGGAAGGAGGATTGACACCAGCCAGGGATAAGCATCGCCGCTCGGGAGCAAGTAGAAGCAACATTCGTCAACCTACTTTTGGAGGAATAAATGAAGAGAGCGTTTGTACTGGTCAGCCTTATCGCCGTGGCTGCCCTGGTTTTGAGCGCCTGCGGGGCCGGGAATACTGCCAAAGCCGACAACCTTCTGGATGCCATCAAGCAGCGGGGCTATATCGTGGTCTCCACCGATCCCAACTATGAGCCTCAGTCCTTTCTGAATACCGAAGGGAAGCGGCCGTCCGATACCAAGTGCCCGACGGACGTTCTGACCACCGCCGAAATGCAGGGCTTCGACGTGGACGTCGCCAAGCACATCGGTGATTCCCTTGGCGTGGAAACCTGCTTTGCCACCCCCGCCTGGGATGCCATCACCGCCGGCGGATGGACCGATAAATGGGATATCAGCGTCGGCTCAATGACCATCACCACCGACCGCCAGAAGATCCTGGATTTCAGCGTCCCGTACTACTACACCCCGGCTGTGATCGCGGTAAAAGCCGACTCCGGGATCACCTCCCTTGCCGATCTGTCCGGCAAAGCGCTGTGCGCCGGCACCTCCACCACCTATGACTTCTGGCTCAACAACGACATGACCGGCCTGGGCCTGCCTGAGTCCTCGATCTATGAGAAGGTTCCGGCCGACGTGACCGTCATCACCCTGGAGACCGACCAGGAATGTGCCCAGGCGATTGCCTCCGGCCGCGAGGACTTCATCGGTTATGTGACCTCCGGGACCGTGGTGGATGCGAACATTGCTGCGGGCATGCCCGTGGTCAAGCTGGGCGCGCCGGTCTACTCCGAAGACCTTGCCGCCGCCTATGACAAGGCCTCCACCCTGCCCACCGCCAGCCTGCGCGCTGAGGTGGACAAGATCATCACCCAGATGCACACGGATGGGACCCTGACGTCCCTGTCCAATCAATGGTTTGGGGCGGACCTCACCCAGGCGCCTCGTTAGCCTGTCTATAACCTGAGGGGAAGCGGTTGACCGGCCGCTTCCCCTCTGCAACCATACTGCCCAAGGACTCGTCCTATGAGCACAATCAGCACACAACAGCCGGGTGTTCCCAAGTCTCAGGCCGACCTGATCTATGAGGCCCAGATGCGCCGGGAGCGCCACTTCCGCACCAATGTGGGCCTGTCCTGGGTCTTCCTCCTGCTCGTCATCATCTTCCTTTTTAGCGGGCAGAATTTCCTGGGGATCAAGACCATTCAATTGGATGGGGAGTTCATCCGGAATAACATAGGCTTTATCGGCGGCGGTCTGTGGGAGACCATCAGGATCTCCATTTTTTCGATCATCCTGGCAACCATCCTGGCCCTCCTGGCCGCTCTGGGACGGCTCTCCACCTTCCCTCCGATCTACGCCATCAGCACTTTTTATGTCTCCCTCATCCGCGGTACGCCTCTCTATCTCCAGGTCTTTTTCTTCTTCCTTGCCTTGCCACAACTGGGTATTGTGCTGACCGGCATCCTCGCTGGCGTCATCGCGCTGGGACTGAATTACGGCGCCTACATGAGCGAGATTTTCCGCGCCGGCATCGCCTCGGTGAGCAAAGGCCAGCGCGAGGCCGCCCTGGCCCTGGGAATGACCCCCGGCCAGACCATGACCCGCATCGTCATCCCCCAGGCCCTGCGTTTTGCCATCCCGCCGACCGGGAACGAATTCATCGCCATGACCAAGGATTCCGCCCTGGTCTCGGCCACGGGTTTCGTCCACGAGCTGATGTGGCGCGCCACCAAGGTTGGCCGGGCCCAGTTCAACAACCTCGAAGCCCTCATTATGGCGGCCATGTTCTACTGGGGCCTGACGCTCATCCTCTCCTATTTCCAGGGCCGCCTCGAAGCCCGTCTGGCAAAAGGGGAGCGCTGAAATGCAGCCGATCGTAAAGATCACGGACCTGGAAAAGTACTTCGGGCGATTGCACGTGCTCAAGGAAGTCAACCTTGAGGTGAATCCTCGCGAGGTTGTCTGTGTGATCGGGCGCAGCGGCTCGGGCAAGAGCACCCTCCTCCGTTGCCTTAATTTCCTCGAAGAGCCCTCCGGCGGCACGATCGAGGTGGATGGGCTGAAGATCGAAGGTGGAGAAAAAGGCAGCGAGCACAGGCAGCTGGTTCACGATATCCGCCTCAAGACCGGCATGGTCTTCCAGGAATTCAACCTTTTCCCCCATATGTCCGTTCTGGAGAACGTGATCGAAGGCCCTGTCACGGTGAAGAAAATGGATCGTCAGAAAGCCATCGAGCTCGCCGAGCGGAACCTGGATAATGTGGACATGCTCTGGAAGAAAGAGGAGTATCCCAACCGGCTCTCCGGCGGTCAGAAACAGCGCGTGGCGATCGCCCGTGCCCTCACCATGGAGCCCAGGGTGATGCTGTTCGATGAGCCCACTTCCGCCCTGGATCCTGAGCTGATCGGCGAAGTCCTCAATGTGATGAAGAAGGTCGCGCTCGAGGGGATGACCATGCTGGTGGTCACCCATGAGATGGCCTTTGCGCGCGAGGTCGCTGACCGCGTGGTGGTCATGGCCGATGGGCAGATCATCGAGCAGGCCACCCCCGACGAGCTGTTTGACAACCCCAAGGATCCCCGCACCCGTTCGCTCATTGACCGTTATCGAACCTCTGGATCGGCGTAATGCCCCTCGCCATCACGCGTCAGTTAAGCCCGTGCTTTTCTGAATGTGAGATCACACATATCGAGCGGGTTCCAATAGACCTGGAACTTGCTCATCTTCAGCATTCTGCCTACACGCAAGCGCTCCGGGCATCCGGCTGCCAGGTCATCGAGCTCCCCGCTCTGCCAGACTATCCTGATTCCGTCTTTGTGGAAGATGTAGCTGTCATCCTCCCC
>CAZSPX010000024.1:0-20932 GCA_964608885.1 uncultured Anaerolineaceae bacterium | reverse complement strand
CGCCGCCCGAAGCGCACCAGAGTCCGTCATGTGGATGCCGGTGGCACGGATAAAGCCGGGGTCGATCTCAATGATATCGTTGCCGAGCACCTGCATCCCGAAGGCGCGCGCCCGCCGCGTCACCATCCTGCCGATGTTGCCGACCCCCACCACGCCCAGCGTCATCTCGCTGAGCGCTGTGCCGGGGATCTTTTCCCATTCGCCGCGTTTCATGGCGGCGTTCATCCACGGCAGGCGGCGGGCGAAGGCCAGCAGATAGCCCATCACCGAATCAGCGACCGGAATGGTGAAGGCGTTCAGGGTGCGATACAGACCGATCCCCAGGGAGGCGCAGGCTGCGGCATCGATCGAATCGATCCCGGTGCCCCACTTGGAGATGGCCTTCAGGCGCGGTGAGCAGGCTTCCAACACGCGCGCGGTATAGCGGTCGTCCCCGCAGATGGCGCCGTCGAACTGCCCGGCATACTGGAGCAGACCCGCTTCCTCCATGCGCTCGCGCACCTCGGGCACGATCAGCTCCAGCCCATACTGCGCGAAGACCGGCTCGAAGCGTTCGAGAAAGGGGATCATATAGGGGGCGGTCAGCAGGATGGTCGGCATTTAAGGCTCACAGGGGTGGGCGACTTCGGTGAAGTCATACAGGTTGGGGACGGGAGAATAATAGCTGCGGTCCTCCAGCAGAGGGTAATTCCCGCCGAAGTATTCATCGAACACCAGCCGGAAGGAATTGACAGGCGAGATACCGGGATAGAGTCTATCACTGTGGCCCGGCAAATAATAGGCATTGAAGATGCGGAAAAGCTTGTCCTGCGGCTGCAGCCACGGACCGTGATCGCCCTGCAGGATGATGACCGGCGGCGTGGAGGAGTTCTCCAGGATCGTATCGATCCCGGACTCCATCTGTGTGTTGAGGTAGGTGAGCTGGTTCAGGTACCCCCTGACATACAGGTTGGCGGGGTAGCGGCGCTGCGCATTCCAGAAGTCGGCAGGGTTCGTCAGGGAGCCATCCGGCCCAAAGACGAAGGGTGGGTGCGGCGAGATGAGGTGGATGTAGGCAAAGGTGGGCGCAGGGTCGCGGGCCAGGTCATCGAGGCTGCTGAAGACGAGGCGGAAGCGGTCGCGGGCAGTGCGCGCCGTGACCACATCGGCATCCACCCAGCCCAGGTCCTCCAAGGGACGCGCCAGCGTGGTGCGCAGGAACAACCCCTCGAATTCGGTCAGCCCGGCTGCGAAGGGAGTGGGAGAGAGGAATTCGTCCGCATCACGCAGCTCCATCCAGTCGAAACCATTGGCGAAATTGACCGTCTTATATCCCAGGCTCTCAAAGTTGTAACGCACAGCACTGTGCTTGAGCACATCCCACAGGTGACTGCGGCCGATGTTTTCAGGAACGAAGCTGCTGTCAAGCTCCTGAAGATACTGCATATTAAGCGAGGAGCCCAGCGACATCTCGGTGCGGCCGTAGTTGCTCTGGCTGCATTCCGCAATATAGAAGCCCCGCGCCTCCAGCGCCTTCAGGAAAGGCTGGTTATCGTAGCCGTAGGCCTGGCGCAGCAGGTCATCGCGCGCGTACGAATCCAGGATGAAATAATACACATCCGGGAGAGATCCGGCGGGCGGATGGAGTTCCTGGACGGGCGCCTTTTCGGCAGCGAGGCGATGCGACGCCCTGGGCGCCCCGCCCGAAAAGGCCTGCACCGCCGACATCACCACCAGGGTCAGGGCGATCAGGTTCAGGCTCGGGGCAATTGCGGCGAAGGTCAACCCCGGGCGGGAAGCCCACCAGGCAAAAAGGATGAAAAGCCCCGCCCAGATCAGCAGCAGCCAGGGACGCAGGGGCAGCCCGGGAAGGGCAGCCTCGAGGAGGTCATAGACATGGCCGTAGGAGAAGAAGAGCAGCAGCCAGAGCAGTGCCAGGAAAGCCGCCCGGTGTGCCTGCCGGAAGAGCAGCCGGAGGATCAGGAAGAGCAGCAGAGCGGCCATCGCCGAAATGAGGATTGCCCTCACTCCGGCGGAGGGCTCCACCTGCCCGGCGTTGAACGCCAGCAGGGCCAGGATCGGATAAACGGCAAACGCGAGCGGATACCAGGGGACGGAGAACCACGCACCCAAGCGGCGAAGGAAAGGCGGTTTTGTCATGGGTCAGGGTGTGCGCGGGTCGGACTTGACCCGCCCGGTCACATCCACAAAGTCGTACGGGCGGGCGTGCTGCAGGAAGAAATTCTCGTCGGGCAGCCGCTCATAGCTCCCGTCAAAAAAGGTATTGAACAGGACCCGGAACGAGTTCACAGGCGTGATGGATGGATACAACCGGGAATAATCTTCGTTCGGGAAATAATAAGCATTCAGGATGGCATGCTGCTCCCACATGTTGCTCCTGCGGACTTCGTCCTCTCCGGAATAGCTCACAGGGCCGTGGTCGCCCTGGAGAAGGATGATCGGCGGGGTATCGGAGCGCGCCAGGATCCGGTCAATGGTCTGCAGCACTTCATGGTCGATGAAGTCCACCTGGTCCGCGTACATCTTGACGATCTGTGCACCCCCATCCTGGCGCCCCGGCGCAGCAAGCGAGTAGGGAAGATGGTGCGCCAGCCGGCCTCCTTCCCGGTCAAAGACATAAGGAGGGTGCGGCGATACGATGTGAGCAAAGACAAAGTAGCTCCCATCCATACGGGCAAAGTCTGGCAGGTGCTCCAGTGCGTACAGGACCGTCAGCCGGTGCAGGTCATAAGGGGTCTCAAGCGTCTTGGCCTGCAGGCTGCTCTCCCCGGCCAGCCCTGTGTCATATAAGAGGCGCAGGGCCGTGGAATGGACCAGCAGCGCCTCGAAGGGGTTCAGGGTCCAGGCGTTCTGGTATTCGCGCACCTCACGCCTCGAGGGTCTCAGGTAGTGGTCGAGGTCACGGAACTCGGTGTAGAAGTCATCGGTCTGGAATGCGCCGATCTGGTAGCCGGCATGCTGGAACAACTGGAACACCCGGTTCTGCTCGAGCAGCAGCCCGAGCGGCTCGCGGTTGTTCGAATCCGCACCGTACTGGTCCTCCAGGTAATTGACATATTCCATATTGAGGGCGGAGGAGATGGATTGCAGCGTGGAGCTGTAATTGCTGGTGCTTTCCTCTGCAATGTAGAAACCCCGGGCGCGCAGTGCCTCAATAAACCAGGTGTTGTCATAATCGTAAAAAGCCTTCAGAACATCCGTGCGGGCGTGCATGTCCAGTACGATGTAATACACATCCGGAGGCTTGCCGGAAAAACGGGCCGTTAGGGCCGCAGGCTGCTCCGCTTTCTGCGCATTGCGCGCCATTCCCGCCCGGAGGTAATAACCTGCCACCCCGTAGAGGGGCAACGCCGCGAGGACCACTGCAATGAGATTGAGATACTGAGTCCCTTCCAAGCCCCTCTGCCTTCTGAAGAGCCAGACCGCGACCCCCAGGAAGATCAGTGCCCACAGCGGCAGCAGGAAGGCGCTCCGCCCCACCCGAATAGGTCCCAGGGAGACGCCCTGCAAAAGCGAATAGACATGCCCGTAGGAGAAGAACAGGGCCAGGGTCACGGAGGCCAGCAGGGCGGCCTTACTCCAATCCCCGAGCAGCAGCCTGGCGAGGAACAGGAGCAGAACTGCCAGCAGCAGGGCAGCCGCGAAGGAGCGCAGCGTATCGGAGACCTCCACCTGGGATACATTGGCGCCCAGCAAGGCCAGTACGGGATACAAGGCGAGGAGGATGGTGTGGAAGGGCCATTTCCTGAGCATTGGAACCCCGGCGCTATCCCGCCCGCCTCATCAGGAACTCGCTGATGGCAAAGTCCAGCTCTTCATCGATGTCCCAGGCTTCCTCCGCCCCGATCTCGAACATCAGGGGGCGGCTGCCGATGCGATGCCGCCTGGCGCGCAGGGTTTCCGCATCGAAGATGTAGAGGCAGGAATTCTCCTCGTATACCGGGGGCAGATCCTGGGTCTGGAGCAGCTCCGCGGGATTGTGGTTGATCGCCTGCCCGCGGCTGTCATACAGGCGGGTCTGCAGGCGCGTGACCGAGAAGAGCGAATCAATCCCGGGCTGCCCGGCTTCAAAGGCCCGGATGGCACGCGAGATCGTGTCCGGGCGCAGCAGGGGATTGGTGCTGTGCGTCTGCAGGTAGAAGTCGGCAGGCGCCTGCCCCACATCGTGGAGCAGGATCTCGTTCATGGGGATGTCGTCGGCGCACAGCTCCGCGGGGCGCTCGATGACCTGCACCGCCGGGAAATGCTCGCGCAGGCCTTCCATGACCGGCACGGAGTCCGTATCCACGGCGATTCGGCCGATCTCCGGCACAGCCAGCAGGGTCTCGATGATATGGTGGAAGAGGGGCTTTCCCGCCAGCAAGCGGTAGTTCTTGCCGGGGACGCGTTGGCTGTGATGGCGCATGGGGACAAGGGCTGCAAATCGGTTCATGGGGTCTCGCTTGGAGGGCAGATGTGCTGCTCAATGAAGGCCGTGAGGCTTGCACGGCCGGCTCTACTGGTAGGGTTTGTCCACTTCCTTCACCTTGGCGAGGATCTCATCCCGCAGCTCGCGGGCGACCGGAAAGCTCTCACTGTAGAGATCCTGCATCTCCTGCGGATCGTTCTCAAGATCATACAGCTCAAAGCGCGGTCCCATCCCCTCCAGCTCGGCGTAGCCGAAGTAACAGGTGAGCTTGTAGCGGCCCTTGATCATCATCACGGAGGCAGGGTTGAGCGGGGCATTTTCCTTGCTGTCCGTGGCTTCCAGCGCGAAGACCGGGTGTTCCGCGGCGGGGGCAAAGGGCGGCAGGACGCTGCCCTCGCTCCAGTCCGGAACGGGTTGGCCGGTGATCTTCGCCAGCGTGGGCAACAGGTCCGCGGCGCCGGTGGGTGCATGGATGTCCACGCGCTTCTGCTGCCCCGGCTCCATGATGAGCAGCGGAATGCGGACCACCGGCTCGTAGAGCAGCGGGGTCTTGTGGCCGAACACGCCCCGCTCGAACATCTCACCGTGGTCCGAGGTGAAGACCACCCAGGTGTTCTCCAGCAGCCCGTCCTTCTGCATGGAATCGAACAGCCGGCCGAACTCCGCATCCACGTACAGGATGAACTCGTCGTACAGCTGCCTCTGCACCTTCTGGTAGGCCAGGGGCAGGGGCTTGCCGGCATTCTCGCGGTCAAAGACCGGGTGGCGCGGCTTCTCCAAATAATATCCGACCTCATCCCCCGCAAAGACATTGACGAACTCGCGCCGGGTGTTGTAGGGCCGGTGCGGGGGCAGGTAATGGAAATAACCCACGAACGGCTGAGGGATCTCGCTGAGCCGCGCCTTCAGCCAATCGATGCCGTCCTCCAGCCGGTAATAACTATCCTCGCCGGTATGCGGAATGCCGCGCGGGAAATCCTTCGCCAGCCCCGCCACCGCGGCCTGGTGATACTTCTCATAGAGCGCCGCGAAGAAGAGCGAGTAGGTATATCCCTTTTCCCCCTCGGCCATGATCCGGTCCCAGCTCAGCGGAGCGATATCCGCATCCCAGGGGAACAACTTGTCGAAGGTCAGGTTGTTGGCCGTGAACAATTCCTTTTGAGGCTTGAGCAGGTCCAGCTCATCATAGAACTGGTAGAGGAAGCGGTTCACGATCGTATTATGGGAATAGCCCAGCCGGTAGTAGCGGTCGAACAGGGTGAAGATGTTCCGCTGCACACCGCCGGGGGCGATCCGGTCGCGCTGGCTGAAGGCCCGGTGGGTCCAGGGATAGGTCCCGGTCAGCAGGGTTGCCGTGCCGGGCGTGGTCCAGTTGCCGCCAGCGTGATGGTTGTGGTACACGGTGGCGCGCTCCGCGATGCGCGCCAGGTTGGGCATGGTCTGGCGGGGATAGCCGTAGAACGAGATATGCTCGGCAGAGAAAGTGTCGAACACCACGACCAGCACATTTTTCGCAGAGGGGTCCTGGAGCGGGTGCTCGGGCGCTTCAATGAAGCGCGAGAAGAAGGCCGAGGGCGGCAGCAGGCTCATCAGCTTGAGGAAGTCCCGCCGGTTCATGGGTGGCATCAGGAGCCCTCCAGCCGCGGGAGGATGTTCCTCAGCACTATGATAACGATTCCGATCACGTCCAGACCCACATAGAGGGAGGAAAGCAGCACCAGGCGATCAAGAAGGCCCGGCAGCGAAGCCTGGAAACGCCTGGAGCGAATGAAGGCCGCCGCCGGTAGCAGGATGGAGATCACAACCAGAGGCAGAATCATTCCCCAAACCCATCGCAGCGGGTGACCGCTCCCCTGCAGGAAGCGGAGCGCCCCCTCCGGGATGGGATACCCGTACATGCCCATCAGCTTCCCAAGGATCGACCACCCCGCCAGGACCAGGAAGAGCATTCCCAGGAGGGCGAAGCGCTTCTCCGGGGACCAGTTCCAAGGGAGGAGCAGCCCCGCCAGCAGGGTCACGCCAAAGACCGCCAGGCTTTCCAGCAACGCGACCAGCAGCGCATAGGAGACGAGCCCGAGGGCGTCCCAGGCGGTGGTCCGAAGCGCCACCCAGCCGAAATCACGGAACGCCATCAGCAGCGCCCACAAATGCAGAGGAAAGGCGCAGACCATGAAGAGCTGCAGCAGGGTTTTGGAGGTATAGAGGGAATGAACGGCGAGGCGCTCCGGAAGGGTGGAGGGTTTTGGTCGTTCCAGGGGGGCTGGCTGTTCAATCGTCCGCATTAAGGGCATCCGGAGCGGGAATGACAAGGCAGTATATCATTTTTCAGGGTAGTGGATGGGTTCCACCTCGCGGCGGGAGGAGTCGCCGGACTCGCGGCCGCGCGCATAATAGAAGGTCTCGCGCAGCTGCGGGGTGAGCTGTCCCGAATCCCGGTATCCCAGGCGCGTGCCGTGGAACTGCATGGCCCGGAACCACAGGATCGAGCCCAGGCTCCTCCCCAGCACGCGGCCGCGCGCTGCATGCCACATGTCACTGAGGATGTTGGTAAAGGTCAGGCGCATGAAATCGTAGAGGTTGAAATGCGCCTCCGGATGGATGCGCTTGAAGGCAATGGCCTCCCGGCGGTAGCGGTTGAAGACGCCGCGCGGCGTTTCCTCGTGGACATGGATGACCTCGGCCTCCGCCACATAGGAGATGGCATGTCCCTGTTCGATCGCCCATTTCCCCCAGGCCAGGTCCTCCAGGCCGGTGAGGCTTTCATCGTAGGGGTTTTGCTGCCACAGGCTGCGCCGGATGGCGGCATTGGCATTATTGCAGAAGGAGGTCGCCTGCCGCCCCACACTGCGTTCGGGATACCACTGGTGGAAGATCTGCTGCTCCGAGAATTCGGCCGAGGCAGGCCCGCGCTGCTTGCCGTAGGTGAGTGCCACCTCCGGATCCTGAAATGGGCGCAGGAGCGACTCCAACCAGTCCGGATAGACCGGGTACACGTGCGCACTGGCGATGACAACCAGCTCGTGCGCGGCGGCCTGCAGCCCCAGATTGAGCGAACGCCCAAAGGTAAAATCGGCGGGCGCAATGCTGACCACACTGGCCCCCTGCGCCTGTGCGATCTCGACAGAGGGATCGGTGGAGCCCGAGTCCACCAGGATCACCTCAAGGTCCTTGACCGTCTGGGAGCGGATCCCCTGGAACAGGCGCGGCAGGTGGGCTGCCTCGTTATAGGCGCGGATGACGATGGAGCAGTTCATCCGGGCTGCCAGTCGTTGTCCTTCTCGTAACCCAGGCGCACCAGCAGGTCTCCCGAGACCCGCTTAAAGGCCTCTGTGTGCCGGGCTGTGAAATACCGCTTCCACTCCCCTGTGCGTCCCGAGCGGAAGGTGGGCGATCTTTTGGGATTGATGGAAGCTTCCAGCGCGGCATGAATGAGCGGCCGGGGCGCATCCAGAGGCACCCTTTCCAGGAAGTGGTCCATGATGCGCTCCAGGGCTGCGTCGCGGTCGTGGACCAGGTCTTCGAAGTGGATGGACTGCACCGCGGGCTGGTCGAGCCAGCCCAGATAAGGGGCAAAGCGGGCGGCGATATCCGGGAATTCCACCGTCCCATCCTCCCGACCGAGGATGCTGGTCATCAGGCGCGTTTCGAAATCCGGCAGGGAGGCATAATAGTCGTGGTGCACATGGCGCGCCTCCATGTCCGTCACATAGAAAACATGCGAAACCACCACATCGCGGGGGTCACGGAAGATGAACCAGGGCACAAATGACGGGGAGGTCACCCGTTTCACAGCCTCTTCCCAGGCGAAGAGATGTGCCGAGGCGATATCCCGCGGACCCAGCGAGTCGATCCAGGCCAGGGTCTCCTCCAGCGAGCGCTTACGCCCGCTTTCGCCCTCGTAGCCCGCGAAGAAGGAGTGCAGGCGGCGCGAGAAGGGAGCCACGGCAGAGAAGCCCAGCAGGATCTGGTCCAGTAGATGAGTGCCGCTCTTGGGGAAGGAGATCCCCAGCAGAGTGGGCCAGCCTCCAACAGGCGCGGGCAGGCTGGAGAATTTGAGCTTCCCGGCGGTCTTCTCGTACCGGTACACAATCCCGCGCAGGAACAATCTTAAGTCCATGCCTGTATTTAACCACAGAATTGTAAGGGCCCTCAGTTATACGTAGATTTTTCCCTGTGATCCGTGCTTCTTCCCGCCCAATAGTACTTAAGGTTGATTGAGACGGTTTTGGGGGATTTGTTACAAGTACAAGCGCACGACCGGCACGCCCCTGATCCACAAGAACACATTGTCGCTTCGCTTGCACCCATTTTTGTTCCGCGATCAGGCCGGGGGGTCCGCTTCTTCCTGAACCTGGGGGATCCAATCCGTTTTATTCCAGTCTTGACCTGAAAGGCAGGCATGTCCTGACGGACGCGCTTACAATAAGCCTGCCCGGGATCGTCTCACCAACCCATACTTCGCGGACTCACTGCAGCAACTCTCGCTGAGCGGTCCAACCAAGGAGATCCAACGTGCAGCTTTTCCAAAGCCTGGTTGTATTAGCCTTGCTCACTTCCGCCTTCCTCGGGCAGGCGGACCCGGTCACCTTTTCCGAACGACTCCCCGCACAGACGGCCTCGGATGTAATCTTTGCAGACGGATTCGAAGCCGGCACCCTGACCGCCTGGTCTTCCAGCTCCACCAACGGCGGAGACCTGAATGTGAGCACTTCCGCAGCCTTGAGGGGCGGCATGGGCCTGCAGGCTGTGGTGAACGACAACAACTCCCTCTTCGTCACGGATGAAGCCCCCAACGCCGAGCCGCGCTACCGGGCCAGGTTCCATTTCGACCCGGCCTCGATCCAGATGAAAGACGGGAATGCCTTCGTGCTCCTGAACGGCTTCAAGGGCAGCTCCACGGCGGTGCTGCAGGTAGAATTCCGCCGCTCCTCGGGCGCCTATCAGTTGAGGGGCCGGATGCTCAACAATGGGAGCAGCTGGGCCAACACGGCCTGGCTGCCCATCACAGACGCCGCCCACAGCATTGAGCTGGACTGGCGCGCCGCCAGCGCGGCGGGGGTCAAGGACGGCGGCCTGACGCTGTGGATCGACGGGGCGCAGCAGGCCGACCTGACAGGCGTCGACAACAGCAGCTGGCGCATCGACCGCATCCGCATGGGCGCGGTTGCGGCCCTGGACTCGGGCACACGCGGGACCATCTACCTGGACGCCTTCGAATCGCGCCGGCTGAGCTATATCGGCCCTTCCGGGGATCCCATCTCCACCCCGGCGCCTACGCAGGGGACGTCGCCCTCCGCCACGCCCACCCAGGTCTCGGCGCCGCCCTCCACGCCATTCCCCACGGCCACAAGCATCGCCATCCCCACCCAGCCGCCCGCCAGCAGCGTGAAGATCACCTTCACCCCCTCCAATGAGGACTTTGCCAACCCCGAGCGCGGCTTCATGAAGCAGTCTTCGATCTTCCCCGATCAGACCCTCAGCCTGAACCAGATCAATGTCCTGCAGCCCTCGGACTCATTGGTATGGATCTACTTCCGGCTGGATAACTACCGCGACCGCCCCCTGGACCAGAACGGACTGAACACCATCCGCACGGTCTTCAGCACGGCGCGGGCGCGCGGCCTCAAGCTGGTGATCCGCTTCGTCTACAACCCCGGACCCGGCTCCACCAGCGATGCGAACCTGGCCCAGCCCGACGCGCCCATTGACCTGGTCCTGCAGCACATCAGCCAGCTCAAGCCCATCCTGACCGAGAACTCGGATGTGATCGCGACCCTCCAGGTGGGGTTCGTGGGTCACTGGGGCGAATGGCACAGCACCAAGTACCTGCACCCCCTGGAATATCGGCGCGCCATCGTGGACGCCCTCCTGAACGCTCTTCCCAAGGACCGCATGCTGCAGCTGCGCTACCCGCGCTACAAGGAGATGTTCTTTGGGGGGCCGCTCACCAGCGCGCAGGCGTTCAGTGGAAGCGACCAGAGCCGCATTGGCCACCAGAATGACTGTTTCCTGGAAGGAACGAACGATTCGGGCACCTACCTTTCCAACACCCCGCAGCTGCCCAAGCAGGGATCGACCTACTGCAACGGCCAGGACCAGGTAAGCTGCTGGAAGGCTTTCCTCTCTCAGGAAGGCCGTTTTACACCGGTGGGCGGAGAGACCTGTTCCGTCAATCCGCCGCGCACATCCTGCACCAATGCCCTGCAGGAGATGGCCGCCCTGCACTGGTCGTTCATGAACAACCGCTACAAGGCTGAGGTGCTGAACGGCTGGACCGCGGAGGGCTGCATGGACACGATCCGCCGGAGCCTGGGCTACCGCCTGGTCCTGAGGGAGGCCACCCTGCCGGCCTCCGTCCGGGCGGGAGGTTCCCTGCACTTGAACCTGAAACTGGTGAACCAGGGCTTTGCCTCGATGTACAACCCGCGGCCGGTCTATCTCGTGCTGCTGAACGGTTCCACCCGCTACGAGCTGCCCGTCACAGGCCTCGACCCCCGGCGCTGGGAATCCGGGCAGGAACAAAACCTGGACATCACCGTTAACCTCCCTGCAAGCGTCCCGGCGGGAACCTACCGCCTGGCCCTCTGGCTGCCGGATGCGGCCGCCTCTCTCAGAAACACTCCAGCCTACTCCGTACGCTTCGCCAACGCGAACGTCTGGGAGGCTGCCACAGGAATGAACATCCTGACTAACAGCCTCGGAGTGCTGCCCTGATCAGGGATCCCAAAGCGCTTATCCTGTCCCGACCCGGCTCTCACATAGCCTCCTGACTGGCCAAAATCGCGGACAGGCTTGCAAGCACGCGGGCCCTTCCCTGACCTCTGCCTGCAACACCGCAGAGACATTGATGTTGGACGACCGCCGCCCGGCATACAAGCGGCCCTGGATCGTCCAAAGGCTTCCAACGAAAGGAAAATGTAAATGAAACTGAACAGGCTCTTTCTGTTCGCATTGCTCAGCGCGGCAATGCTGGCAGGCGCATTCCAGATCCCTGCGCCTGCCCACGCCCAAACGGCCGACCCCGTACTGGTAGGCGCAGGCGATATTGTGAACTGCGGCGCCAACCGGGATGAGGAGACCGCCAAACTGCTGGACACCATCAACGGCACGGTTTTCACCCTGGGCGATAATGTCTATCCGGACGGCACTGCCCAGCAGTTCGCGGATTGCTACAACGCATCCTGGGGGCGGCATAAGTCCCGCACCATGCCTGCCCCCGGCAATCATGACTATCACACCACCGGCGCGGCCGGGTACTTCGGCTATTTCGGAAAGGCCGCCTCGCCGCTGGAGAACAACTGCACCAGCAACTGCAAGGGCTACTACTCCTACAACCTGGGCGCCTGGCATATCGTGGTCATCAACAGCGAGATCGATTTCTCCCTTGGCTCCGCGCAAGATCAATGGCTGCGCGCCGACCTGGCCGCCAACAAGACGGCATGCACCCTCGCCTACTGGCATGAGCCGCTCTACAGCTCCGGCACGCACGGGAATGCAACCCGTGTGCGCCCGCTCTGGAACGCCCTCTACCAATACGGCGCGGATGTGGTGCTCAACGGCCATGATCACCGCTACGAGCGCTTCGCGCCCCAGAATCCCAATGGCCAGGCCGATCCCAAGGGCATCCGCGAGTTCGTGGTGGGCACCGGCGGCGCCTCGCTCTATCCCGAGAGCGTGCGCCAGCCCAACAGCGAGACCCAGAACAGCACCTCCTGGGGGGTGATCAAGCTCACGCTTCACGCCACGAGCTATGACTGGGAATTCGTCCCGATGGCCGGTCAGACCTACCGTGATTCGGGCAGCGCCAACTGCGTGACCTCCGGCTCGGGCGGCGGTTCTACACCCGTTCCATCACAGCCGGCCCCCACAGCGACCAGCGCACCTTCCACACCGGTTGCCACCCTCCCGGGTGCAACCCCTACCGCGGGCGCTCCGGGCGCCGACCCGATCTTTTCCGACAGTTTCGAGGAAGGGCTCACCGCCTGGTCCTCCAGCTCTGTGGACAAGGGTGACTTGAGCGCGAGCAACGCCACCTCCAGCGGCGCCAACCTGGGCATCAAGGTCTTGAAGGTGGTGGTGGACGATAACAACTCAATGTTCGTCACAGACGATTCGCCCAATGCCGAGCCGCGCTACCGGGCCCGCTTTTACTTCGACCCGAACTCGATCAAGATGAGCAGCGGCAATGCCTTCTTCCTCTTCAACGGCTTCAAGGGCAACAATACGGCCGTCTTCCGACTCGAATTTGGAAAGGCTGCCGGCGGCTACCAGGTGAGGGTGCGTGTGCTCAATGACGCCTCAGCCTGGACCAACACAGCATGGAGCCCTCTCAGCGACGCTCTGCATTTCATTGAGGTTGACTGGCGCGCCTCCAGCGGAACCGGCGCCAATGATGGCGGCCTCACGCTGTGGATCGACGGGACGCAAGCCGCCGACCTGACCGGCATCGACAACGATACCTGGCGCATTGACCGGGTCCGCCTGGGCGCCGTCGCCGGGATCGACCCGGGCACCCGCGGTACCTTCTTCCTGGATGCCTTTGAATCGCGACGGCAAAGCTACATCGGACCCATCCAGTAAGCCGGATCCTATCTAACCCAAAAAATGACACTGAATGCGGCCTCGGATGAGGCCGCATTCATTTTTACCTGGTCCCTGACCTGGACGGAAGCCCCATTCCGTGTGAAATTCGGACTTTATTTATCTTATTTTATGAGTACAATAGGATTCACCGCGATCGATCAGTGCTGCCCATCCTATCCAGGAAAGCCCCCTGGAGGGAACGACGCTAGACCAATCACCGGGAGGCAGGAGGGCAATCCCACCGCCTCCAGGGTGATCCCAACCAAAAAGGAACGCCATGAGAACGAACCGGCTGTTCTTGTTCGCCGTGCTGGCCGCGGCAGCCCTGGTGGATGCGATCCAGGTCCAGGCACCCGCCCACGCCCAGACGACCGACCCGGTGCTCGTCGGGGCGGGCGATATCGTGAACTGCAACAAGACCCAGGATGAGGAGACCGCCAAACTACTGGACGCCATCAGCGGCACGGTATTCACCCTGGGCGATAACGTCTACTTAGACGGGACCGCAGCCCAATTCACGGGTTGTTACGGACCCTCCTGGGGGCGTCACAAGGCCCGGACGCGGCCCTCCCCCGGCAACCATGACTATCACGTCAGCGGCGCGGCCGGCTACTTTGGCTATTTCGGCGCCGCCGCCTCACCGCTGGACAGCAACTGCACCAGCAATTGCAAAGGCTATTATTCCTACAACCTGGGAACCTGGCATATCATTGCGCTCAACAGCGAGATCGATTTCTCGCCGGGCTCGGCCCAGGACCAATGGCTGCGGGCGGACCTGGCCGCGAACAAAGCCACCTGCACCCTGGCCTACTGGCATGAACCTCTTTTCAGCTCCGGCCTGCATGGGAATGTGGGCAGGGTCCGCCCGCTCTGGGAGGTCCTCTACCAATACGGCGCGGACGTGGTCCTGAGCGCCCATGACCATGACTATGAACGCTTCGCGCCCCAGAACCCGAATGGCCAGGCGGATCCCCGTGGAATCCGTGAGTTCGTGGCAGGCACAGGAGGAGCCGGGCTTTACCCCCTTTCCAGGCGCCAGCCCAACAGTGAGGTGCAGAACAACGCCACGTGGGGCGTCCTCAAGCTCACGCTGCACTCTGGCAGCTATGACTGGGAATTCGTCCCCATCGCCGGGCAGACATTCCGTGATTCGGGCAGGGCAAATTGCACTAACCCCGGCTCGGGCGGCGTCCCCTCGTCACCTTCCATTTCCGGGAACGTGGGCGCCCCCGGCGCCATCCTGAGTTTCTCGGACGGGACCCCGCGGAGCGCCGTCTCGGACAGGCATGGCGATTACACTTTTCCGGTCAGCAAGGGATGGTCTGGCACCGTAACGCCCTTCAGACCCGGCTACTGGTTTTATCCGGTCAACCGGAATTATTCCAACGTCCTCACAGACCAGGTCCTGCAGAACTTTACCGCCAGCAATCACTGGGCGGGCGGGGTCACCATCCAGGCCAACCGGGATGTAGTGGCAGTTGCACGGCCTCACATCGGCGCGCAGATCGCCTCCTACAATGGCTTCAGCTCCGGCAGCCTGACCTCCTACCTTCCCATGCTGTTCAAGGGGGCATTCGGGGGAACTTATGATTCGGCCTTCTATGTTCAGAACCTGGATGCAACGCATACCTCAGCGATTACGATCCGGTACTACGACAGCACCGGTGCCTTGACCTGCAGCCAGTCAGACACCATCGCACCCCTGGCATCCAGGGGATATTGGGTCCCCGCCCTGGGCTGCCTTCCGGCGGGCTGGGTGGGTGGAGCGGTTGTGACTTCCAATTATCCCATCGTGACCATCGGCCGGCCGCATATTGGAAAACAGGTCATGACGTACAACGGCTTTGCCTCCGGCAGCCTGACCGCCTACCTGCCGATGCTGTTCAAGAATGGGTTCGGCGGCTCCTATGATGCAGCCTTTTATATCCAGAATGTGGACGAAGCTCTTCCGGCGGGCATCACCATCCGCTATTACGACACCAGTGGAGCCCTGTCATGCACAAAAACTCTGGCATCGCTGGCACCGCTGTCTTCACAGGGTCTCTGGCTTCCTGATGAGAGTTGCCTGCCCGCCGACTGGGTGGGCAGCGCGGTGATCAGCTCGGATTATCCGATCGTGGCCATCGCTCGCCCCCATATCGGACCGGAGATCATGGTCTATGACGGGGTTTCTGTTGGAAGCTTGAACGCCTATGTGCCGATGCTGTTCAAGAACGCCTTTGGCGGCTCCTACGACGCGGCGTTCTACATACAGAACGTGGATGCGGCGCAGACCGCCCATGTCACGATCAATTATTATGACAGCGCAGGGAATCTGACCTGTTCACAGTCAGGGGAAACCATTCCACCCCTGGCCTCCAATGCCTACTGGGCGCCGGGACTGGTCTGCCTGCCGGAAGGCTGGGTGGGCGGTGCTGTGGTGACAGCAGATCAACCGGTCGTGACCATCGGCCGCCCGCATATTGGAAATCAGGTGACCGTATACGCCGGCGCCTCAAGCGGGGCGAGGAGCGTCTATCTGCCGATGCTGTTTAAAAATATGTGGGATTCCTATGATTCCGCTTTTTACATTCAAAATACCGATCCTTCAGGTCCCGCCCAGGTATCGGTCAGGTTCTATGATTCGGATGGAAATCTGAGCTGCACGCGCAGCGACAGCCTCCCTGCCCTGGCAACCCTCGGCTACTGGCTGCCCTCCGTCATCTGCATGCCCTAGCGCCGGCCAGGTCCTGTTTTACTTCAGTGCAACCCGGGAAGCTCAATCTTCCCGCAGTAGAAAATCGCCGTCCGCCAGGAGGCCGTCCAGGATGGCGCGCAGCGCCGGGGAATGTTCAGGCGAGAGCGCCTGCAGGGGGAAGCTCTTCAGCCGGGTCTGGGTAGTGCGGACGGAGGGCTCAAGGAAAGCCCCGAAGGGGAGCGAGGTGCGAAACAACTGGTAATAGAGAAAGCGCCGCGCATGGCGCGTGAAGTCAGCCGGCACCTCGATCTTCTCCGCCGCCAGGAATTCCTCCATCTTCTCCCGCACCCCAGCGGGAGTCTGAGGGAAGAACACGGTGGGATACTGGGTAAAGCGCGCCCGGCCTGCGCACAGCACGGCCGCGCCCATGATGGATGCCTCCAGCCCGATGGTCGAGTTATAGACCATGACGAACTTCGAGCGCTGGATCAATTCATAGGAACTGAGCGGCTCGCGCGGTCCGATAAAGACCACGTTCGGCAGCTCACGGGCTTTATTGGCATCCACCCAGCCCGCCACCGTCTCGCGGCTGCTCTTGCGCACCCTCAGCTCGTCCGGGTGGGCGCGGATGACGAACAGGGTCTCGGGATGGATGCGCATCTCCTCCAGAGCCATATCCAGCCAGGCAAACATATCTTCAAAGACCGTGTTGGCATGCGGCTGGCTGGTATCGAAGATGACGTTGGTGAAGACCGGGACGATTTGCTTGAAGCTGCGCGCCTTCTCCAGAAAGCCCGCATCCAGGCCCTTTATCTCGGGCCAGAACTGGATGCCTGCCATGGAGAAGCGCCCCTGGAAGCGCTGCTCCAGATAGGCATCCAGGCGGGCGTTCTGTGCCTCGCTCAGCTCGAAGGATTCCGGAATGGAGATGGGATAGGCCGTGGCTTCGCCCTCAGTAAAGAAGGCAGTGGCAGGCTGCAAGCCGACCTCATGCGTAATGACGCGCAGGCTGCGCTTCTGCGCCACCCAGCGCGCCGCCGCCTCGGGGTAGAACTGCCCGTTGAAGACCACCACAGCCCGCGGCCGGGTTTCATCCAGAAAGGCAGAGAACTGCCGCGCGATGTTCCATGCCGACAGGATGTACTCCCGCAGGAGGTAGCGCGTATCCTCGTCGTCCTCAAGGTGATGGAGGCGCAGGATCCAGCGCAGGCCGGGCAGGCACAGCGCTCCGAGCGGCATCCCCTCCCATTCGAAGCTCATCAGCGCGGGCAGGGAGAGGTCCTTCAGAGCTTCTTCCAGCCGCCCCTCACGCCGAAGATCGAACCAGTGGACATGTGAATCCTGTGCGCCTGCCTCAGGCAGCCCCGCATAGAGGCTGCGCGCCTGCCCGATACAGGTCCTGCAGGGAGGCGGCCGGTGGACGGCCTCGCGATGCGTGCCGAGTACGCAGTGGCTCATACCCGCGCGGCAGGCGAAGTACACCGCGGGGACGCCCTGCAAGCGCAGTGCCCAGGAGGCCAGCAGATGGAATCCGCTGTTCCACGAGAGGTCGTCGATTCCCGTGGAGGCCTTGAAGAATGCCACCGGCGCACCTGCGGGAGCAGGCGCGGCCTTTGCGACGCGCCTCGCCATCCCGGCGATCTTGAGAGCGTTCCACCTGCGGACCAGACCGCGCCGCAAGCGTTGATTCAACAGATTATCAAGCATGGGGATTGCAGGCCCGGTTACCAGTCATTGTCCGGTTCGTAGCCCAGGCGCACCAGCAGGTCACCGGCCACATCCTTGAAGAGTTTCTTGTGGGCTTCGGTGAAATACTCCCTCCAGCTTCCGGTTTTCCCGGCGCGGAAGGTGTGCGATTTGCCCGGCTGGATGGCCTCCACCAGGTACCCGAGCGCCCGGTCGCGCGGCATGGGGATCGTGTGGCCGTTCTTCTCCACATGGTCCAGCATGGCGTTCAGGGTGGCATCCCGCTGGTTGATCAGGTCCTCGAAACGCAGGGACATGACGGCCGGCTGCTCCAGCCAGCGGAAGACGCCCTCATAGCGCTCCCTGACGCTGACCATGTACAGGTCATCCTGATCGATGCCGGTGATGGCCACCTTCAACCGCGCGCCGAAGTCGGAGAGCGAGGCATAGTAGTCGTGCATCCCGTGGCTCTCCTGCATATCGGTCGCGTAGAAGACCTGCGAGATCAGCATATCGCGCGGGTCCCGGTAGATGAAATAGTTGATCCTTCCCGGCTGGCACAGGAAGGCGACATTCTCCGGCGTCGCCTCCACATAGCCCCACCCGACCACACCTCGAGGGATCCTCTTCAGATCCGCCAGCACCTTTTCCGGCGCCCGCCGCCCGCCCTCCTTCGCGATGGTGCGCACAGGCGCGGCCAGCACGTACTTGTAGGGCAGGACGCGCGTGAAGCCGGTCAGGATCTGCAGCAGCAGGTGCGAGCCGCTTTTGGGCTTGGAGTTGCCAAACATCGGCGGGGCGTCATTGAAGGAGAGCTTCCTCCAGCGCGCGGCGGCCTGGACATACCGGACGGGTCCGCGTAGGAGACGGCGGATCGAGTTCATGCGGTCTGCACCGGCCTCCGCTCAATCCTCGCCGTTCACACGGCGGAGCTTTTTCAGCGAGGACTTCTCGCTCTCGTACACCTTCTTAACCCCGTCTCCCAGAGAGTCTTCCGTCACGCGAATGTATTTGACCAGCCGTTCGAACCCGCCGGGTTCCACCGAGGCAGCCTGGTCGCTGCCCCACATGGCGCGATCCAGCGTCAGGTGCCGCTCGACCAGGCAGGCCCCAAAGGCCACCGCAATGGCCGACGGGACCAGTCCCACCTCATGGCCGGAGTAGCCGACCGGCAGGCCGGGAAATTCACTGCGCAGCGTCTGGATCATGCGCAGGTTCAGCTCATTGGGCTCGCATGGATAGGAGCTGGTGCAGTGCATGAGCGCCAGGTTTTCCTCTCCAGCCGCCTCCACTCCCTTGCGGATCTGCTCCATGGTGGACATGCCCGTGGACAGGATGAGCGGCTTCCCCGTGGCGCGTGCATAGCGGATCAGCGCGTGGTCCGTGAGCGAGGCCGAGGGGATCTTGTAGGCCGGTGTATCGAACTTCTCGAGGAAATCCACCGCAGGCTCATCCCAGACGGAGGCCAGCCAGGCGATGCCCTTCTCGCGGCAGAAGCGGTCGATCTCGCGGTACTGCTGCTCGCCGAACTCCACCTTGTAGCGGTAGTCCAGGTAGGTGATGTAACCCCAGGGGGTCTCGCGCATCTGCTTCTGCTGCTCGAGAGGCGTGGACACCTCCGGAGTGCGCTTCTGGAACTTGACCGCATCCGCGCCGGCGTGCACAGCCGCCTCGATCATGCGCCGGGTGATGTCCAGGTCCCCGTTATGGTTGATGCCAATCTCGGCAATGACATAGGCGGGGCAGCCATCCCCCACCTCCCGGTTTCCCAATTTGATAGTACGGGCCATCTGGTTTCTCCTTGGATGTACGCTGCTATGCGCGCAGGATCAGATCACACAGTTCACGCAGGGCGCCAAAGCCGCCCTGTGTCTTCAGCACGTGGTCGGCGCGCCGCCGGACTTCGGGATAGGCATCGGCCACCGCCACGCTCCAGCCGGCCACTTCGAAGCACGGCAGGTCATTGAAATCGTTGCCCAGATATACCACCCGGGCAGGGTCCAGCCCGTGGCGATCCAGGTGCTTGCGCAGGACCTCGCCCTTCTCTCCCAGCTCCACGCCCTGCAAGGCGGCAATGCCCATCTTGCGGGCGCGGGCCGCCACCACCGGGTTGACCTCGGAGGAGAGGACGATCACCTCGATGCCTTTCTCGCGCAGGGCGCGGATGCGCATGGAATCGGCGCGCGAGGCGACCACCATCTCCCGGCCGTTCTCGTCCACCCAGACGCGCCCATCCGTGAGCACACCATCGAAATCCGTAACGATCAATTGTATCTCCCGCGGCATGGGCCGGGGGACGCGGCCATCCGGCCGGACCATCTCCAGCCCACCGGTCTCCACCAGGTGTTCGTAGCGCGCCCAATCCTGCAGGTTGTCGATGTCCACGGTATAGCGCGGGTCGATGAGCAGGGGATAGATCACGCGGCCGCTCATCGAGCCGCCCTCCAGGATGGTGGCGCTGCGGATCGCGTCGACATGGCCCGTCTGCCAGTGGATGGGCGGGAGGCTCTGCCGCGGTGCGTTGTACGGCTCGGGGAGGCCCGGCACATCCAGCAGATTCTGCATGGGACCATCCCCACTGAGCCGCCACATCTTGTGCGGGTTCTGCCCTGCGGGCACCACGCCGCGCACACTGTCGGCGTCCGGGTGCTCCACCAGGATGCGGAGGGCCTCATCCACCAGCCCGGGTGGACGCACGGGCGAGGTGGGACGCAGCTGGACCACGACATCCGGGCGGTACCCCTCGTGCTCTGCGAGCCAGCGCAGGGCATGCTCGAAGACGGGCAGGTCGGTGGTGTTATCCTGGGCGAACTCGGCGGGCCGCAGGAAGGGCGTTTCCGCCCCATACTCCCGCGCTACGGAAGCGATCTCCTCGTCATCCGTGCTGAGGATCACGCGCTTCACGCCCGCGGCATGCCGGGCCGCCGCGATGCTCCAGGCGATCAGCGGCCATCCGGCGAAGTCGCGGATATTCTTGCGCGGGATGCCCTTCGAGCCGCCGCGGGCCGGGATGACGGCAAGGACTTCGCTCACCACGCCGTCCAGCCTCCATCCACGACGACATTGTTGCCGGTCATATAGGAGGAGGCCTCCGAGGCCAGGAACAACAGGGCGCCGTTCATTTCATCCCGGCGCGCCATGCGCCCCAGGATGGTCTTGGCGGAATAGTTCTTCACGAAATAGTCCTCGTGGTTGTTGAAGACCCCGCCGGGGGTCAGCGCGTTGACGCGGATCTCGGTGCCGGCATAATAGGCCGCCAGGTATTTGGTGAACCCCAGCACCCCGCCCTTGGTGACCGTGTAGTAGACCGGCTTGAAGGCCACGCGTTCTCCTTCCTTGATATAGATGCGCTGATCGGGTCCGTTCAACCCGTAGGTCGAGCAGATGTTGATAATGCTGCCCTTCTTGCCCTGGTCGAGCATCGGGCGCACGCAGGCCTGCGTGACCAGGAACATGCCGGTCAGGTTCACGTTGAGGGCCGAGGTCCACGGGTCCAGGGGGTAGTCGTCGAACGCGCCGAGGGCGATGCCCCGGGTAGCGGCCTCCGGGTCGAATTTGGGATCAAGCGCAGCCGAGTT
>CAZSPX010000023.1:11041-21954 GCA_964608885.1 uncultured Anaerolineaceae bacterium | reverse complement strand
CAGCCATTTCGCTCTTCCAGCCCTTGTCCTGACCAGCGAGCTTCGTCATGCCCTTCCTGCCGTCCTTCGTTATCTGAAGCGAGCGGAAGTCATCCAATACCGCGATCTGCCCGGTGCAGAAGACCTCCAGGCGCTCCTTGGGGAAGGCCTTGTCGCCGTTGGCGAGGTAATCCACAACCCCGACCGAGCCATCCGGGAAGGTGAAGGTCATCGAGACGTTGTCCTCGCGATACTTGCCGCTATCCGGTAAGGCATGGGCGCTGACCGAGACCGGCGCGGCTCCCGCCAGGAAGGTAAGAAAATCCACGAAGTGGCAGCCCTCCCCGATGATGCGCCCGCCGCCGACCTGCGGGTCCTGCGTCCAGTGATTGAGGGGAAGCAGGCCTGCATTGACACGATAGTGCATGTAGAGCGGCTCGCGCCTCTCTGCAAGGGAGGTGGAAAGCTGCTGAGCGAGGGGCGAGAAGCGGCGATTGAAGCCCACGAGAAGAAGACCGTGATCCTCCCTCTGCAGGGCCGCCTCGACGGCCGACAACTGCTCCGCGTTGATCGCCAGAGGTTTCTCCACGAAGACATGCTTGCCTGCCGAGAGGGCTTTCAGGACGAGGTTGGCGTGCAGGTCATGGCGGGTGAGGATGGCGACCGTATTGATATCAGGATCGTTCAGGATCTCGTCATCAGAGGAGGAGGCATATTTGAAGCCGAACTTGTTCCCCGAATGCTCCGCGTGCAGCCCCCCCGAGGAAGCAATGCCGACCAGTTCGATATCGCTCACATCCTTGAGGGCAGGCAGGAGCGTGGCGTTGGCATACAGGCCCGCTCCCAACACGCCAAGCCGTACAGGCGCACCCGAACGGGAGGCGGAGCCGCGCAGGATGACTTTCTTCTCCGGGAGCTTCTCCGCCTGCGGGTAGGTCAGCAGGACGCCGAGGAAGGGCTCCTGCCGCTTGCCGGTGATGATCTCATATGCGGAGGCAGCGTCTTCAATGGGGATGCGATGCGAGATGAGCGGGGCAACCTTCAATTTGCCCTGCGACATCAGTTCCACCACCGACTCCAGGTTGCGGCCTTCCGTCCAGCGCACGTAACCGATGGGATAATCGGCACCTTCCTCCTCGTAGGCCAGGTCATAGCGGCCCGGTCCATAAGAACGTGAATTGATGAAAGACAATTCCTTCTCGTAATAGATCTTGCGCGGGAGCGTAAGGCCGACCGCGCCTACAGCGACCACCCGGGCACGATCCCGGGCGATGAGACCCGCCAGCTCCACCGGGTCAGTGGTAGGTGTATCGGCGCAGATCAGCACCACATCAAAGCCGCGGTTGGAGGTGAAGGCGGTTGAGGCGTCCGTAGCGGAGTCCCGAACCACAGCCTCCATGCCCAGCGACCGGGCCAGCTCGATGCGTGCGGGGTCGAGGTCGATGCCCAGCACCTTGCAGCCGGCCGCCGCGGCGATCTGCGCGGCCAGCAAGCCGAGGAGACCCATGCCGATCACCGCCACGCGCTCACCGACCTGCGGCTCCGCAAGACGGTAGCCGTGCATGGCGATGGCACCCAGCGTGGCAAAGGCAGCGGATTCAAGATCCACGTTCTCGGGGAGCGGAGCAAGCAGGTTGCGCGGCACCACACCGTACTCGGCATGCACCGCGAATCCTCCGCCCGCGCAGGCTACCCGGTCACCCACCCTATAGCCGGACATCTCCTCGCCCAGCTCCACGATCGTTCCCGCAGAAGAGTAGCCCAGGGCCATAGGCTGGTCAAGACGATTAAAAGCCGCCTGCAGGGTGTTCATCACGCCCTCGCGCTGGGCCTTGTCGAGAACCTGTTTGACCAGATCCGGCCTTGAGCGGGCCTTGCCCACCAGCGATTTTTCGGCGAACTCGACCACCATCCGCTCGGTCCCCGCCGAGACGAGGCTGGCCGCGGTGCGGACGAGCGCCATCCCCTTGCGGGGGGTTGGCACAGGGACCTCTTCCACGACGGCCCTGCCGTCGCGCATGTTCTGGAGCAATTGCTTCATGGGGGAAAGTATAACCTTTTTGAGAGGAGTACGGTCTAGCGGCTCAAGAATTCGGCAATCAGCCTGTGAAAATGGTGTACCCCGTTCTCACGCTTGACCGAATAACGCCCCTGGCGGTACACGCCCGTCCCCAGATTGCGCCAGACATCCTCGCAGAGCTGGATGTCCTCCTTCTGCACATTGTCGCTGAAGGCGATCCCGTCCTGAAGGTTGTTCCAGCCCTCGGGGGTGCCGGGGTCGGCATAGTACCACTCGAAGATGGTCAGGGTGCGGTCATGGCTGAGCGGGACGATGATGTTGATCTGCACGTTGCCCGGGTAGATGTTCAGCATGAAGTTGGGGAAGATCCAGTAATAGAAGGCCTTCTCATCCCCCTTCAACTCGGTGAAGACGCGGCCCGCGGGATCCTCGCTCCTGACCGGGCGGATGGGTGCATACTGGGAAGAGTAATAACGGAAGGTATCCACCCGATACTGGTCGTAATCCACCTCCTTGAACAGCCCGGGGTGCGCGATGGGGATGTGATAGCCCTCCAGGTAGTTGTCGATGTACACTTTCCAGTTGGCATTGACGATGTAATCCCGGCGTTCCACCTTGCGGAGGGCGTTGAAATCCATCCCGGCCGTCTCCTCAGGGATGCGCCCCAGCACCTCCAGGAGCGGCGGGGCGGAGCCGTCCATGTTGACAAATGCGAACGGCCCCCAGCTATCCACACGGACAGGGATCAGGCCATACTCATCCTTGTTGAAATTCTCCACGCCATCGAGCTCGGGCGCGTTGCGCAGTTTCCCATCCAGACCATAAAGCCAGCCGTGATACTGGCACTGCAGCGACCTGCGGTTTCCGCAGCCGCGCGCCACCAACCCCGCCCGGTGACGACAAACGTTGTAAAAGGCGTTCAGAGATCCATCCAGGCCCCGCGTAAGCACCACGGGCACCTCATTTACCTCCACGGCAGCGTAATTTCCCGGGAGCCGCAGCAGGTCGAGGGAAGCGGCATACTGCCACGTGGACCGGAAGACCCTTTCCTTTTCAAGGTCCAGCATGGCGGGGTCGGTATACCATTCGGCAGGAGGGGTGCGGGCGGTGGAAAGGTTGGGGTCAGGGATAAATAAAGGCTCGAGCATAATAAATCTCCTGCGGTAATTTTAGCCGAGAAAGGGATGTTATAATTTCTTTGTTCAATATTTCATTATTGCGGGATCCCGTCACTGGGGAAAGGAAAACAGCGGGATCCCAGGAAAAATGAAATCTGGACACCACCAAATCACCTCCGGAGCGTTTTCATGACCGATCTGCGCGTTCAAAAATTCGCCAGGGTGCTGGTAGAGCATTCAGCCCGCATAGAGCCCGGCGACCGCGTTCTGCTGGAAGGCACCACCGCCGCCGAGCCCCTGCTGCGCGAGCTTTTCATCCAGATCATGGAAAAGGGCGGACACCCGCACCTGATGATGAGCCTGCCGGGGCTGATGCCATTCAGCCAGGATGAGATGTACCTCACCTACGCCCATACTGACGCGCAGCTCGAGTTCACCCCCACCTTCTATAAGCTGGCGTACGAGCAGTTCGAGAGCCGCATCCGCATTCATTCGGCCACCAACACCCGCGGCACCACCAACATCCCGCCCGAGAAGCTGACCCGGCACAGCAAAGCCCTGAGCTCGATCACAGAGGCACAGTTCCGGCGCGGCGCGGATGGCAGCTTCAAGTGGGTCACCACGCAGTACCCTACCGAGGCCTATGCCCAGGAAGCCAACATGAGCTTCAAGGACTATGAGGATTTCGTCTTCAACGCGATCCACACCCAGGAGGACGACCCGATCGCCTTCTGGCGGAGTGTCCAGCAGAGCCAGCAGGCAGCCGTGGACTACATGAAGGGCAAGAAGCAGGTGGTACTGCGCGGTCCGAACGTGGAACTAACCCTCTCGGTTGCCGGGCGCACCTTTATGAACTCCTTTGGCACCTACAACATGCCGGACGGCGAGATCTATACCGGGCCGGTGGAGGATTCGGCAAACGGCTGGGTGAAATTCACCTATCCTGCCAACTACGGGGGGACGAGCGTGGAAGGGGCTGAGCTGACCATCTCCAACGGGCGCGTAGAGAAGGCCACCGCACGCCGCAACCAGGACTTCCTGCTCCGCACGCTGGACAGCGATGCCGGCTCGCGCTACCTGGGTGAGTTCGCCATTGGCACCAACTTTGACATCCAACAGTTCACCGGCCAGATCCTCTTCGATGAAAAGATCGGCGGATCGTTCCATATGGCGTTCGGCGCAGGCTACCCGGAGACCGGCTCCAGGAACAAGAGCGCCATCCACTGGGACATGATCTGCGATATGCGCACCGATTCCGAGATCCTGGTGGACGGTGAATTGTTCTACAAGAACGGACAGTTTGTTTTCGATAAATAGATGATCTCCATCAATATGCAGAGAAGGCCGGGGCAATCCCGGCCTTCTTATTATTTTCAAGCCTCCAAAGGGTTAATATCCGCCTACGCCGGGATCCACCCGTGAGGCATAAGCATCAATACCGCCGCGCACGCTGAAGACCCGCTTCCATCCCTGGGCAGCCAGCCAGCCTGTCACCTGGGCACTGCGCACACCATGATGGCACAGCACCAGGAGGGTGGCTTCGGGATTGCGGGCGGATTCAGGCAGAACCGCCGTGCCCTCGCGCGAGAGCCGGCTCATGGGGGCGTTGAGCAGGCGCGGGTCCGGGATGCGGGCGCGCAGCAGTTCCCAGGGTTCGCGCACGTCCAACAGGATGAAGCTTTCCTCCGAGTCCAATCTGCGCTTCAGTTCCTCCACGTCGATCTCGGGAATATTTCCCCAAACCATTATTTGACCTTCCGGCGCCGGGCGCGGGACTTCGCAGGCCTGTGAGGCAGGGCGGGCAAATAAAGCCGGTCCACATATTCCTTGACCATGCGGCGGGTGCTGAACTGCGGGGTCACCGTGCGGATGGATTCCTTTACGCGGTCGATCCACTCGCGCGGTACTCCAGCGGCATCCCGATCATAATAGAGGGGAATAATCTCGTTCTCGAGGGTGGTGTAGAGACTCTCAGCATCCGCGGGGTCCTGGATTTCAGGAGGACCCGGGTCGCGGTCTTCGCCAATGGCCCAGCCATTGCGCTGGTTGAAGGCTTCACGCCACCAGCCGTCCAGGACGGAGAAATTGAGCGTACCGTTCAGGCCGGCCTTCATACCGGATGTGCCCGAGGCCTCCAGAGGGCGGCGGGGAGTGTTGAGCCACACATCCACGCCCTGCACCATATAGCGGGCCACGTTCATGTCGTAGTCTTCCAGGAACATGATGCGCCCGCCGTTCTCAGCCAGCTTGACGGTCCGATAAATGTCCTGGATCAGGCGCTTGCCCGGGTCATCGGCAGGATGAGCTTTGCCTGCGAAAATGATCTGGACCGGCTGGTTGGGCCGGTTGATCACCTCGAACAGGCGCTCCACGTCCGAGAGGATCAGGCTGGCGCGTTTATAGGTGGCGAAGCGCCGGGCGAACCCAATGGTCAGGGCATAGGGGTTGAGAAGCACCCCCGAAGCCACGACCTGCACAGGATGGAACCCGCCCTTGCGCCAGCGATCGCGCACGCGGTCGCGCATGTAGAAGGACATTTTGCGCTTGAGGTGCTGGCGCAGCGCCCAGACCTCCTCCGCTGGGATCTCGTTCAACCTTGCCCACAGCTCAGGCTCATCCAGATGGTCCATCCAGTCCGGACCGAAATACTTAGCCAGCAGGATCTGCAGCCTGCGTGCCATCCAGTTGGAAGTGTGCACCCCGTTGGTCACAGAGATGATGGGCACAT
Source organism: uncultured Anaerolineaceae bacterium (assembly GCA_964608885.1). Classification (GTDB taxonomy): domain Bacteria; phylum Chloroflexota; class Anaerolineae; order Anaerolineales; family Villigracilaceae; genus JACPVF01. The sequence continues at coordinate 16,109 of CAZSPX010000023.1, read as the reverse complement.
CATCGCGTTCAGCCTCGGGCCACAGGAAATTCCACATCCCGCGCGCCACGTGCCCGTGCAGCTCGGAGACCGCGTTGCGCCCCTCGGAATATCGCAGGGCCAGCACGCCCATGCTGAAAGATTCACCCCAGGGCATCTGGTGGCGCGCCAGGTCGATGAACTGATCGCGCGTGATCCCGAGTTGGGGCCAGGCAGCGCCCAGGTAGCGGTCCACCAGCCAAAGCGGGAACTCGTCGTTGCCCGCAGGGACGGGAGTGTGAGTGGTGAAGATGTTCTGACCGCGCGTCATCTCCAGGGCCTGCTCGAAACTGTGACCGGAGGCCACCAGCTCACGCGCCCGCTCCAGGATCAGGAAGGCTGCATGGCCTTCGTTCATATGCCAGACCTGCGGGTTATATCCCATGGCGCGCAGGAGGCGAACCCCACCCACCCCCAGCAGAACCTCCTGCATGATGCGCTTGTCCAGGTCCGACCAGTAAAGCCGGGCGGTGAGGATGCGGTCTTCCTCGGCGTTGGCCTCCACATTGGAGTCCAGCAGATAGAGCGGCACACGCCCCACCCGGACTTCCCAGATGCGCAGGCTGATGAGGCGGTCGGGCATTTCCACATCGACCAACACCGGCTGCCCGTCTTCATCGATCACGGGCAGGACGGGCAGGTCATTGAAATTCATCGGGTTGTTTACTGCCTCCTGCCAGCCGTCTTCCGTGATGCGCTGGGAGAAATAGCCCTGGCCGTACATGATCCCCACCGCTGCCAGCGGGAGACCGAGGTCGGAGGCTTCCTTCAGGTGATCGCCCGCCAGCACACCCAGGCCGCCCGAATAGATGGGCAGCGTCTCATGCAGGCCGTATTCCATTGAGAAGTAGGCGATGGGTTGGTTGGTCAACTCGGGGTGGGCCAGCTGCGACCAGGTATCCTTCTTCTTCAGATACTCGTCATAGGCCTTGAAGACGCGGTCATAGCGCTCCAGGTAGTCCTTGTCCTGGGCGGCCACATTGAGGATGGAACGCTCAAGCTCACGCAGCAGGCGGATGGGGTTATGCGACAACCGCTCCCACAGGTCATAATCCATGCGGGCGAAAAGGCGCTGGGCTTCGGGCTGCCAGGTCCACCACAGGTTGTAAGCCAGCTCGCCCAGACGGTTTATACGGCGCGGGAGGTCGAAGTGGTTCGGGATTTTGGAATGAAATGAGACCATGGCGGGGAATCATACCAGTAAACTGAGGCGGCAAGCTTAACAATCAAAAGGGACAGATGTCCTGCCGGGAGAAGATCCCCCGACTGAAATCCCCGGGCCCCGGAGATTCTGCAACATACCGGAGGGCAAGGCCAGCTCTCCGGTCACTGCCAATGCAAACATCTGCTCTCAATAAAACGGGTTACAATCCCTTTAATGACCACGGTGCAACTGTTCGTCACCTGCCTGGTCGATTCGTTCTACCCGCAGACGGGGGAAGCGGTGGTGGAAGTCCTGCGCCGCCTGGGGCTGACCGTTGAATTCCCGCGCGACCAGACCTGCTGCGGACAGCCCAATTTCAATGCCGGTCTGCGCGCGGAAGCCCGGTCCGTTGCCCAGCATACCCTGCGCGTCTTCGAGGCTGCGCCAGGGGATGTCGTTATCCCCTCCGGTTCCTGCACGCACATGCTGCGTCACAACTACCCCGAGCTGTTCGCCGATGATCCGCTCTGGCTGCCGCGCGCCCAGTCCCTGGCCCGCCGCGTGTACGAGTTCACCGAATACATCGTGGATCGCCTCGGCGTCACAGACCTGGGGGCGCGCTGGGAGGGGCCGCTGGCCTACCATCCCACCTGCCATCTTCACCGGGGGATCGGTGTGGATCGCCAGCCGCGCGCGCTGCTGGCCGCCGTGCGGGGCGCCGAGATCCGCGAGCTGCCCGAGGCGGAGGACTGCTGCGGCTTTGGAGGCATTTTCTCCATCGAGCACGCTGAGCTTGCCGCGGAATTCCTCAAGCGCAAGATCGGGAACCTGGAAAAGACCGCCGCCCCCACCCTGGTAACGGCGGACACAGGCTGCCTGATGCATATCGCTGGCGGCCTGCATCGCCAGAACAAGCCCCAAAGGGTGGTGCACATTGCCGAGGTGCTGAACCACCGCTAAGAGGGACAGCCATGATCTACAAGACCGCCAAATATTACGATGACATCTATGCCGCCGCTGAGAAGGATTACCGGCTCGAGACCCGGCTGCTCCACAAGCTGATCCGCCAGTACAAGGTATCGCCGGGAAAGCGGCTGCTGGATGTGGCCTGCGGCACAGGCTTGCATGCCTCCCTGCTCACGCGTTCTTATGAGGTGGAAGGACTGGATGTGGACAAAGGCATGCTAAGAGTGGCGCGGAAGAAACACCCGGGGATCCGCTTCCGTCACGGGGACATGGTTGATTTCAAGCTCCCCACACAATTCGATGTGATCACCTGCCTCTTCAGCGCGATCGGCCACGTGCGAACCAGGACCCGGCTGCGTCAGGCCATCCGCAACATGGCCTCCCACCTGGTTCCCGGCGGCATCCTGATCGTGGAACCGTGGTTCGCGCCGGGACAGTGGTACGCGGGGAATACGGGCCTGATCGAAGTCCAGAAGCCTGGCTTCAAGCTTGTGCGTATGAGCCACAGTGGTAGACGTCGGAATGTGTCCCTGCTCGAATTTGAATACCTGATTGGCACTCCGGAGGGCCTGCAGCACATCTCCGAGGTGCTGGAACTGGGTCTCTTCGAGGTGCAGGATTATGTGGAGGCTTTCCAGCAGGCCGGACTGAAGGTCACGCATGACCCGGAGGGCCTGGACGGACGCGGGCTGTATATCGGCTTGAAGCCGTAGTGACGGGGATATGTCCACTTTCCACCAACGTATCCAGCACGCCCTGCACGACGCCAACCTTCAGGAGGCCCTGGACGCCAATGCAGAGAGGCGCGTCAGGGGACGTGTGGCGGCCTTTGCCTCCCTCCCGGATTGGCCCGCACGCCGCCAGCAGGCCCACACCATCCGGGCAGAGGTGATCGAGAACCTTGACCATTACCTCGACGAATTCATTCGGAATGCCAGGGCCAACGGGCTGATCGTCCATCGCGCCGCGGACGCAGCCGAAGCGGTCAGGATCGTCCTGCAGTTGGCAGCGGAGGCGGGTCCCGTCCCGAGACTGTTCGCGAAATCCAAGTCGATGGTCTCGGAGGAGATCGGCCTGAATCACGCCCTTGAAGCCGCAGGCCATCGCGTGGTGGAGACCGATCTGGGGGAGTACATCGTCCAACTGCGCGGCGAGAGGCCCGCACACATCATTACGCCTGCTGTCCACCTGCGGCGCGCGGATGTGGGCCGGCTCTTCGAGGAAAAGCTCGGCCTCCCCTATACTGAAGACATCCCCACGCTGACGAACACTGCGCGGCGCGTCCTGCGGGAGGTCTTCCTCGGGGCGGACATCGGGCTGAGCGGAGTGAACTTCGGAGTGGCAGCCACGGGAGGCCTGTGCCTGGTGACCAATGAGGGCAACGGGCGCATGGTCACCACCCTTCCGCGGGTCTATATCGCGTTGATGGGGATGGAGCGGCTGGTGCGCAATTTCGATGAGCTGGCACTGATGCTCTCGCTGCTGCCGCGCTCCGCCACAGGTCAAAAGCTCTCGGTCTATACCCAGATCATTCACCGGCCCCTGGAGGGCCAGCAGCGCCATCTGATCCTGCTGGACAACGGGCGCACGCGTTTGGGCGGGTCGAACCTCAGGGAAGCGCTCTACTGCATCCGCTGCGGTGCCTGCCTGAACGCCTGCCCTGTCTTTCGCGAGATTGGCGGGCATGCCTATGGCAGCATTTATCCGGGACCCATCGGCTCGGTGATTTCCGGAGAGCTGATCGGACCGGAGTTCGCTTTGCTGGCGCAGGCCTCCACCCTGTGCGGCGCCTGCCGGGAGGCCTGCCCGGTGGACATCGACCTGCCCAAACTGCTGACGCGCGTGCGGGCGGGCGGGAATACGCCCTCCCCCTCCGGCAAAGTTCCCGCACCCGCCGGCCAGGGATTATCGCCGATGCTCAAGATCGGATTGGGGTTATACAGCCGCATCGCTTCAAACCCGCGGCTGTTCGCCGCCTCGCAGAAGCTGGCTGCAGCGGGAACACACCTGCTCTCCCCATTCTCCGAGATGATGCACCTGCCCGCACTGACAGGCTGGGGCCTAAGCAAGGACCTGCCGCGCTTTGCCGGTAGAACATTCAGAGATAGATTCGACTCCCTCCCCGTGCAGCCCACGGAAGCAGCCACTCCGGCATCCGTCCCATTATCACCTGTGCGGGAGACGCTCGAGGCGCCAGCATTCAGCCTGGCTGAACAGTTCACACATGAGCTGACAGCCCTGGGTGGTAATGTAGTGGCTGCGCCCGATCCGGGGCAGGCGATCCTGGAGTTCCTCCAGCGCCGCGGCGTGGACCGGATCCACCTGGAGACGGGCGTGCTGGATGAAAGACCGTTCCGGGAGGCCGGCATCGCGGTGACCCACATCCCCGATCCCAACGTCAAGGTGGGAGTGACGCGCGCCGTGTGCGGAGCCGCAGATACCGGCTCGATCCTGGTCGTAGAAGGGGAGGGCTTCCCTTTGCATGCCTCGCTGCTGCCGGAGGTCCACCTGGCGCTGCTGCGAGAGGCGGACCTGCTGCCCTCCCTGGCGCATGCCCTGCCGCGGGCGAGGGATGCAAAAGCAGCCGTCTTCATCACAGGGCCTTCGCGCACCGCCGATATTGAGATGACGCTGACCATCGGTGTGCATGGGCCGGGCGAGCTGCACGTCTTCCTGACGAATTAGCCCAAATGTCATTTTCAATTGACGATTTATGAGGGCTCTGATAGAATACAGCCCGCTTGCCTTGCCCCCATCGTCTAGTGGCCCAGGACGAAGCCCTCTCAAGGCTTAAACTGGAGTTCGAATCTCCATGGGGGCACCAAAAGACTCCCCGGATTGTGGGAGTTCTTGATTTAAACTGGAGTCCCCCGAAGGGGATGCTATTCGAATCTCCATGGGGGCACCAAAAGACTCCCCGGATTGTGGGAGTTCTTGATT
>CAZSPX010000023.1:2105-10941 GCA_964608885.1 uncultured Anaerolineaceae bacterium | reverse complement strand
CTTCGAGCACAAGCAGAGCGGAAGGCTGCTGGAGCTGGGCTTCGGCGGCGGTGGCTTCCTCTCGCTGGCCGGGGAGCATTTCGAGGCGACCGGCATCGACCACTCGGCAGGCAGGGTGAGGCGGCTGCAAGCCCTGATCTCCGGAAGGATGACGGTGCGGCAGGGGGAGATCGAGCGGGAGGAGTTCGGACACGAGCGCTTCGATGTGGCAGCGGTCTTTAATATACTGGAGCACCTGTTCAAACCGGCGGAGACCGTCCGGAAGCTGCACACAGCGCTGAAGGGAAGCGGCATCCTGATCGGGTCGGTGCCGAACAATCAGCCGCCGGTCGGGTCGTTCGTCACGCTGCTCACCAATATCGGGGACCGGACACACGTCTCAACCTATTCCCCGGAGCGCTGGAGGCGGATCTTCACGGAGGCGGGCTTTCGCAAGATCAGCTTCTTCGGGGAGGTGCTCGTCACCAAGTATCTTCCGCTCTATGTCCGCGACCCGCTCTGGCGCTTCTACGCCTTCAACCTGATGTTCGTCTGCACAAAGTAAGCCCCTCCCTACTCAATCATTCCTTGCGCCAGCGCGTGATGCGCTCGGGCAGTTTCGGGTCGCCCAACTCATTGCACAGGGTGCGCAGTCCGGGGCGGGCGCCTTTCCATTCCAGATCTTCGAGGCGCTCCAAAAGGGGAACATCGGTGCGAAGGGTGGCAAGCTTGCGGTAGAGCAGGGCCTCGCCGCGGCGCCCGGCGAGAGTCTCGGCGAGGCGGATGGCGCGCCCGGGGGTCAGGCCCCATTCCTGCGGCTCGTCGGGGATGGATTCCAGGTGCAGGTATTTGGAGAGGACCGTGGAGGCGGTCTTTGCGCCCCAGCCCGGGAGGCCCGGGAAGCCATCGGCGGAATCGCCCACCAGTGCCAGCCAGTCCGGGATCGAGGCGGGGCGGACGCCGAATTTTTCGATCACGCCGGCCTCGTCGATCACGATCTCGCGGCGGCGGTCCCAGCAGACGATGCGGTCCGCTTCCACCAACTGGGCCAGGTCCTTATCCGGCGAGCAGATCACGATCTGGTCGACCTTGCGGCTGGATCCAAAACGGGCAGCGGCGGTGGCCAGGGCGTCGTCGGCCTCGAACTCGACCATCGGCCAGACCACCACCCCAAGGGCGGAGACGGCCTGCTCGGCCAGTGGAAACTGGTCGAGGAGAAGAGGGTCCACGCCTGCGCCGGTCTTGTATCCGGCATACAGCTCGTTGCGGAACGACTCGATGACGTGATCGAAGGCCACACCGACATGGGTGACATCCGGGGAGGCGAGAAGCAGGAGGAGGCTGCGCAGAAGGCCGAGAGTGGCGCCGACCTCGCGGCCATCGGGAGCCTGGCGCGGGGGCGCGCCGAAGAAGTTACGGAAGAGCTCATAAGTGCCATCTACAAGGTGAACTTTCATGGGCGGGAGAACTCCGGGGTGAGGGGGTCAGCGAGGGTAATGATAACAGGGAAGGGAGAGTTGATTCGTGAAAAACAAATCGGAAACAAATCCCCTCCTACCGCCAGATATGGGATTCTTGAGGGTGATAACAGCATTCCGGGGCAGATATGGGGGGTAAGGCGTTAACATGATTCCAGGTTCGAATACGCCCCCAATCCGCTCAACCATTTTTCGAGGACTTGTCGGCCCTGCGCGGCCTGGGGCCTTGAGGCAGAGGTTTGTGCAGTTCTCGAAAGGACGAAGACAGGAGGGAGGGAGGAACAAACATGCACGAGTATATTATAGAATATTTGTTCTAAATTGTAAAGAGGAGAAAAAGAAGAGACATTGGAAAAACCCGCTCCCCTCGATCACCTGGAAGAACACTGGGACGCTTCGCGAACGGCTCTGCCGGTCCCTGATGAAACCGGCAGAGCCTCGCAGCGACATTCGGAGTGTGGAGAACTAACGGGCGGTGACGGCTTTTTTGAGCAGCGCCGTAAGACGCTCGGCGGACTCGCTCGCGCCGCCCTCCATGCCGGCCTGGACCATTCCATCCCGGTCGGCAACGCTCTGGAAGACCATCTGATCGATCACCCGGGTCCTTCCGCCAAGGTCCTCGAAGGTGATAGTCTCGAGGATGACGTGATGACCGGGAATGCCCTCGTATTCAAAGGTCTGGATGATCTGCTCGCCGGGGACGACCTCGTGGAAGACACCGTGGAAGGCATCTTCACTGCCTTTGGCATCCTTCTGGATGAAGCGCCAGCGGCCGCCGGGCCGGGCCTCCAGGACCTCGACAGTGGTCTTGTACTGGGCCGGCCCCCACCACTGCGGGATCAGGGTGGAGTCGGTGTAGGCCTTGAAAACGAGGTCGCGCGGGGCGTCAAACTCGCGGGCGCCGGTGATCTCCTGCTTACCAGGCTCAACCTTAAGATGACTCTTGTTCATTTTCATGCTCCTTTAAAAGTTTGCGTTTTTCCGCCTCGAGGACCCGGTCAAGCGCAAGGTAACGCTCCTCCATGAGCTCGCGCATGCGCCTTGCCCAGGCCTCCAGCTCGGCCATGGCCTGTGAATCGAGCTGGTAGATGCGCTGCTGGGCATGTTTCTCCACCTTCACCAGCCCGGCCTCGCGCAGCACCTTGAGATGCTGGGAAATGGCGGGATGGCTCATGGGGAAGCGGGCATGGATGGCGGCTGCCGGCAGCCGGCCATGTTCGGCGAGCATCTCAACGATGCGGCGCCTGGTGGGTTCAGCCAGGGCGGAAAACTTGTCCATGCCCCCAGTGTATAACAGGTCTATATTTAAGTCAATACTTAATTAAGAGAACTCTTAACTTCATGCAACAGGCAGCACCCGCACGGCGACGGGATCTGAAATCCCTTTCAGTTCAAGCGTACGCGGCTCCAGACCGTCCGCCTCCATCCCGGCGCGCTGCAAGGCAGGAAGAGTAATGAGCGCCTCCCCGGCCGCGGCTTGAGAGCAGACGCGGGCGCACAGGTTGACCTCATCGCCGACGGCCGTGATATCCATTAATCCCCTGCCTCCCCCTCCCATGACCCCGAAATAAGCATTGCCCACATGCACCGCCACGCCCACCGGGATGGACTGCCGCCGCATGAAGCGCGCCAGTTCCTGAGCGACATTCACGGTCCGCTGAACATAGTGCGCTCCGGCAAACCCGGCGCCCCAGAAGGCTGCCACAGAATCACCGGCAAGCTTTTCCACCAGGCCATCCGAGTCGGAGATCAGGTGCGTGGCTCCCTGATAGAAGCGGTTGATCAGGCGGCTGAAATCGGTGGGGCTCATGCTGGCAGAAAGCGGGGTGGAGCCGCGGATATCGGCAAAGAGCATGGACATCTCCACCTCGGTCCCACCAGGATACTTGTGGGCGGCCTCCTCGCACATATTGCAAAAGCGCGGGTTCAGGCGTGAGCGTTCCTTTCCATAGAGCCGCTTGACCAGGAGGCCGCCGGCCCCCTCGAAGGGAGCGTTACAGAACTTGCAGCGAGGGTCATGAGGCAGGAGCCGGAAGAGGCGGCGCAGGCGTTTATCCACGCTGAAGGCGCTGGTCGAGAACCATTCTCCCCAGACCTTGTCGGGGTCAAAATTTATTTTTTGCCAATCCGGCATTCCAATCACTCCAGAGAAGGGAGTCCTTCAAACCGCAGGCCGTCAGGCGTGCCCTTCATGCAGACCGCGCACGGCTTTCTCGATACGCCTCAGGCGCGTTTCGGCAGATTTGATCGCGCCGATCGGTTCAACGATACGCCGCTTGTTGCTGTACGACAGGCCTTCGAAGAATTTTTTGGCCTGAGAGTCCTTATCAAGAGCGGCGGCAAAATCGGGCGGCAGGCTCACCTCACGAGGCTGAGTATCCAGCTCAATTTCCACGTCCACCTTCTCCCCCGCGGACACGCCTGCCGCCTCACGCACCTGGGCACTGACTCCCAGCATGTAGACCCCGTTCAGTACCGCGATGCTGCTGCGCCAGGTATACCCGTTGATCGTGACTTTCACAGGAGGCCGCCTGCCTGCGCCCAGAGCCTCCACCACCTCCGGCGGGATCTGCATGCCGGCCGCGGTCTTGCCGGAGGATTCGATCAGGGCGCGGAAGCGCAGGGACGACGGTTGTCCGCCTGGTTTTTTGGTATCTTCCTTCTTCATAAGATCTTCCTTTACTTCAGAGTCTTATAGGAGAGCAGGACGTTGCCATTGCGGAAGGGGCGGCTTGCCACAAGCTTCAGCTCGAACGGCTCCACGATGCCCTTGAACAAGAGCTCGCCTGCGCCCAGAACGACCGGATTCAACATGATGCGGAATTCATCGACCAGGCCATCATGGATCAGAGTGGAGGCAAGGTCCGCGCTCCCGAAGAGGAACAGGTCCTTTCCGGGGAGGGCCTTGAGCCGGGCGATCTCCCCGGAGATGTCCTCTTTTACGAGGCGGGTGTTCTCCCATTCTGCCTGAGACAGGGTGCGGGAGGCGACCAGCTTGGGGAGGCTGTTCATCAAGCCCGCCACCTCCGGATCATCGCCCAGCGCCTGAGGTGTAGGCCAGTAGGAAGCCATCAATTCATAGGTCACGCGGCCGAAGATCAGCGCATCGCCCGATCTCAACTGCTCAATGGAAAAATCATTGAACTCCTCATCCACGCGGTGCCAGTTGATATCATGGCCCGGCCCTTCGAACCGGCCGTCCAGGGTCATCATGTTGAAGGAGATCAACTTGCGCGGGCTCATGACTCCTCCCCGGCAAAGGACAGACCCTGCTCGTGCAGGGCGCGGCGAAGAAGCTCCAGGGCTTTGGGACCGATGCCGTGAAGCTGTTTCAGCTCCTGCTCCGTGACACGGGTCAACTGTTCCAGCTGAAAGTACCCGGCGCCTGCCAGAGCGCGCAAGGCCGGCTGGGCCAGCCCTTCAGGGAGGTCATCCTTACGGGGAGGGGTTTGTTTCACGGCTGACTCCTTGCGATTTCCTCAAGACGAAACCGGACCAGAACGGTAATGCAGGAACACCACCCCCGAACCGAAGATATGCGTTTCAAGCAGGGTCAATTCCAGGGGGTCTTTCAGACCCGTGAACAGGGCCTTGCCGCTTCCCAGCACGACCGGATTCAGGAACAACTTGTACTCGTCCACGATGCCCAGACCGATCATGTGCCGGGCCAAAATGGAACCGCTGGCGATCAGCAGGTCGCCTGCGGTGCGAGCCTTCAGGTCCGCGATCTCGGCAGGGTCCACCTCCCGGCGCAGGGAAGTATTATTCCAGGCTGCTTTTTCAAGGGTCCGGGAGAACACGATCTTGGGGACGGCGTCGATGACATGGGCGAACTCGACCATGTCCGGCGGCTGGGAGGGGTCTGTCATTACTGGCGGCCAGGAACTCTCAAACAGCTGGTAATTCACACGGCCGAAAAGAACTGCTCCGGCCCGGCGAATCTCGGCAGTCGAGAAGCGATGGAGCTCCTCATCGGCGAGCATGGCCGTGTGATCGATAAAGCCATCCAGCGTGATGAGCGTGGACAGCACCAGTTTTCCCAGGGGCACACCTCTATTCAGAAGAAAATCACCGCCCTAAAGACGACAATTATTGTCTGAATATAGCACACACGTTCTAGTGTGTCAAGTTGGAGGAGAGAGGAGAGAGAAGCGAGGCCGTTCTGTGCAAGTGCTTTCCGGGCGGAGGGATGAGATTCAATCGTGATCGGCGAGGAAGGCCTCGACGATCCCACGGAACTGCCCGGGGTGGTCCAAGTTGGCAAGATGGGCGGCATCCTGGATCAGGACCTTGCGGGCGGAGGGGAGTTTTTCCAGCATCCAATCCGAGGCAGCGAGGATGTAGGGCGTGTCGTGGACCCCGACGATGACCAGCAGGGGAGGCTGGAGGGCTTCCAACCTCTGCGCGGCGGGGATCGAAACATCGGGGAGGCGCTTTCCCAGCCCGCGGGCCTCATGGGAGAGGGCGATGCGGTTCATATCGTAAGCCAGCCGGCGCGCGGCGGGGTCGACCTGGTCGGGGGCCCGGCCGGCTCCATCGAACCAGATCTGCACCTCCAGCTCGCAGAGCAGGTCCCAATCCCCCGCCTCATCGGCTTTCACAGCTTCGCCGTATTTAGGGGGAGGAGGGACATCCAGCTTTAAGCCGGAAGGAGCGGAACCGGTCAGGATGAGGGCGTGGACGCGCTCTGGAAATTCCAGGGCGAAATCCATGGCCAGGCCGCCGCCCATCGAGCAGCCCATCAGGACCAGGGGCGAAGTCATCCCCACATGGTCGAGCAGGGCCAGGAGGTCATCCAGGTGGCGGAACTCCCCCTCCACCGGCTCGCTTTTCCCATAGCCGCGCAGATCATAGCGCAGAACCCGGTAGTGTTTTGAGAACCACTCGAACTCGTTATTCCACTGGCGGCTGTCGGCCACGCCTGCATGGATCATCACAAAAGGCTGGCCCTCCCCTGCCACCTCATAATAAATACGGGCCTCCCCCACCTGCGCCATCCCTGACCTCATTTTGATGTTTGACATGGAAGCCTCCTTCAGAACGCTATGCCTGTCTGGTCAGGAAAAGCCAAACAGCCGGATAACCGCTTCGGGGACCGCCCGCGGCCGGCCGGTCTTCAGATCCACGAAGACCCAGTCGGTCTCGCCCCTGACAAGAATGCTGCTGTCCGAACGGCGCACAAATTCGTACTTGCGCAGGAGGCGCACCCGGCGGAGACTCTCCACCCAGGTGCGGATCTCGATCTGCTCGCCTGCGAAAGCCGGAAGGAGATACTCCACACGGTGCGCACGCACCACCCAGGTGGCGTCCATCTCGCGCATGGGGTCGAGACCTTCCAGGGAGAGGTAATGCTCAATGGCGATATCCTGCATCCACTGGACATAGATCACATTGTTGACATGGCCATTATCGTCAATGGCGGAGGAGGGGATGGTCAGGATTTTCGAGTAATGGCGGTCGAGGCGGTGCGAAGGGGAGGCGCCGGAAGAACCCATAAGAAGACCTCTTTTCGTCCAGGGAAGATCAATCCAACCTTAACAGGTGCCCGTTCTGATCCAGCCACGTCTTGCGCTCGCGGTAATCGGGAAGGAGCTTTTCCAGCGCGGACCAGAACCTGTGGGAGTGGTTGTGGACCTTCAGGTGAGCCAGCTCATGCAGCACCACATAGTCAATGACCGCGGGCGGGGCCATGACCAGCCGCCAGGCAAAACTGAGGGTGAGGCGCGTGCTGCAGGAGCCCCAGCGGGTGCGTGCGGAGGTGATGCGGAGCGCCCGGTAGGAATAACCATGCCGGCGGGCGAAGAATTCCACGCGCTCCGAGATGAGCCGGCGGGCCTGCTCCCGGTACCAGCGCTCGAAGTGCGCGGCGGCGCGGGGCTGCGCGGCGCGCCTCAATCGAAAACCATCCTCCAAAATGAGGGGCGACGACTGATGCTCAACGATGCGCAGCGGATGGGTCTCGCCCAGGAGCCAGAACCGCTCCCCTTCCACGTAGCGCGGGGGCGAAAAGCGCGGCCTGAGACGCATGGACTCCTGCCGGGAGCGGATCCAGGATTCCTTCTTCTCCACCAGGCCGCGCAGGTATTCGTCCGTGCTGCGGAGCGGAGCGCGCACGGTCAGGCGCCCGTCGAACTCAACGGTCAGGGCAATGGTCCTGCGGCGGCTGCGGATGATCCGGTCAATGGGGATCATGGGATGCAGCCGATTATATCGTTTTCCCCGATGACTCCCCGGGAATGCCGGCCAGCTATCAGGACTCCGTGAGCCTTCCTATGAGGTCCTTCTTACAAACTCCTGCAGGGCCTCCCGGGCTTCGCGGGCGATGCGCTCATAGTTGGCGGCCTCCAGGGCCACCTTTTCTTCCGCCAGGTGAGTCTTGATGATGCTGAGCAGGGCGCGGGTGAAATGCCTCCCGATCTTTCCGACATCACGGATCAGCCAATCCACCGAGCCGGTCTCCGGAACCGGGACGGCCTGAGGGAGAGGCCGCTGCAGGACAGGCGGCGTGAACGACCTGAGCATCTGCGCGCCGGGGGCATCCACGATCACACAGGCCTCCCGCAGGCTCACCAGGCGGTCATAGTTGTCGAAGACGGGGAAATACTGCATGCGGGCGTGCTCGGGGAGTGGGTAGTTGTGCCACTGGGAGCCCTTTTCGGCGCGCAGGCGGGGCCAATCGTGGTCGAGCTGGCGGAGGGCGGCCACATTCTCATGATAAAAATCCCGGGCCAACTGCCTGCCGTGCATGAGGGCGCGCAGGGCGTTCGTCATCTGCTCCTGCACCACCTCGATTTCAAGCAGGGCCGTGATGGTGTACTCCTCGCAGCCGCGCGGCACGGCATTGATCGAAAGGAGGAGCTGGATGGTGGAGCGCAGCGGCTCCGGCAGAGCCTGCAGCCGCTCCACATGGGGGCGGGCCACCTCCCGCAGAGTCTCCAGGATGGAGGCGGGAGTCTGGTGCTCCTCAAGCAGGTAGGGGACCTTGGCGGAGGCATCCCCCGCCTTGCGGACCATCTCGACCAGGCGGGCGTCATTGGGATATTCTTCGGTAAGCCGGGCGATCCTGCCAAATTCCTGTGGGCTGATGCTGGCGGGTCTCAAGACCAGCTCGACGAAGGGCGGCACGGGATTCAGGAAACTGAAATGCTCCGTATCCACACGCGGCCTGTGCCTTTCAAGGATCGACGACATTTCTGCCTCCTTTCACTGGAAGCGAAGGGGCGGGGCCATCCCGGAATGCCGGAAACCCGGCGCTGAGGCTGTTAAAGATCTGGGCGATCTTTATTTCATTATAGGATGAAAGCGAGGCGGGTTCATTAAAAAAAGGGGGCTTTCAGGGAAACCGGGCCTTTACCCATCGTTAACCTCCCGTTCCAGGG
>CAZSPX010000023.1:0-2005 GCA_964608885.1 uncultured Anaerolineaceae bacterium | reverse complement strand
AACCGGTTCGAGGCTCCATCCAGCATGCCAAAGAGAGCGGCCCGCCTCACCCTGGGGGACTGATCCCAGTCTCAAGTAGGCCTTCCAGAAAGGGAAGGCCGTCAAGAAATCTGTTTTATTTCATTCTATTGGGGGACAATTATTCTCCGACCGTGATCATGCCTGTCATGGAACCGTCGGCGGCGCACCAATAGGTGTATTGGCCCGGCCGCGTAATGGTGAAAGAGAAGCTGTCCCCGGGCCGGAGCGTCCCAGAATCAAACATACCACTCCCCTCGCCGGGATGATCGCGAACGATATGCTCGCGGGAGTCCTGGTTGGTCCAGGTCACCTGGAACCCGGGTTGGATCACCACATTGGGGCAAAGATCCGCGGTGATGCCCACGCTGATTCCCGGGGCCGCCGAGGCGGCCAATTCAACGGGCTGGCAGGCCGCCAACAAGGCTGCCAGGATCAGAGCCAGGGTCAATGTTAATGTGTTCAAACTAAAAAATCGCGGGCGCATTTTTACCTCCAAAAGTCCAATAAATCTCACTCGTAAGACGCAAGCGAGGTCCAAAAGTTCCAGCCTTCCGGTACGGTTCATGGCGGGAAGGGGGTCAGTCCCTGAGCGCCGCTACGAGCGTCCCAACCAGGGACACCGAGAGGGCGCCAAGAAGGCCAAGGCGGACGGCCTGAAAGAGCCAGGGGGCAGCCACCGGCTCACGGCCGCCCAGGACAGTGGTGAAGATGGCCCCGGCCAGGCCCAGTCCCAGCACCATGCCCACGGAGCGTGCCGTCGCCATGATCCCGGCTGCGATCCCCTGACGACCCTGCGGGGCGGCGCCCATCAGTGCGCTGTTATTGGGGGAAACAAAGATCCCGATGCCCAGGCCCGCGACCCCAAGCGATAAAGCGATCTGAAGGACGGGGGAGGACATGTCCAACCGGGCCAGGAGAAACAATCCCAGCGCCAGCAATAACATCCCCGCGGTGGTCGGGAGGCGGGTGCCGATGCGGTCCGAGAGGGCCCCGCTGAGCGGCGCGAGGACGGCCATGACGAGAGGCTGGGCGCTGAGGACCAGTCCCGCCTGCGCGGGGGTCATCGAGCGGCCCTGGATCAGGTAGAAGGGCATCAGGAACAGGATGCCATAGACACAGATGTAGTTCAGCACGGCGCTGAGGGTGGAGGCAGAGAAGACCGGGCTGCGGAACAGGCTGAGATCCAGCATGGGGGAGGGAACACGCAGCTCGAGGCGGAGGAAGAAACCCAGCAATATGGCGGCGGCAAGGAGCAATGCGAGGATGGGCGCAGAGGCCCAACCCCAGGCGCCGCCCTGGTTGAGGGCCAGGAGGAGGGCGGTCAGACCGGTCATGAAGAGGGCCGCTCCGGGCAGGTCGAACCGCTCGTTTGCGGAGCGGTCGCCATCGCGCGGAACGAAGAGGAAGCCCAGGAGCAGGGCGAGGAGTCCGACCGGCACATTGATATAGAAGACCGCCCGCCAGCTGAACTGCGTGGCCAGCCAGCCGCCGAGGGTGGGGCCGACCGTCAGGCCGAGGTAGGTCATGGTGGCTTGCATGCCCAGGGCCTGGCCGCGCTGGTGAGGGGGAAAGCTCTTGGTGAGGATGGCCGGTGAGTTGGCGGCCAGCATGGCCGCGCCCACCGCCTGGACGCCGCGGAACAAGACCAACTGCCCGGCGCTCTGCGCCAGCCCGCAGGCCGCCGAGCTGAGGATGAAGATCAGAAAGCCGCCCAGAAAGATCTGGCGGTGGCCGCGCAGGTCGCCCAGGCGGCCGAAGGTGAGCAGGAGACCGCCAACGACGAGCAGGTAAATGATGACGACCCACTCGATGACGGCGACGGAGGTGTTGAGGTCACGGTGGACGACGGGCAGGATGATGTTGACGACGCTGCCGTCGAGGGCGGTCATGAAGGTGCTGACGCCGATGGCGACGAGCACCCACCACTTGGAGGAAGTTTGCATGGGGCGGATTATGCACCCGAATGAGGAGGGGAGGCAAGAGG
>CAZSPX010000022.1:0-22322 GCA_964608885.1 uncultured Anaerolineaceae bacterium | reverse complement strand
CGGTCGGGGACATTCGTTTCATATTCGAATTTTTCGAATCGAACCCTCCCCGGGCGCCTCGGTCCTGGCATTCCTCATCCTCTCCCTCCCTCCCAAAAGATATAATGGGCGGCACACCTCCCCTTTACCGGAGTGAACCCAGCATGTCCGAGATCACCATCCGCGGAGCCCGGCTCCACAACCTCAAGAACCTCTCCTTCTCCATCCCCAGGAACCGGTTGGTGGTCTTCACCGGGCTGTCTGGCTCCGGCAAATCCACTATGGCCTTCGATACCCTCCACCGCGAAGGCCAGCGCCAGTACATGGAATCGCTCGGCATGGTCACCTACGAGAGCCGCCCTCCCCTCGATTCCATCGTCGGCCTCTCCCCCACCATCAGCGTGGACCAGCACAACACCAACCGCTCCCCGCGCTCCACGGTGGGCACCGCCACCGATGTCTACACCTACCTGCGGGTTCTCTTCGCCCGGGCAGGCCGCCGTCCCTGCCCGCAGTGCGGCACCGAGGTTCCCCCCCGCTATGAGCTCGACGAATCCCTTGAGATCGATTGGGAGCCTCCCGACGAGGACAGCGACGAAGAGGCCCCCGTCCCCTGCCCCAATTGCGGCGCCCTTCTCCCCGGCACGGGCATGGCCTTCTTTTCCTTTAATAAGCCCATCGGGGCCTGCCCCGCCTGCACCGGCATGGGGACCATCTACACCGCCGACCTCCCCTCCGTCGTGGACGAGTCCCGCAGCGTGGAGCAGGGCGCGGTCCTCTTCTGGGAGCCTCCCCTCCTGGCCTACAACCTGAAGACCCTCCAGGCCGCGGGCCAGTACTACGGCATCGGCTTCGATCCCTCCCTGCCCCTGCGCGAGCTGCCTCCCGCCCAGCGTGACCTCCTGTTGTACGGCGCGGAAAGCCCCCTCTTCCTGGCCCATGTCGGCGGCAAGCAGCCCCCTCGCACGGTCGCCAAAGGCCGCTTCGAAGGTGTCGTCACGGCCCTCCTCCGCCGTCACGCCTCCCACGCCGCCGACCCCGACTCCGCCTATCGCCAGAAGCTCGAGCGCATGCTGGTCCTCCAGCCCTGCCCCGCCTGTGAGGGCACCCGCCTGCGCCCCGAGGCCCGCCTGGTCAGCGTGGCCGGGAAGAATATCGTGGAGGTCTCGCGCCTTTCATTGGACGACCTGGCCGCCTGGGTTGCCGGTCTCCGGTCTGCCCTCCCCTCCCGGGATTGGACCATCGCCGAAGCGGTCGTGAACGACCTCCGGGAGCGCATCCACCGCCTGACCGAGGTGGGGCTCGGCTACCTCACGCTCGAGCGTGCCGCGCCCTCCCTCTCCGCGGGCGAGGCCCAGCGCCTGCGCCTCGCGGCCCTGCTCGGCTCCGGCCTGACCGGCGTGCTCTATGTGCTCGACGAGCCCACCATTGGCCTGCACACCCGCGATAACCCCCGCCTGGTCCGCATGCTGCGCCTGCTGCGCGACCTCGGCAACACCATCCTGCTCATCGAGCATGACATGGAGCTGATCGCCTCCGCCGACTGGATCGTGGATTTCGGGCCTGGCGCGGGCCGGTCCGGCGGCGAGATCGTCGCCCAGGGGACTCCCGAGACCGTGGCGCACACCCCTGCTTCCATCACCGGGCAGTACCTGGCCGGGACCGCGCGCATCCCCGTCCCCGCGCAGCGCCGCCCGGTCACAGACGTGGGGCTCACCGTCCGCGGGGCGCGCGAGCACAACCTGAAGGACATCACCGCCTTCTTCCCGCAGCGCCTCCTCACCGCCGTGACCGGCGTCTCTGGCTCGGGCAAATCCTCCCTGATGTTCGACATCCTCGACCGCGCCGCCCGCCGGCGCTTCTACGGAGCCGCCGATCTTCCCGGCGCTCATGCCGGGATCGACGGCTGGGAGAACTTCGACAAGATCATCACCATTGACCAGGCTCCTCTGGGCCGTTCCGCCCGCTCCAACGCTGCCACCTACACCGAGGCCTTCACCTCCATCCGCGAGGTCTTCGCCGCCCAGCCCGCCGCCCGTCAGCACAAGCTGGCCGCCCAGCGCTTCTCCTTCAACGTCCCCGGCGGCCGCTGTGACCGTTGCGAGGGCGCCGGGACCCTCCCCGTGGAGATGCACTTTCTGCCGGATGTCACCGTCCGCTGCCCGGTCTGCCGCGGGCGGCGCTTCAAACGCGAGGTCCTGGAGGTGAAGTACAAGGGGCTGGATATCTCCCAGGTCCTCGACCTCACCATCGAGGAGGCCCTGGCGCTCTTCTCCGAGGTTCCCGCGGCCAAAGCCCGCCTCGGGTTGATGGCCGAGACGGGGCTGGGCTACCTGCAGCTCGGGCAGTCCGCTTCCACCTTCTCCGGAGGCGAGGCCCAGCGGGTCAAGCTCGCCCGGGAGCTGGCGCGCCGCTCCACCGGCCGCACCCTCTACCTGCTCGACGAGCCCACCACCGGCCTGCATCCCGCCGATATCGCCCACCTCCTCCGGCTGCTGCGAGCCCTGGTGGCCGCCGGCCACACCGTCATCGTCCTCGAGCATAACCTGGACGTGATCAAGTGCGCCGATTGGGTCATCGACCTCGGCCCGGAGGGCGGCGAGGCGGGCGGCCGCATCGTGGCCCAAGGCACGCCCGAGCAGATCGCCGCCTCCCCCGCTTCGATCACCGGCCAGGTGCTCAAGAGTCGCCTCGCCTGAGTTAAAAGCAGACGCCCCACCCGTTTCCGGGTGAGGCGTCTGCTTGGTAAAAGTCAAAGGAAGCTGCAGGAGTGGAGCTAATCCAGCCCTTCGGCAACGGTTGGCTCGATCTCCTCTGCTGCGGCGGCCGCGGGGGCAGGGGTGGCCGTGGCAGGCTGCGGGCGGGACCGCAGGGCGCCCGCAATGCGGAACGGGCTGCGGTCCTGGTAGTCGGCGGCCGAGCCCAGCGGGCTGCGGGGCGCATCGTTGAAGATGCTGCCGAGCACGTTGGCCCGGGCGTTGCGCAGGTCGAAGAGCACCTGGTTGACCATGTCGCGCTTGGACTTCCCGGCGCGCACCACCAGGATCACCCCGTCCATGCGGCGGGAGAGGTCCACGGCATCCGCAAAGAGCAGGGCCGGCGGGCAGTCGAAGATCACCACGTCCGCGCTCTTGTTCAGTTCGGCCAGCACCTCGTTCATGCGCTCCGAGCCGAGCCGCTCGGAGGGGTCCACCAGCCCCTTGCCGCTGGTCAGGATCTGCAGGTTGGCGACAGGGGTGCTCTGCAGCACCTCTTCCAGCGGGGTCTCGGACGACTCCAGCAGGTCTCCCAGGCCCTTCTCGTTCTTGAGCTCGAAGACCTCATGCAGCGAGGGGTGGCGCAGGTCCGCGTCCACCACGATGGTCTTCAGGTTGGCCTGTGCAAAGACCACGCCCAGGTTGCCCACGGTGATGGTCTTGCCCTCATCCGAGAGCGGGCTGGTGATCATGATGGTCCGCGTGGACTTCTCCAGCGGGCGGAAGCGCAGCCGGCTGCGGATGATGCGGTAGGCCTCCGTCAGCGCCGAGCGTGGCTGCAGGTTCGTCACCATCTTGTCGGCCACCTTGCGCCCGCCGATATGGCTGATGCTCCCCAGCAGCTTCATGTCCTCGGTGTGGGTGAAGTCCTCGGTGGACTTGAAGGTGTCGTCCAGGATGTCCAGCAGGAAGACCAGCAGGATGGAGAGCAGCAGGCCGAGGCCGGCCCCCAGCGCGGTGTTAAGCTGGATATTGGGGCGCACCGGCTTGAAGGAGGAGTGCGCCGTCTCGATGACGGTCACCTCGTTCGGATCGCGGGCCGGGGTCGTGATCGTGAAGGGCAGCAGATCCGTATAATTGCGGCCCCATTCCACGATCAGGTTTTCCAGGTTGTTCTTCTCGCTCTGCAGCGCGGTGTATTCCTCCGGCGTGACCGTGCCCGCCATCTGGACCTCGATCTCATCCAACCGCTTCTGGGCGCTCACGATGCGCCCCTGGAGCAGGGCCAACTGCTGGGAGTTGAAATCATCGGAGGGGCTCGTCGCAGGACCGGCGGCGGTTTTGGAGGGGCTGATCAGCAGGAGTTGGTGCGCGATCTCATCCGCGATCTTTTCAGCCATCTGCGGCGAGTTGGCCTGCACTGTGATCTCGATCAACTGGGTGTCGGGCACCAGGCTGACGCTCACGCTCTTGCGCAGGTCCAGCCAGTTGTCCTGCAGGGACAGGGTCTTGACCACGCCCTCCAGCACGGGCTGGCGGCGGGCAATGTCCACGTACGTCTGGGCCAGCGCCTGGCTGGTCTGGATGTCCACGCGCTCCAACTGCGAGGAGCGGATGCTCTGCCCGACCAGGACGGTGGTGGTGGCCTCATAGACCTTCGGCTGGCGCTGGCTGAAAACGTATCCCCCTGCGGCGACCAGGGCGGTCACCAGCAGCACGAGCCACCAGCGCTTCCTCAGCATCGAGAACAGGTGTTGAAGTTCGAGAAAATCGTTCATGGGAAACTGCCTCTCTTTTGTGAAACGATAGGATTTGAATTTGCACGACGGATAAAGGTTCTGCTTCCAGCGCCGCCCCCGCCCGTGTGGTCGCGGCGGCTGGCCAGTACGATGAGTTCCCCGGCTCCCGGAGGAGCGGGAACGCGATCCCCAGGCGATCTACCCCTTGAGCATGAATACGACCCCCACTGTCCGGAACAAGGTGTACAGGTCAAGCCAGATAGACCAGTAACGGACATAATAAAAATCGTATTGCAGCTTGTAAAGCGCGTCATCCACCGTCCTTCCGTAGTCATAGTTGATCTGGGCCCAGCCCGTAATGCCCGGTTTCACCAGCAGGCGCATCCGGTAGAACGGGATCGCCGCCTCCAGATCCCCGACCAGCTCCGGGCGCTCGGGCCGGGGACCGACAATGCTCATTTCCCCTTTGAGCACGTTCAGCAATTGTGGGATCTCATCCAGGCGGGCCTTGCGCAGGAGGCTGCCCACCCGGGTGATGCGCGGGTCGTTCTTGTCCGCCCAGCGGGCCTTCCCGTCCCGCTCGGCATCCACCCCCATCGTGCGGAACTTGAAGATCTGGAACGGCTCGCCCGCCCGCCCCAGCCGCACCTGCCGGTAGAACACCGGGCCGGAGGAATCCAGCTTGATGGCAATGGCGATCGGGATGAGCAGCAGCAGGAAGAGCGGCATGGCGATCAGCAGCAGGGCCAGGTCCATCAGGCGCTTCAACGCCAGCTCCACCCGGTTGAACAGCGCCCGGTTCTGGATCATGTAGAGCGCCCAGTTGCGGTCCATGTGCTCGACGGGAACCCGCTGGTACAGCCGTTCGTAGAACTCCGGCAGCCAGCTGACCCGCACCCCCTTCGACTGGCATTCCACCAGGTATTCAAAGAGGTGGTTCTTCAGCCTGCCGTCCGTCGAGACGACCACCTCGTGGATGCGATGTTTTTCGATGACCGAGGGCAGGCTTCGGGAATTGCCCAGGTAGCGGATCTCCGGCCGGTAGGTTTTTGGCTCGGTATCGTGCACATATCCCACCACCTGGAAGGTCTGGTAGGCGGAGTATTTATGCTCCTGGATGTCCTTCACGGCAGCCCGGGCCCGGGTCGCCGACCCGAGGATCAGCACCCGCTGGCGGAAGGCATTGCGCTTGAAGATCAGGGTATAGGCCCAGCGCCAGCCCATCACGCTGAAGATGGCTGCCAGCATCAGGATCATGTAATAGCTGAGCGGCAGGAGCGGGAGCAGATAATACACGCCAGCATAGATGACCATGGCCAACACGCTGGTCTGGATGATCCGCCGGAGCGTCCGGGATTTGACGTACGAGGAGGGCACATGATAAAGGTCACTGAGCCAGGCCAGGGCGATCCAGATCGCGCCCACCGGCAGGATCTGCAGCCAGGCTGAGCGGGGGTCCATCGCCGGCAGCTCGCCCAGGTTCGCTCCAAAGCCCCAGACCAGGAGTGTAAGGGCGTGGGCCACGAGCAGGCTGACGGAATCGCCCATCCACAGGAGGATGCGGCGTTCGGAGAACGGCGCCTGGAAACGGCGGCTGCTCTCGACCAGGCGGCCAAGCAGCGAGGGCTTGCGGCCCGCCTCGCGGGGGGCATACAGGTCCGGGGTGCGGCCTGCGATCCAGCCCAGGATCTGCTTCGAGCGCGGCGGGTCATTGCGAAAGGCCGCGAAGCGCTCCTTGTAGAGCGAGTCGAGCGAGCCGATCATCTTTTGCAGGGAGTAGTTCTCCGAGCGCTCCCGGGCCAGGCTGCCCATCCGTTCGCAGAGGGCTTCATCATCAAGGAGCTCCAGGATGCGCCCGGCCATCATCTCAGGCTGCTGCGGGGGCACCAGGAAGCCGGTCTCGCCTTCCTTCACCACATCGCGCGCGCCGTCCACGTCGTTGGCCACGATTGGCTTGCCGGCGCTCATGGCCTCCATGAACGCCAGGGGCAGCCCCTCCCACAGGGAGCTCATCGCCGTGATGGTCACCATCGGAAGGATACGGGCCACATCATCGCGGAAGCCGGGCAGCAGGAACTTGCCCTGCAGGCCCAGTTCCTCGATCAAGCGCTCGCATTCGGGCCGCAGGTTGCCATCCCCCACCACCAGGAACTGCACATCCGGGTGGGCCCTGACCACGATGGCGGCCGCGCGGATCAGGTCCATCGGATTCTTCTGCTCATCCAGCCGGCCCACCATCCCCACGACCTTGCTGTCGGGAGTCAGCCCCAATTCGGCCCGCAGCTTCTTCTCCGAGATCCTGCGGCGGAACTTCTCAAGATCGATCCCGTTATGGATCAAGGTGAACTTTTCCTGCTTCCCGATGCCCTCACTGAATCCCTTGCGGATATCAGGCTCGGCTACAGTGATGATGCGATCGGTAAAGCTGGCGCAGATGCGCTCCAGCGTCACATAGATCCACTTGGTCCAGCGCGACATGCCGCTGTGCATCGCCCAGCCGTGGACGTGGTGAAGGATGACCGGGATCCCCGCCGCCAGTGCCGCAAAGCGGCCGACGATGCCTGCCACCGAGGAGTGTGTATGGACAATGTCATACTCTCCGCGCACCATGAGCTTGTACAGGTCGGAGACGGCTTTGAAGTTTGCCAGCGGGCTGATGCGGTTGACCAGGCTGGGCACCACGCGCGTGGGGACTCCCATCTCGAAGGCCCGGTGGGTGACATCGTTCCGCCCGGGCGGGATGGGCCCAGTGATCAGCTCCACCTCGAATTCCGGGTTGCTGCGCAGGTGCCGCGCGATATCCAGCACGACGTTGGTGGCGCCCCCGGTCGCCAGTCCCGTGATGACCAGCAGCACGCGGATGCTGCGCGCCCCCGTCTGGGCGGCATCCGTATAAGTTGTGGTTTGAAGGCTTTCACCAGTAATTCTCATGGTTTCCTCCTCTGCATCAATAAAGAACGTTCTTTCATGACCGGCCGTAAAAGGAACCGGTTGAGGCTGTCATGTTTTGGCTGCCTGCCAGCCGGCGAGGGGCTCAGAGAATGCTCCAGATCGCCTGCTTGACTTCCATCAGGGTCTTCTCGAAAGGCTGGTCGCTGTTGATGGCCGCCACCCGGGTCCTCTCGAATTGCAGCCGGGCGCTGCGGGCATGGCGCTGCCGGACGTAATCCTCGGGCTCCTTTTTGCTGCGGTTGGCATTGCGGGTCAGGGTGATCTCCAGCGGTGCGCTCAGATGGATGACCAGGTCCGGAGGTGGGATCTCGCGATACCAGCGGGCCTCCAGCCGGGCCAGCCGGTGCCGGAGGGAGCTGCCTTCAGCCTCAGCCAGGGGGGTCAGCTGGGGGCTGTCAGGCGCTCCCGGCTGGGCAGAGGGGTAGCGGTCGCACAGCACCAGCATCCCGTTGGCCGCCTGCTTGAAGGACCGCAGCAGCAGCGCGCGGCGGTCGAAGGCCAGCAGAGCGGCGCGCAGGACGAAGATGAACGGGAAGGAAGTGCGCAGCTTCTGCTCCTCGGCTTCCTTCGCATACTGCGCTTCCAGTCGGCTGGAGCGCGAGCCGGGCATCAGCGAGCGCAGCATGGGCAGGAACAGGTTGGGGAGGAATGTCAGCGTAGTGGACCTGGGTTTCCCGGCATGCACCTGCTCCACCGCGAAGTGCTCCCCCAGCCAGTGACGCATCCCGTCCAACAGGGTCGATTTACCCGTGGCCTCGGAGCCGACAAAAGCGATCACCGCGCCCCCCGAGCGCAGGGCCAGTTCCTTGTGCGATCTCGTCAGGCGGCGGCGGACCATGTCTGCGAACTTGCGCAGAGAATCGACCATGACGCGGGCCGGGGAATGGCGGGCGTAGCTTTTGAGCTGCGAGCGCAGCTTCACTCCAAGCAGGATGCGCTCCGCCAACGGGGCGGGCGCCTCGATGGCGGCGATGCAGCGGGCGAAGAGTCCCGGATCCACGGTCGGCAGCCAGCCGGCTAGGTACCCCAGCGTCTCATCCAGTGAGCCGCTCTCGCGCAGCCAGGCGGCCTCCTGCTTTACCTGCTTCCAGTAGCGGCCCACCAGCAGGAGCTCCACCAGTGAGGTGTGCTTCAGCATGATGCGCAGGGTGAAGACGATCAGCTCCACGCTCTTCAGCGGCACGCGCAGGCCGCTTTCCAGGCGGGTGTTTTCCAGGAGCAGCGACTCGATGGGCAGACGGTAGTTCTTCACCAGGCTATCCCCGGTGATCACCCGGTAATAGGAATGGACATGCACCAGCACACCGCTGGCCTCGTCCAGCGCGAAGTAATGCTCGATCGAGGGAAAGGCGGGGGCCTCCCTGTCGGCTGAGGGCCGGAACCCCAGTCCCATCAGGATCTCCCTGAAGCGCGGGGCATCCTCGCGGTGGACCAGGATATCGATGTCAGACTGCCCGGCAAGCGATTGCGAAAGCGCCAGGTTGCTCTTCCAGTGACAGTAGCGCACGCCGTTCTCATGCAGCTCCGCGATCAGGCGCTCCACCTTGCTCATCTGGTCCATGGTCACTTCCGGGGTCATTTCAAGGATCGATTCAGACACGCTCTGCCTTCCGTTTCCACTCTGTAATGGTCTTGACAACCTGTTCGGCCGCCTGCCCCTGCCCGGCCTCGGGCGCATCGCAGTTATCGACCACCAGCAGCCGGGAGCGGATGTGCTCCTCCCGCACCAACTGGTCGAACATTTCCACCGCCCGCCCCACATGCCTCTGTACCATGTCCGGCTCGCGGGAACGCATTTCCCGGGGAGGATCGCGGCGGTCTAGCGAGCGCCGGACCAGGCTCTCCAGGGGAGCCTTCACATACACCACGAGGTCCGGGAGAGGCGCGAGCCGGGCAAACCCGGCGATCTCCTCGGGCGTGTAATCGGCGCCGGAAAAGACGAAGATGTTATGGGCGGCCAGCAGAGTGCCCTCATCCACGAGGACCACCGGTCCCCCGTCCCTGCGGCGCAGGATCTCGTGCACTCCGACCTTGCGCTCCAGGCTGCGGAGATTGTTGAGGGTGAAGATCGAGAACCACGCCTGGCGTTTCAGCATGCGCAGGACATACGCCACGAACTCGTGGGTGCGCCCCAGCGAAGCCAGGAAGAACGGAAAGCTCACGACTTCCTGGATCAGGTTGCGGATCGAGGAGTGCGAGACCCCGCCCAGCCCCAGGGGAGCGGCCACCTGTTCATAAGCGCTGCGCACTTCCACCTGCTTTTCCAGCCGGCGGCGCACCTCCGAGATCAGGGTGGTCTTGCCCGCGCCAGTGCTGCCGATGAACTCAACGATCACGAAGGGCTCTCCAGCGGCGCCGGGAGGGAAATACCGCTCACCTGTGAATAGATCCCGGCATAGCGGGCATGCATGGCGGTCATGCTGAAGCGCTCCTGAACCAGCCTGCGGCACTTGCGCCCGATGGCTTTGCGCTCCTCGGCTGGCATCGCCCTGAACCTGCGCAGCTCACGGGCAAAGCCGTCCACATCCTCCGGCTTTACCAGCGGGATGAAGTCCACCGTCTCAGCGAGCTCGCGATGAGGCGGGATGTCGGAAAGCAGCACCGGGCAGCCACAGGCCATGGCCTCCATCACCGAGAGAGGCAGCCCTTCGCCCAGGGAAGCTGAAACATACAGGTCCGCATCCAGCAGGTGGTCGAAGACCGTCTCGCGGGGGATCAGGCCGGTGAACTCGATCTGCTCCGCGAGCTCCAGCGCCTCCGCCTTCTCCGTCAATGCCGGGCGCAGAGTTCCCTCCCCGATCCACATCAGGCGGCTGTGCGCCTCGGCGCTTTTCCCGAAGGCCTCCAGCAGTCCCAGAGGATTTTTGATGGCCGCCATGCGGCCGATCGATACGATCTTGAAGGAATCAGGGGCGGCCGGAGCAGGGGCGTGGCGTGCTGCAATGCGATCGATGCGCTCGATATCCGGGCCGTTCTGGGAGTAGCTCAACCGGTCTCCCGCCAGGAACTTGTAAAAGGAAGGGAAGCTCTCAAAGCTGGCCCGGCTGCAGCACACGACGCGCCGGAAGCCTGCGAACACGGGCAGGAAGAGCAGCTTGTTGCGGGTCTTATAATTCGGGTAGCTGTCATGCACGGTTACGACCGTGGCAGGCGTGATCCTGCGATCGAAGAGGGCGGCCAGCAGGAACAGCACGCCCAGGTGCGGGGAATGGACATGGATGACATCGTAGCTGCGGTCCTGCAGGGCTGCCTTCAGCGCACGAAAGAAACCCGGGATGGAGCCGTCCCCTTCGAACAGGCGGATCGAGACGGGCGGGGTCAGGTCGCCTTTGAAGTACCCGCATACCGCAATATTGCGCGCGTTCGCCATCGGGAGACAGTGCTCATTATAGGGAGCGCTGGTCTCTTTGACCGCCAGGAGGATATGCAGGATGCTCAGTTTTCCATTGTTGTCGGTCACGTGGATTCTCTCCGCAATACCGTTAAGGTAGCTCAACTTCTCCAGGCGCTCAGGTCGATCTGCAGGGTGCGCTCCAACTCATCGAACTCGGCGGCGTAGGACCGGCTCAGGTCCTGCCGCAAGCCTTCATCCAGGGGTTGGAGGGCCCGGCCGCGGGAGAGCGACTTCTGGATGCCCAGGCGCATGACAAAATCCACCAGCGGCTCAAGGTTTTGCCGGCGCAAGCGCCGCCCGGTCTTGACGATGAACCCGTACAGCGATTGGTGCGTGGGCACCGTGCTGGCATTCACTTTGCGCTGGCCCGCCTCTGAGGGGAATTGCTCCACATCGATCCCGAGGAAATCCGCCACTTCTTGCCGGGTCTTGGCGACATCCGAGAAGACCTGCTCGAAGACCAGCGCCAGGATCTGCCCCCGGTCGAAATAGCGCAGGAAGTTCTGCAGGTAGCGGCTGTAATACCCCTTTTCCAGTGCCTTCGGGCGGTCGTTCAGGAAGCTCTCGAACGAGCCCCGGAAGTTGCGGCGTTGGACCACAAAGCCATAGTGCGAATAGGCCCGGCTGACGGGATGCCGCAGCATGATGATGAGACGCGTGCGGGGCAGGACGGCGTGAATGCGCTGCGGGCATTCCACGCAGTCGTAATACTGGGTGGAGATCTCGCCGATGGCCTTGTAGCGGGCGGCCTCCTCAGGCGAAGGGAAGAAAGACGAGTACCAGTCCAGCCCGCGGTCGTAATACTGCTCAAAGAAGCGGATCTCCTTGCGGCGGGTGGGCATATACACATCCGGGTGGCTCGCCAGCAGGGTATGCAGCCAGGTGGTGCCGCCGCGCTGTACGCCGATCCCCAGGAAGTTGGGCAGGGTCAGCCTGCTTCCCGAATTCATTCCATCCATCGCTGGCTCAGTTCATCCACACGGAGAGGTCACGGTCGAGCAGGCCCTGGAGCCGCAGGATATCCTCGCGGTACAGCTTGAGCAGGTCGGCACGGACCTCGCGCGGCATTTTTGGCATGGGGCTCAGGTTCATCTGCTGCACATGCTTGAGCCTCTCATGCAGGGCCTCAGGCACGATGGATTTGGTAAGGTTGATCACCCGCGGGTTGAAGAAGATCTGGTTCAGCCAGCGGACCTTGGGGATCGCGCCGGGGTTGTGCCGCACCGAGGTATCGGGGCTGAAACTCGTATCCACGCC
The DNA here is from genome assembly GCA_964608885.1 of uncultured Anaerolineaceae bacterium. Taxonomy (GTDB): domain Bacteria; phylum Chloroflexota; class Anaerolineae; order Anaerolineales; family Villigracilaceae; genus JACPVF01. The sequence goes on along the minus strand of CAZSPX010000022.1, from coordinate 10,305 downwards.
CAGGAAACCGTACAGGTCGCGGACGATACCGGCGGCATCCTTCTTGAAATCATCGAAAAGGTAGATCTTGATGCGCTCCCGGGGGAACAGGTCCAGGTAGCGCTTCAGCCGGCTGTAGTAGAAGCCTTCCTTTACATGGCTCGATTCCACGGTCAGTTCATCCTGGAAACCCTTCACCGCATCGCCGCGACGAGTGCGCATCAGGAAACCGGAGAACGCCCGCTCCGCAGGGTTGCGCAGGCTCAGGACAAGCTTCACATCCGGCAGGGCTGCATGGATGCGCTCGGCAGCCGTGGGGCAGCGGAAATACTGCGGGGAGACCTCTCCCACGGCAAGCTCATTCGTAACCCCGGCAAAGGAGGCTTCGTATTCCTCCAGGGTATGGACGGGGAAGTTGCGGATCATCGGGGGCTCGCCCTCGTCCTTCCACTTCCAGTTCAGGGCATCCTCATACCCGAAATAGTTGGTCGCCTTGATGGGCGCCATGTAGATCTGGGGGTGTTCATCCAGATAGCGCCAGAAGGATGTGGTGCCTGCTTTGGCAACCCCGATCATGATAAAGTTTGGCATGGTCATGGTCATATACCTCGTGAACGAAAGTCCTGAATTCCCGGTCCCGGAATAGACGGGGATGCCGTCATTCCTGGAACAACACCTGGATATATTGATTTACAACGCTGTGCAGGTCATAGGGCTGCCAGCTCTCGGGCGGCGGCTTGAGCGCCTGCTGTTCCAGCGCGGTCCCCAGCGCCCCGGCCAGCGCCTCCACATCGCCCACGGGCACGAGCCGGCCGTACTGTCCATCCTTCAGGATCTCGCGCGGACCACTCGGGCAGTCGGTGGAGACCACAGGGAGGCCGCAGCACAACGCCTCGATCAGCACCGTGGGCAGGCCCTCATACAACGAGGAAAGCACGAAGAGCGAGGAGTGTGCCATGTAGGCGTACGGGTTGGTCACGAAACCCGGCAGGCTCACATCGGATTCCAAGCCCAGCGCGTGAACCATTTCCTCCAACTTGCCGCGCTCGGGGCCCTCCCCCAGGATCATCAGGCGGGCGGGGCGCTTTGCGCGCAGCCGGGCAAAGGCCTGCAGCAGGGTGGGAAAATCCTTCTGTACCTGCAAACGCCCGACGGCCAGCATCACCGGAGGCTGGCCCGGCTTGAACCACTCATGCTCCAGCGGCGCCTGGGCTTTCTCCCAGACCTCCGCCTTCACCACCGAGGGGTTGTAGATCACGGTAATGCGCTCGCGCGGGATGTTGGTGAGCTGCGCCATGTCATCACGCACGCCATTGGAGACCACCACGATCCCATCTGCCCAGGGATAGAAATACTTGATGAGCCGCGGGACCATACGCCCGCGCCAGCGGCTGGCCTTCTGCGATTCCAGCGAGACCGTATTCTGCTCGTTCAGGAAGAGCCGGGTGGGCACCCCGGCCAGACGCCAGGCGGTGGAGGCAATGATATTGGCATACCCGAAAACCGAAAGCATGGCCCGGGGCTGCTCGGTGCGCAGGTAGCGCACCAGGCCCGGCAGGCTGAGGATCACGCGGGAAGCCTTCAGGTCGAGGACCCGCAGGCTGGGGCGGACCTGGTCCAGGAAGGGCCCGTGCGCGCGTGCCAGCACCAGGTCAACGGCATACCCTGAATCGGCCAGGCCGTGGGCCAGGTTAAGCATCGAGCGTTCCCCTCCCCCGCCGAGCAGGCTGGGCATGAAGATGGCAACCCGCTGTTTTGAATCCGTCATGCAGTTCTCCGTTGCAGCGTCCGGCTCTTAATCACCAGGCAGGCTTTCGGGGACCGGGAGCAGTTCCGTTTCAATCGGTTCCGTCTGGCGGGCAGCGCGGACCGCGCGCACCCTGGTAATGGCTGCATTGGCCACGATCAACCCGAGGAACAGCCAGGTGGTCTTGCGGTACTCCCAGGTGAGTGTGAAGGCGCCCATGCCCCAGACCGCCAGCAGGGTCAGCCAGAAGATGCGGTCGCGCAGGCGCTCCTGGCCCCAGGCGGCGGCGAACGCCACCGCCAGGATCCCCAGGAAGATCAGCAGCCCCACCAGCCCCAGCTCCACCAATACCGAGAGGTAGGAGTTGTGGGCCACCTTATCCCAGGAGTTGACATAACGGTACATGTTACCGCCTACGCCCAGGAGAGGGTACTGCTCGAAGGAGGCGAGGCCTTCCTGCCAGTTGTTGGTGCGGTTGTTCAGGTCGCCCTGGGTCAGCTCGGTGCTGGTCGTCCCCAGCCGCTGGAAGGATTTCAGCGACTGGACCTGTGGAACAAGGTAGATCACCGAAGCGGCCAGCAGCAGGAAGATCGCAATCCGGATCCACAGGCGTACGCGGGTGAGCATGATCAACCCGAACAGCATGCCAACGATGGACGCCAGCAGGGCCGTGCGCGTCCCGGAGAGCGCCAAGCCGATGAAAGCGACCGGGATGTAGGCATAATTAACAAAGCGCCAGAGACTGCGCTCCCGCCCGGTGTTGTGTGAGGCCGCAAGGTACCAGGCGATGGGGATGCCCAGCGCTACGATGAATCCGAAGCCATCCGGATTGGAAGCACCGGAGGCGAAGCGCTCATAGTTGGTATAGAACGGCTTGCCGGCCAGGTAATTGCTCAAGGCGCTGGCCACCGCCACATAGCTGCCCAGCACGTAAGCCTGCAAACCACTGAGGATGTAAGTGCGGGTGGTGTAGATATCCCACAGCATGAGCGACATACCCAGGAGCTGGACCCACGTCCAGACGTGGTTGGCGGTCCGGGCCGGGTTGGCACTCCACAAGATGCTGAGGGCATTCCAGACCACGAACAGGATCAACAGCACCTGCATGGTTCCGGGCCTGCGCATGCGCCCGGTGATCACAACGGTGAGCAGCCAGACCACGCCCACCGCCAGGCCCGCCCCCTTTGCCATCGTCCCCACGCCGGGAAAGCGCAGCAGCCCCTCGATGGGGATCACAAAGATCAGAAACAGCGACAACAGGTAAGTTATTCTTCGCATGGCTTGCATCCCTTGTCAAAGCAATAAATAGGAGAATCGATCCTGAAACGGTGGGGCTTATTCAAGCAGCCCGGCGAACTCCGAGTTGGCCAGGGCGCTGCGGACCTGCTCATAGTTTCCGATCACCTCGCGGTGGCTGCCCTTGCGGATGCGGGTCAGCTCCGAGTGGGGCATCTGCCCGCCGGACTCAACGACCAGGAACTCCCCGATGCGCTGGAACAGGGACGGATCGCGCACCAGGTCCTCGTACGCTGCCTCCATATGGGAAAGGCCTGTGGCCTTCAGCAGGGTGCGCGCCCAGTCCTGCTGCTTTTGCAGCCAGGCCATTTTGCGGACCAGGTTGCTGGTATCCAGCTCCACCTGCAGGTCATCGGGTGTCTTCTGCCCCACCATGAGATGGGCATGTCCGATGCTGGCCTTGACCGCGTAGGAGAGCATGACATCCAGGTGGTTGCGGCGCACCAGATGGATCACCTGGACCCTGTTGGAAAGGAAGTAGAGCAGGATCTCTGGATAGGCGCCCAGCTGCTTGTACATGAGCTTGAAACCGACCTTGCCGGGCAGGGAATACAGCCCCTTGAGGTAGGAGAAAACGCTGAAGGGGCGGAGCGACAGCCCCTTGCGGGTCTCGATATAGCGCGGGTGGGCAAAAGCCGTGTCCCATTGTTTCTCTGCGCTGTGCGGGCGGTCCAGGAACAACTCTCCCTGCGTGCTCACGCCCGGGAAGCTGTTCAGTGTGCTCATCACCCATTCGGAGCCGCTGCGATTGGTGGTAAAGACAACGAAGTCTCTTTGCTGTTTGGACATGGATCAGGCCTCAGGGGACCGGTCGGGGCGCCGCAGGATCTTCAGCCTGGGGATCATCAGTTCCGCCAGTTCGATGACCTGCACCAGAAGCTTGCGTGCCATCAACGCGATCACTCCTACGTACGTCAGGGCGCCCGCGAACACCAATATTCCGAGCCTCAGGTACTTGTTCAGCGACTGCCCGTTGAGGATGTATTCCAGGCCCATGACCACGGCAACCATGCACAGGGCGGCTGTCAGGGGCACCAGATACTGCGAGAGGTAGGTCTTGAGCTCGATCTGGATCATCTTGCGCACGGCCAGATAGGAAAGCGGAGCCAGCACGTAACCGCTGATCACAAAGGAGGCCGCTACGGCTACGATCCCCCAGCGCACGGCGATCATGAAACCCAGGATGCTGATCACTGCATTCAGGACCATGATCCCCAGCTCCCAGTTCGGCTTGCCCGAGGCCCTAAGCACGCTGCCGTTGAAGAACATCACGGATTGCAGGATCCCGATCATGGAAAGGATCTGCATCACCGGGATGCTGGGCGCCCACTTGGCTCCGAAGATCACAGGCACCACCAGCGGCGAGAGCACCGCCAACCCGATGAAAATGGGGAACGAAAGCAGGCTGGTATATTGCGTGACCTTGTAAAAGGCCCGCCGCATGCGTTCGGCATCATGCTGCAGGCGGGAGAAGGCCGGGAATGCCACCGTGTTGGAGATCTCGGTGACCAGGCGGATGATGATGAGCAGCAGGCGGTAGCCCACGGTGTAAAAGCCCAGCATGGTGGGGCCAAGGTAGTACCCGATCAGGAAATCGTCCGCATGGCGGATCGAAACATTGAGCAGGTTGTTGCCCACCACATTGACCCCGAAGTGGAAAAGCTCCTTGTAATGCTTCACAGTCACCTTGAAGCCCGGCCGCCAGTCAGAAGAGCGCCAGAGGATCACCGCTGCGGCGATGCCCTGGGCAAGGTCCTGTCCCACCAGGCTCCATACGCCAAAGCCGCTGAACGCCATACCGATGCCGACCACGCCGCCGACAGTGGTGGCCGCCAGGGAGCGCCGCGCCAGGCTCTTGAAAGCCAGTTTGCGTTGAAGGATGGCAAGCTGGGTGGTGCTCAGGGCATTGATTATGTAGCTCAGCGAGAGCACGCTGAACACGGACGCCAGCTGCGGCTCATGGAAGAATTGGGCCACAAATCCGGAACCGGCGATGTTCAGCGCCGTAAGCAGCCCGCCCATCACGATGCTCACCCAGAACGCCGTATCCAGGTGCTCGGGATCGAGCTTGGAGCGCTGGACGACCGCGGCGCTGAATCCCTGGTCCAGGAAGATCTCCACAAAATCATAGAAGATCGTGGCCAGCGTGACCAGACCAAAGGCCTCGGGGGTCAGCAGGCGCGACAGGACAATGAACGTAAGCCCGGTAATGGCAGCCCGCCCCCACTTCTGGATGGCGGACCACATGAATCCCTTGGCGGCTTTTTCTTTTAGTTGCATGAATGCTCGGGTCTCTCTTGAATTTCAGGAATAGCCGGGTCGTCTCTGCAGGGAAGCCGTCCGCCGGTACAGGTAAAGCAGCGGCTTGTAGAATGCATACTGCTTGAGGCGCGATAGCGTCAGGTTGCGGTTGTTGAACTCGGTTGCCCGGTCCTTCTGAAAGCGCTCCACATCTGCTTCGAGGCCCACCCCGTATTCCTGCTGGTAGGAGGGGTACAGCTCCCTGCGGACGTGGTCATAAAGCTGCTGGTCCACCTGGTTGGCCTCCACCAGCATGCGGTGGGTCTTCTCGTCCGCCAGGAGCTGCTGCGCCAGGTTGTTGCTGGTGGCCTTGTTGACCGGGTGATAGGAGATATTCAGCCGGGGCTCCACCAGCTCCTTGAGCAGCAGCATGGATTCATCGAAGCGCTCCGTCAGGCCCACGAAGATGTTCTTCTCACGCAGGATGCGGATGGCCTTGTTGAGGTCAGGCGCCCCGGCGATCAGGCGCGTCTGGCTGTTGCGCGTCCACTCCTTCTGGATCCACTCCTCGAAGACCAGCTCCTTCTTGCCGCGGTACTGGACGTTGTACTGGAACCGCGAGGCGCAGGTGCGCACCGGGTCGCGCATGAAGGTGAAGTATTTGAACTCTGTGCCGTCCTCGTGCAGGTCCATGTAACCCGTTACGCGGTGCCCGCCGATGCTTTCCAGCCTCGGGTAGATCTTGCGCAGGCGCTGCAGGTCATACGTGGAAAAGGGCGGCTCGCCCCACTGGGCATGCCAGGGCTCCACCTCACAGTGGTTCAGCCCGAAGGAGCTTCGCAGCACATAGCGTACGGTGCTGCCCGCAGTCTTGTTGATATGGATAAAAACCAGCATGATTTGATCCTGTAATCCCTGTAATCAATAAAGCCGCTGCAATCAGCGGGGTCAATCCTGGCAAGCCGCCAGGATCTCTCTGGCGATCTCCTCCACGGGCGCCTGGCCGGTATCGAACTTCAGCAGCCGGGGCTGGCGGAAGTCCATCATCCGCCGCAAGGTGCGCAGGTAGGCCACGCGGTAGCGCATCAGGAACTCCCGGGCTTCGGCGCTGTCCCTGCCCTTTACATCATGCTTCTGTTCCCTGGCATTGATGCGCCGGACAAGGGTCTCATCATCGGTGTCGAGCCAGACGATGATATCGATCGTGAAGGCCCACTGCCGGTAGAGGCGGCTCCACCAATCCTGTGCTGCCGGAGAGCTGAGCGACTCCGGGCCGAAACCCAGCAGTGTGGCCAGCCGGAAGATCGGACCGTGGTCCAGCACCACGACCTTGCCCTGGTTGGAGGGCTGCCGCCGCAGCATGCCCGGCCAGCCCTTGAGATAGGTGATGTATTTCAGCTCTTCCCAGCTCAAGCGGCGCCTGGATGAGGCGCGGCTCAGGTAAAGCGGCAGCCAGTCGGAAATGTGCTCGAGGAATACCGGGATATGCTCAAGCTTCCGCAGCTCGATATCCGGGGCGATCCGCACGCTCCCGCTTTCCTGCCCCAGCAGGCGTGAGAGCGTTGTCTTGCCCGCGCCGGCCAGCCCCACCAGCTCGACGATCACCGGGGAGGCATTGGTCAGCCGGGTAAGGTCCGCGCGGACGGTCACACTCTCTGCCATGCAAGACCTTTAAGGAGGGCCAGCACTGCGGCTTTGGGCTGGCTGGAATCGATCACGAACGCGCCGGTGTCCTTCCAATCCAGCGCCCAGATCTCGGAGGAGCGGCGGTGGACCGAAGCGGGTTCCTCCTCGGTCTTGCGCTGCACGGCGATATCCGGATGCACCCGCAGGACGACCAGCAGGTCGGGCTGCAGAATGCGGTGGTAATAGCTTTCCTCCAGCCGCACCAGGAAGCGGGCAAAGCGGCTGTCGGGCCGCGGGCACAGGAACTGCTCCCGGCGCGGCCCTTCACTGATCTGGCGGATGAAGCGCTCCGTCTGGAGGCCGTCCATCAGCTCGATCTGCGCCATCGGGAAACGGTCCAGGAGCACCAGCCCTCCGCGCATCGCGAACCGCCGCGCCCGGACGTATGTGGTATAGCGATCGCGTGCACGCAGCACCTCACGGATCAGGTACGGGTAACCCGGCGAGACCAGCGACTTCTGCTCCAGCGTAGCCTCGAAGGAGGTCTCCAACGGATAGAGCCTCAGGACCTGCCCGAGCTTAAGGATCGACCGCAGCGTGATGGTCAGCAAGGACCAGGCCGGCTTCCCCATATGCACGCGCTGCGTCTCGAAGATCTTCGAGAGCCAGCCGTGCAGGCCCTCCAGCGCGGTCGTCTTCCCGGCCCCATCCCCGCCCAGGATGGCAATCATCGCGCCGCCAATAGCCGGGGTGTACTTCGCCGAGGTCTTGAACAGTCTCCGGCGGAGCATGAGTACGCCCCGCCGCCACAGTTTGAGAAAGACATCCACAGGCCCTGGAAGAGTGGCACTGGATTGGAGCAGCTTCTGCAGTTTCTGGGCCGTGCGGAGGCGGAAGATTGCCGGGCAGCCGGGCTCCAGGGCCCTCACACAATCCGCGAACAGGGATGCAGAGATGTAGGGCAGATGCGCATTCAGGATGGCGTTGACGCGGGCCGGGTCGCTTTCCGCTCTCAGGTCGTTCAGCTCGCCTCGCTCACTGGCTTTCAGCCTGCCCTCGCGGGTAAGCATGGCGTCCCAGGTGGAGTGCTTCAGCATCATCCGCAGCACCAGCACGACATACTCGAACTCCGGGGCGGGCACGCGGAAGAGTCCCTTGCGCTGCGCCGAGGCCAGGTAAGGCGCCTCGATGGCCAGCCGGATATTCTTGGTCATGTCGTGGCCCATCGCCAGCTGGAAGTGGGCATGCACATGGACCAGCTTTCCCGAGTCTTCGTCATATCCGAAGTAATCCAGCACACCGGCCATCTGTTTGTCGGTGGGAGGGCGCACCGGGCGGAAACCCAGCCGTCCGACCAGCGCCAGGAAACGGTTCGCATCTGCGCGGCTGATCAGCAGGTCCAGGTCGTTCTCGCCGCTGGCAGACCGATCGAGGGCATTGTTGCTCTTCCAGTGGCAGTATAGGATCTCCTCGTCTTCCAGCGCCTGGCAAAGCCGGGCGACCAGCTCCAATGCAGGCGTCGGGGAGGCCGGGAAGGGCCGTATCCCCTCGCTCGCGACGGGCAGGGTATCGGGTTGGGAGGCAAGAGGCATCAGACGGGTCATGAGGGATCCGAGATACGATAGATCACGCGGGTATTGTTCTTCTGGTCGGCCACCATCACATGGATTTCGCTGGAGGGCTGGCTTGAGGCGCTGATCAACCACACGGTGTATGCCGAGCGGCTGTATTCAAAAACCCGATTCCAGGTTGTCCCGCCATCGGCCGAGACCATCAGCAGGCACTTGCTGCTGCCCGCCGAGAACGGCAGGTTGGCCCAGATCTCATCCCCCCGGGAGGATTTGCGCACTAGCATATTGTCGATCGGGCTGCGGCGATAGGGATCAGGGATGACCTTTTTGGCATAGTTCCTGCCATCCGCAGACTCCACCATGAAGTTGGTGCCGCCCTGGTAATCGGTGCCGAAGAAGACCTTGCCGCCCGATTCGACCACCGCGGTATAACCGCCCATCTGGATGTGATAACGGTTGACAAGCTTCCAGCCCGGCCTGCGGATGTCGAAACCTTCCATCCGCTCGCTGAGCCAGATGCGCTTAAAGTTGTCCCCGTCCGCCACCACCACCCGGTCTAGAAGCGGGCTGTACTTGACCACGTGGACGTGCTTGTTGGCGCCCATGCGGATCAGGAAATCATCCGTCTGCCAGGTGGCGCCGTCGTCGGTGCTGAAATACATATAGGCGAGCTTCTTCCAGCCCGACTTTTCCCAGACGTTCCCATACTCGCCGCACAGGAGCGTCCCATCCGGCGTTTCGGTCATGGCATTGTTGAAGCGCAGGAAGCTTTCGCTGGAGCCCAGGTCGAAGACCTTCTCAAATGAGGCGCCCCCGTCCGCGCTTCGGTATACCGAGCCCTTGGCGTTCACGAAGATGGACCCCTTGCGCGAGATGAAGAGCGATTTGATGCTCTCCGGAAAGCGCCTGAGGAAGATGATGGTCCTGCCGTGGTCCGTGCTCTTATAGAGATCAGTATCATTGGACGACAGGCAGCCTATGATCTCGCCATTGGGACCCGTGAAGAGCATCTTCCAGGGATGCTCCGAGCGTTCCGCCTTCAGACCTTTCCTTTGGAAGAAACCGGTGACCTTTTCATAGAAGTCGGCGGAATGCAGGTTGTCTTTTTCCAGCCGCATCGGCCCCTCCCCCTTGAAGACCAGGTAGCGGCTCCTTGGGAACAGGTGCAGCTTGTGCATCACCTCCCAGACAACAAAGGAGGAGAACTCGCGCAGTTTCCCATATCTATAAATATCATAGGCCAGGGAAAAGGGATTCCTGATCCACGTCTTCTTGAAGATCGTTGAATATCGCTTTGTAAGGTCGCGCTGCATGGCTTGAGTCTTTTCTCCAGGGATCCCTGCCGGACCGCCCTTACTGGGCGATCTCGGCCTTCTGGAAGTAATCCACGGTCATCTTCAGACCGTCCATCAAATTCACCGAGGGCACCCAGCCCAACTGGCGGGCGGCCTTCCCTGTATCCAGGTAGATGCGTCGCGTCTCTCCCAGCTTGGCGGGAGCGTACATCGGCGCCTTGTCATAGCAGGCGATGTCCTTCAACATCAGGTAGATATCGTTGACCGAGCTTCCCAGTCCGGAGCCGATATTGTGGATGGTGTTGACCTTCTCACTGGTGAGCGCCAGCAGGTTCGCCTGGGCGCAGTCGCCCACATATACGAAATCGCGCTGCTGCTCGCCATCCCCGTTAATGACGATCTGCTCGTTCAAAAGCATCTGGCCGGTGAAGATGGCCACCACGCCCGCCTCCCCATGCGGGTTCTGGCGGGGACCATACACGTTGGCATAGCGCAGGATCACGTAGTTCAAACCGTAGATGTGCTGGTACAGATACAGGTAGTGCTCAAT
>CAZSPX010000021.1:0-22868 GCA_964608885.1 uncultured Anaerolineaceae bacterium | reverse complement strand
AGGAGCTTAAGGCCTTCTGCAAGGAGCGCCTGGCCGCCTACAAGGTCCCTACTCATTACGAGTTCCGCAGCGAGCTTCCCAAGACCACGGTTGGAAAGATCCTTCGCCGTGAGCTGGTTCGCCAGCACAAGGAAAGCGCAGGCTGACGGTTACGCGCAGACTGCGTTTTGATGATGAGCACCCGGAAGAAAACCGGGTGCTCATTTTTTGTAAATCCGGAGCTTGGTCTCCAGATTGCAGGACTATTCCAATTCCCCCGGCGGCCAGCCTGCCGGAGTATGATGGCATTGCATCGGTCTCTCCCATGGATCAGGAAGGTGGTGATGCACACGAAAAAGACCATCCTCTATGTGGATGATTACGCCGACAATCGGAGCCTTCTCCAACGGATTTTGGAGTCTGAAGGCTTTTCGGTCATTCAGGCCCCCGATGGGACCCGGGCATTGCAATTGCTCACAGAGAGCCCTCTGGATCTCGCCTTGATCGATCTGCACCTGCCCGATACGAATGGTTATGCGCTGGGTGAAAAGGTCCGCCAGTTTCCAAAGCACCATCAGCTTCCCATCATTTATGTGACCGCTGGCGACCACGAGCCTATCGAAGGCAAATCCGCCTCCTCGCCGTTCGACACCTTTATCCAGAAACCCTTTGAACTGGATTCCCTGCTGAGAGAAATTCGCCTGCAATTGGGCCTCTCCCCTGGGAAATCTTAAACAAAAAAAGCCCTCCGGCCTGGATGGACCGGAGGGCTTATTTTTTTATTCTTCTCAGGCGACTTCGGGGATCACCTGGGGCGTTCCGCTGCGCTTCGGATAAGGCGGCGGGAAGATCGCTTCAAATTCCTCGCGGTTGATAGATTCCACCTCGAGGAGTTTCTGAGCGATGGCTTCCAGCTGCCCCCGGTATTTCAGCAGTGTGGCCTGCGCCAGCTTGTAGGAGTCGTCCACGATCTTGCGGACCTCCCGGTCGATCTGTTCTGCCACGGCCTCAGAGTAATCCCGCTGCTCCGAGATCTCACGGCCCAGGAAGATCAGCTCTTCCTTCTGCCCGTAAGACATATTCCCGAGTTTGTCGCTCATTCCCAGTCGCGTGACCATGGAGCGCGCCATCCGGGTGACCTGTTCGATATCGTTGGAGGCCCCCGAGGTGATGTCATCAAAGACCAGTTCCTCGGCCGCGCGCCCGCCCAGGGCCATGGCCAGGGTAGCCTGCAGCTTCTTGCGCGACATCAACAGGCGGTCTTCATCCGGCCTGAACCATGTGACTCCTCCGGCCTGGCCGCGGCCCACAATGGTCACCTTTTGGACGGGATCGGCTTCTGCAATGGCGTTCGCCACCACCGCATGCCCGGCCTCATGATAGGCAATGATGCGCTTTTCCTCGTCCGAGATCAGCCGAGATTTGCGCTCCGGTCCCATAACCACACGCTCGATGGCTTCTTCCATCTCGGACTGGCTGATGGATTTCCTGTTGCGCCGCGCCGCCAGGATGGCCGCTTCGTTGACCAGGTTCTCCAGGTCCGCGCCTACGAACCCGGGTGTGCCGCGCGCCAGCGAACCCAGGTCCACATTGGTCTCCAGCGGCTTGCCTTTCACGTGCACGCGCAGGATTGCCTCGCGGCCCTTCACGTCCGGACGGTCGAGGGTCACGCGCCGGTCGAAGCGTCCCGGTCGCAGCAGCGCGGGGTCGAGGATATCAGGCCGGTTGGTTGCGGCAATGATGATCACATTGGTGTCGGTATCAAACCCGTCCATCTCGACCAGCATCTGGTTCAGGGTCTGCTCGCGCTCATCGTGTGAGCCGCCCAGACCCGCCCCACGCTGGCGGCCGACCGCATCGATCTCATCCACAAAGATGATGCAGGGTGAATGACGTTTCGCCTGGTCGAACAGGTCTCGCACGCGGCTGGCGCCCACACCCACGAACATTTCCACGAATTCCGAGCCGGAGATGGAGAAGAAGGGCACGCCCGCCTCCCCCGAAACGGCTTTGGCAAGCAGCGTTTTGCCGGTACCGGGAGGGCCTACCAGCAGGACACCTTTGGGGATGCGTGCCCCGAGCTGGATGAACTTCTGCGGTTCCTTGAGGAACTCGACCACCTCGGCCAGTTCCTGCTTGGACTCTTCCACGCCGGCCACGTCCGCAAATGTGACCGTAGGGTGTTCCCCGCTGAACATGCGCGCCCGGCTTTTCCCGAAGGACATGGCTGCATTGTTCGAGCCTTGCGCCTGGCGGAAGATGAACCAGAGAACGCCCACCATGAAGATCACCGGCAGGATATACAGGGCGCCGCTGATCAGGCCGGTCCATTGGGAGGGCGGCTTGACCTCGATCTGCAAGTTGTCAGTGGACAGCTGTTCAGGCGTCACGCCCAGGCTGATCAGTTGATCGACCAGCGTGGCCCCCGGTTCCTTGTGCGATTCGACCCCGGTCTCGGCCCCGTTCTTCATGATCACGCGGATGCTGTCATCGCTCTCAATGACAATGCGGGCTACATCCCCATTCTTCACCGATTGAGCCACAGCGTTGATGGTCAGGGGCTGCTCCGTCGAGGAATCTTGCCGGAAACCCATCCACAGCATGGCCGCGATCGCGATGATGAGCACAAAATAGACAACGAAAGATTGACTTCGTGAATTCACGGAATCCTCCAGATAGTGCCCGAATTATACCAAGTACCCACCCTCAAGGGGACTTTCAGCCTCTTCTTTCTATAAATTTCTAATACTCTCCTATTAATATCCCCCCATTCGGGGGAAAAAGCCGGTTATTCCAGCTCTAATTCCACCGGGCAGTGGTCCGACCCCAGCACGTCCTCATGGATGGTCACCTGTTGGACACGCGGTAGGAGCGCCGGGCTGATCAGAAAATAATCGAGCCGCCAGCCGATTCCCCTCTGCCGTGCATTCATACGATAGGTCCACCATGTATATTGCACCCGGTCGGGGTTGAGGTGACGGTAGATATCCACAAAGCCGTGGTCCAGGAACTTCTGCACCCACAGCCGCTCTTCCGGCATGAACCCGGAGATGGTTTCATTCTGTTTGGGATTTTTCAGATCGATTGGTTGGTGGGCAGTATTGAAATCCCCTGTGATAATGATGGTTTCCCCTCGTTCATGCAGCACATCACACAGGTCCAGCAGGTGGGCATAAAAATCGAGCTTGTAGGTCACCCGGTCATAGCCCTGCCCGCCGTTGGGAAAATAGATGTTGAAAAGCCTGAATCCGGGATGGAGGGTCTGGATGACCCGCCCCTCCACATCAAAACGCGGCACCGCCATGCCCAAGCACACCTCGGCAGCCGCCGTGCGGACCAGCGTTGCCACCCCGCTGTATCCCGGGCGCTCGGCCGGGTTCCAGATCACCTCGTAATCGGGGCTCAGGTGGTGCTCTTCCTTCAGCTGTTCCGGCCGGGCTTTGATCTCCTGCAGGCACAGGACATCCGGCTTCCGCTCCCAGGCCCAGTCCAGGGCCCCCTTCCCCAAGATGGCCCTCAGCCCGTTGACGTTCCAGGTGATGATCTTCATTAAAGGCCCCTATCCCTTTTATGGTAAACTATTTAACCAGATCGGCTGTGCATGGGAGAAACATCGTGAAGCGCATCCTCTGTGTCGAAGACGAACAGGAAATGATCGATCTGATCCGCCTCATTCTTGGCCGCCGCGGCTTCGAGGTGAAAGGCGCGGACGGGGGCGTGGAGGGCCTCAGATTGATCCGCCAGGATCTCCCGGACCTTGTTCTGCTTGACCTGATGATGCCGGATATGGACGGCTGGGAAGTATACCAGCAAATGAAAGCCGATGAAAAAACCAGGCACATCCCTGTGATCGTGGTCACGGCCAAGGCCCAGAACATTGACCGCGTGCTGGCCATGCACATCGCCAAGGTGGATGATTATATTACCAAGCCCTTCAGCCCTCAGGAGCTGCTGCAAAGCGTGGAGAAAGTGCTGGGCGCGCAGGAACCGGAATCCTGAGCCAACTTCCGCCGGGCTATCCAGTGCTTCATTCTCCAAATGCCTCACCCCGTCCTCGTTAAAAACCTTTCCCGTCCCCTCCAGGCGCCTGCAAATGTCATTTTCTGTGATTCGTTCCTTTGCCGCCTGCGCGGGTTGATGTTCCGCCGCGGGCTAAACCCCGATCAGGGTCTTCTCCTCGTCCAGGGACGCGACTCCCGGGTTGATTCCTCGATCCACATGTTCTTCGTCCCCTTCGACCTGGCGGTCTTCTGGATCAACTCCGCCGGGACGGTGGTGGACCGGGTGATCGCCCGCTCCTGGCGGCCGGCGTACGCCTCCCTCCTGCCAGCCCGCTTCATCCTTGAGCTGCACCCCTCCCGCTGGGACGATTACCAGCCGGGCGATCAAGTGGAATATGTTGACGTATAGATTCAGAGCCGCCCTCCTCCTGTTCTTCCTTCTGTTGAGCAGCGTTTCACCCGCAGCCGCACAGGATTCCTCCGGCGGCCCCACCTATATCGTCCAGCCCGGCGATACGCTGTCTTCCATCGCGGACCGCTTCAATATCACCCTGACCGAGTTGATGAACGCCAACAGCCTCGAGAATCCCGACCAGCTCAATGCAGGGCAGGAGCTTGTCATCCCGGGCCTGGAGGGTGTGACTGGCATCCTGGATACCGAGCTTGTGAACTTGGGCGATTCGTACCGCAGCCTTCTCCGTCGCAGCCAGATCGACCCTCTGCTATTCCGAAAATTGAACCGCCTGAGCAGTCCCACCGAGTTTTACGTGGGGGCCAGCATGATTCTTCCACGTCAGGAGGATGCCCCCGCCTATTCAAGCGCTAGCCCCGCTCCCGGCGAATCCTTGCTTGAGCTGTCGGTGACCCGGGGCAGCGACCCCTGGACCATGCGCGCCCTCAATGCCCTGCAGGGTTCCTGGGATGGTCTCCCCGGGGATGCGCTTTTCGCCCCTGGCGAGGGATCCGGCCAGTCGGCCAGCGGCCTCCCTCCGGCATTCCTCAGCGCCCGTCTCACTACCCTGCCATTGAAGCAGGGCGGGACCGGTGAGATCATCGTCAAAACCCTCCCGGGCGTTTCCCTCGAAGGTTTTCTCGTGGACCAGCCCCTTCACTTCTTCCCATTGGGAGAGGATGAGCAGGTGGCCCTTCAGGGCGTCCACGCGCTGCTGGACCCCGGGGTCTATCCCCTCTCGCTGAAAGCGGTGCTGTCTGATGGCACCAGCCAATCCTTCGAACAGATGGTGCAGGTCATCTCCGGCAACTACCCCGAAGACCCGCTCCTGTATGTGGATCCGGCCACCATTGACCCCGCAGCAACCGAGCCTGAGCAGGAGCAGATCCTGGGGATCGTTACACCGGCCACAGCCGAAAAATTCTGGTCCGGAGAGTTCATTTCACCGGCGATCCAGTATGCCGATTCCACTTATTTCACCTCCCGCTACGGCAGCCGCCGCGCATACATAGGGAAGGGCACGGACCTGACTGCGGAAGGCTTCCATACCGGCCTCGATTTCGGCGGCGGCACGGGACTTCCCATTACAGCCGTCGCAGCCGGAAAAGTGGTTTTTGCGGGTCCGCTGACCGTCCGCGGGAACGCCACCCTCATTGACCACGGGTGGGGAGTGTACAGCGGTTTCTGGCACCAATCCGAGATCAAAGTGCAGGTTGGACAGATGGTGGAACAGGGCCAGGTCATCGGCCTGGTGGGCGGGACCGGGCGCGTCACCGGCGCGCATCTTCATTGGGAATTATGGGTTAATGGAATACAGGTTGACCCCATGGATTGGCTCACAGAGGTCTTCCCGTAAGCTTGTTTTCAAACTGCCTGGCCCAGAGGCAAAATGAGCACATACTCCGATCTCTTAAAACAGAGTGATATCTTTTATCAGTTCACCGCCACCCAGTTGGACCTGGTTTCCCCCCTTTGCAGGGAAGTGCAGTTCAACGCCGGGGATTTGATCTTTCCCGAGAATAGCAGCAGCAACGATCTTTACATCATAGTGCGCGGCGCAGTGGATGTGGTTATCAGCATCTCCCCTCGCCCGGATGCCTCGGAAAGCAGCACCCTTGCCAGGCTGCGCCGCGGCCAATCCTTCGGTGAGATCGCCCTGGTGGACCAGGGCCTGCGCTCCGCCTCCGCCCGTGCCGTGGAGGACGGCACACAGCTCCTCCTGATCCCGCGCGAGCAGCTCCTCATGCTTTGTGAGACCTACCCCCAGCTCGGCTTCCGTTTAATGTACAACCTGGCGGCAGATTTGGCGATGAAGATCAGGAATGCAGATTTTCGTTTCCGTGAACAACAGCAGCGCCCCTCCGAAAGTTCCGGGTAGGCAAAAATCTTCCCCCAAAAGCTTGACCTTTATGAGAATTTCACGTAGTATTGGCGCTTAGTACGCGGGAAGAATGCCTTATTTAAGCGACCAGAGCCGTGAGAACCTCCACTGCGTGGCGGGATTTTTCTCCGGCTTTCGCGTACATAGGCATTTATATATTCCAACGCCGAAAGGAGGTGAGGCCGACACCCGCCAGCGCGGTCAGCTCAGGATCGTTTGCCCGTAAGTTGGGTTATTGTTCAACTAAATACAACGGAGGAGTAAGAAATGTCCAAGCGTTTGCTCGCTTTGATGTCCCTGCTCATGGTTGCCAGCATGGTGCTGGCGGCATGCGGCGCTGCACCTGGAGGTGGAGGCGGCGGTGGCGGGGCTCTTAAGATCGTCTCCAGCCTGCCGATGACCGGCTCTTCGCTCACCCAGACGCAGACCATCGTCAACTCCATGAAGCTGCGCCTCGAGCAGGCCGGCGGCAAGGCCTGCGGTGGCAAGTACACCATCAGCTACGAAGCCTGGGATGATGCCTCGGCTGCCCTCGGCCAATGGGATCCCGCCGTGGAGACGGAAAACGCCAACAAGGCCGCTGCCGATCCCGCCATCGTGGCTTACCTCGGCACCTTCAACTCTGGCGCTGCCAAATTGTCGATCCCGATCCTTAACCAGGCCGGCCCCCTGGTCATGATCTCCCCTGCCAATACCAACCCTGGCTTGACCAAGGCCGACAAGGACCTGCCCGGCGTGACAGATTCTTACTACCCGACCAAGGTCCGCAGCTACGCCCGTGTGGTCGCCGCGGATGATATCCAGGGCAAGGTGGCTGCCAACTTCGTCAAGTCGTTGGGCGCCTCGACCGTTTATATCCTCGATGACCAGCAGCTCTACGGCAAGGGCGTTGCGGATGTGTTTGAAGCAACCGCCAAAGAGATCGGTCTGACCGTTGTCGGACACGAGGGGATCGACACCAAAGCCTCCGACTACAAGGCCCTGATGACCAAGATCTCCACCAGCAACGCCGGCGGCCCGCCGGATGCCATTTATGTCGGCATGGTCGTGGACAGCAACGCCTCCCAGCTCCTCAAGGACAAGGTCGCCATCATGGGCGACAATGAGAAGGTCAAGTTCGTTGGCCCTGATGGCATCCAGACCCAGGCGTTCATTGATGGCGCCGGTGCGGATGTAGCCGAAGGCGTGTACGCCAGCGTGGCCGGCCTGCCGCTCGAGAAGCTTGGACCCAAAGGCCAGCAGTTCAAGACCGATTACGAGGCCAAGTACGGCGCGCTGACCGAGCCGTACGCCGTCTACGGCTATGAGACCATGAATGTGGCCCTCAAAGCCATTGAGGATGTCTGCGCAGCCGGCGGCGATCCCACCAATCGCGAAGCTGTGCGCGCCGCAGTGTTCGCCATCAAGAACTTCGACGGTGCTCTCGGCACCTGGTCCTTCGATGCCAACGGCGACACCAGCCTGACCGATATGACCTTTTACCAGGTCCAGGGCGGCGGCTACAAAGCAGTCGGCACGTTCAAATAGATCCTGCCTCGCATAAAGGGAGGCGGCGCAGGCCGCCTCCCTTTCCTCAATCAGGCATCTGTCCTGCAAGAGCCATGGAGGAACATGAACGCCACTCCCAGATTTCGTAAAAGAACTCTCGCCCTCGCTGCCCTGGTAATCTACATTGCGCTCCTGTGCGGCCCGATCGCAGGCTTTGACGTTACCATTATTGCCCAGTCCATTAAAGCCCAGCCGATGCAGCTGGTCCAGTACCTGATCATTGGTCTCGCAAATGGCTCCATCATCGCCATCATCGCCCTGGGATACACAATGGTTTATGGCATTATCGAGCTGATCAACTTCGCTCACGGCGATGTGTATATGATCGGCACTTTCACCTCATTGACGGTCCTGTCCCTCACAGGAACACTGACGACCACCAGCAGCTCCCATATCATCTTTGGCCTGCTTCTGGCTCTGCTCGTCTCGGTCGTGGTATGTGCACTTCTCAACGCCACCATCGAGCGGGTGGCCTACCGTAGATTACGCAACGCCCCCCGCCTCGCGCCGCTGATCTCAGCCATCGGTGTCTCCTTTATTCTTGAAAACATCGGCCTCATCTGGGCGGCTCAGGCCTGGCTGGTGCCCTCCTTCGGCACCACCGGCGGCGCCTCCCAAAAAGTCTTCCCCGACCTCCTCGGCAAGTTGATGACGAACCTTGGCCTTAGCGTGAATCTCCTGGAGCGGACCGGCCTGCCCCTGAGCTTCACGGTAAAAGATCTCATGGTCATCATCCTCGCGGGCCTGCTCATGCTGGGCCTGCGTTTCTTTGTGCAGCGCACCCGCCTCGGAAAGGCCATGCGCGCCACCGCCCAGAACCGGGATGCCGCCCGTATGCTGGGCATTAATATTGATCGGGTGATCAGTGCCACGTTCCTCATCGGAGGTGGACTGGCAGGAGCCGCCGGCCTGTTGGCTGGTTTGTATTACAACACCGCCTGGTGGTTCATGGGCTTCCGGATGGGGCTCCAGGCCTTCACCGCTGCGGTCCTGGGAGGCATCGGCAACATTACCGGGGCCATGCTGGGGGGCGTGTTGATCGGTCTGCTGCGTTCCTTCAGTGACGGTTATCTGAATGCCCGCTGGACGCACGCCTGGGTGTTCGCGATCCTGGTTCTGGTTCTGCTGTTCCGCCCGACCGGTCTGTTGGGCGAGCAGGGTGGGCAAAAAGCCTGAGGAGGCACATCGATGCAAGCATCCATCCGTTCCGCCCTGACTGTAGGAATCGTGGCAGGCATCATTGTGCTGCTCTTTGGCGGCTGGGCTGTGGGCGTGGTTGGTACCCTGGCGGGGCTTTCCCTGGGATATTCCCTGGGTAACCGCCTGCACTTCACCAGCCTGAAGGAAGCTTTCCGGGGGAGCATTGTTCCCGCTGTGATCGGCGCCGTTGTCCTGGCCCTGATCAGCTTCTTTCAGCATTATATTGTCGCGCCGGCCATCGGCCGGGGCTTGTTCCCCGATTCGGTGATGATCAATGCCACGATCGCCGGGTTCTTCGGCTTTGTCGCCGGCGTACTGATCATGGCTGGGATTGGATCGCTCGGGGAACGCGAGAAACGCATAGGCTATATCATCGTCGCCTCCCTGGTCGTGATCGCTTTCCCCTTCGTGGATCGGTTGACCAATCTGCGCTGGAGTTCACAGGTCATCTTTGCATTGATCTTTACGATTCTGGCGCTGGGCCTGAATATTGTGGTCGGGTTCGCCGGCCTGCTCGACCTCGGGTACGCGGCCTTCTTTGCCATCGGCGCGTACACCACGGGCATTCTGTCCTCCCCGGTGCACAACATCCAATGGAATTTCTGGCTTGTTATATGGATTGCGGCAGCCATGGCCGCCATTTGGGGATTCATCTTGGGAGCCCCCACGCTTCCATTGCGGGGGGATTACCTGGCGATCGTCACCCTGGGTTTTGGCGAGATCGTGCCCGTCCTCTTCCGCAACCTGATCGACGTGACCATTAAGGAGCCCTTCACCTGCTGGATCATTCCGGGCCTCCTCAAGCTGTTCGGTTCCCCGGCAGGCGTGGCCTGTCTCACGTTGATGGAGCACGAAGATCTGACTCTGGGTGAAAAGGGGATCAGCCCGATTTCCAGGCCCATTTTGCCCATCCTCGGCCAATTCCAGTCGGCCAACCTGGTGCCCTGGTACTTCCTGATCATCGCCATCATTTTGCTGTCGATCTTCCTGATCCGCCGGCTGCGCGACAGCCGCCTGGGCCGGGCCTGGATGGCGATCCGCGAGGACGAGCTGGCCGCTGCCCAGATGGGCATCGATCCCGTG
Organism: uncultured Anaerolineaceae bacterium; assembly: GCA_964608885.1. Taxonomy (GTDB): domain Bacteria; phylum Chloroflexota; class Anaerolineae; order Anaerolineales; family Villigracilaceae; genus JACPVF01. The sequence goes on along the minus strand of CAZSPX010000021.1, from coordinate 12,724 downwards.
CGCACAAAACTCCTTGCCTTTGCAATGGGCGCCACCTTCTCGGGCTTTGCCGGGGCTTTCTACGCCTCTTACATCGCAGGCATATTCCCAAGCGTATTCGACTTTAGCGTATCGATCATCGTCTTGTGTATGGTCATCCTGGGTGGCCTGGGAAATATCAGCGGTGTGATCGTGGGCGGTCTCGTCATCATGGGCGCAGACCGTCTCTTCCTGCCCGCCCTCAAGGATTTCCTCGGCGGCCTGCTGGAACACACGCTGCTCCCCGCCCTGGCGGGCAATCCCACCGTGCAGGCGATCGTGGCTCAGAACGCTGATCCGATCCTGTATCGCTTCCTGCTGTTTGGGCTGACCCTGGTGATCATGATGGCTGTCCGGCCCGAGGGCCTGCTCCCCAGCGCCCAGGTACAGGCGGAGATGCACGAAGCCGCTTCCAAGGGTCCGGGACGCGGGCGAAAATAGGAGCCCAGAATGAGCGACTTCTTCAGCGCGAAAGCCATTACGATGACCTTCGGCGGTTTGACCGCCGTGAACAAGGTTGATTTCGACATCGAAAAAGGGATGATCGCCAGCCTGATCGGGCCGAACGGAGCTGGAAAAACCACTTTCTTCAATACGATCACGCGGGTCTATTCGCCCACCAGCGGCGAGATGAGCTTTGAGGGCAAATCCCTGGCCGGGCTCAAGCCATTCAATATTACGGCCCTGGGGATCGCCCGGACCTTCCAGAACATCCGCTTGTTCGCCAACATGTCCGCAATTGATAATGTTCTGGTCGGCGAGCACTGTCGGATGAAGTCCAATCTCCTCGGGCAGATATTGAGAACCAGCTCCACGGTCAAGGAGGAAGCAGAGGCCCGCGCCCGCGCGCTGGATATGCTTGAATTCGTCGGTCTCCGGCGCACGGACGCTGAGGTGACCGCCAAGAATCTCTCCTACGGCCTTCAGCGCCGGTTGGAGATCGCCCGCGCCCTGGCCTCCCAACCCAAGCTCCTGCTCCTGGATGAGCCCACCGCCGGCATGAACCCCAATGAGACTCTTTCGCTCACGAATTTCATCCAGCAGATCCGCAAAGAGCTGGGCCTCACGATCCTGCTCATTGAGCACCACATGCGCGTCGTCATGTCCATCTCCGACCGTGTCTCCGTGCTGGATTATGGCGAGAAGATCGCCGAGGGCAGTCCGGCCGAGGTCCAGAAGAACCCGCGCGTGATCGAGGCCTACCTGGGCAAGGGCACTGCAACGAAATAAGGGAGATGTCAGGATGCTTGAACTCAAGGATGTCCATACTTACTACGGCAACATTCACGCCCTGAAAGGTGTCTCCCTGGTCGTCAAGGACGGCGAGATCGTCACCCTCATCGGCTCGAACGGCGCCGGCAAGAGCACCACTCTGCGCACCATCCAGGGGTTGATCCGCCCCCGCTCCGGGACCGTCGTCATGGACGGTGTGGCGCTGGAAAAACTCCCTGCCCACCAGATCGCGGAGAGCGGTGTCGCCCAGAGCCCCGAAGGACGCATGATATTCCCCCGTATGACGGTTCTTGAAAACCTGGAAATGGGGACCTACGCGCGCAAGGACAAGATCGGCATGGAGAAGGATCTGGAGCGTGTCTTCAGCCTTTTCCCCCGCCTTAAGGAACGCGTCGCTCAAAAAGGTGGGACCCTCTCAGGCGGCGAGCAGCAAATGCTGGCCATGGGGCGCGCCTTGATGGCCCGGCCCCGTATTCTTCTGCTCGACGAGCCCTCTATGGGGCTCTCCCCGCTCCTGGTGGAGCTGATCTTTGATACGATCACCGCCATCAACAAGGAGGGCACGACGGTCCTGCTGGTCGAGCAGAACGCCCTGATGGCGCTCTCCATTGCCCATCGCGGCTACGTGCTGCAGACCGGGGAGATCATCCTGAGCGATGAGGCTGCCAAGCTCAAAGAGAACGAGATGGTCCAAAAATCCTACCTTGGCGTGGAATGATCCCTGACTACCCGAAACGCCTCCCCTGACCCGGGAGGCGTTTTTTTGTCCCTCCAGCGGCAGGGGATCTCCCCACCTGCCGGCGTGGACGTGTAATCATACGGCAACGAATGGGGAGGGGGATGCGGGTAAAATGGGCTGTGAATCACTATGGAGGCGCACGTGAAGAAACCGCTCGTTCACATCGCAGGTGTGCTCATCGTTCTCAGCCTGATCCTTCCTGCCTGTACTGCCAAACCGGCAGCTTGCACCGACCCGCTGGGGTGCGTCTCGGTGGGGAAAAAGCAGCCGATCAAGATCGCTGTCCTTCTGACCCTCTCCGGGCCGGACAGCCCCTATGGGATTGACGCTCTCCGGGGCGTGGAGATCGCCGCCGCCAGCCAGGGCGAGGTCTCCGGGCATCCCATCGAGATCGTAAAGGTGGACGATCTTTGCTCCGCAGAAGGCGGTGAGCAGGGCGCCCGTCAGATCGCCGCCGATCCCTCCATTGTGGCTGTGATCGGCGCTACCTGTTCCTCTAGTTCCATCCCCTCTGCAAAGATCCTGGGGGCGGCCGGCATGACCATGATATCCCCTTCCAGCACGGCCGCCTCCCTTACCTCACCGGATCAATACCAGTCCGGCTTCTTCCGTACCATTTATAATGACCGCGCCCAGGCGAAGGCAGTGGCCGAATTTGCTTACAGCGTCCTCGGCTTGCGCACGATGAGCACCATCGATGACAAGACCGCCTACTCCGCCGGTCTGACCGCCGCCGCCTGCAGTGATTTTGAGAAAATGGGCGGTGACTGCCTGGGACGCCTTCATATTGAAAGCGGACAGGATGTGTCACCTCAAATTCTCTGGTTCTCCAAGCTGAAGACCGACGTGCTGTATATGCCGGTCTACACCACTGATGGCGTGAATATTGTTCGGAAGGTCGCCGAGTTGGGCCTGGGGAGCGCCCTGATCAGCTCGGATGGCCTGCTGAGCCGCGATTTCCTGATGCAGACCCTCGATATTAGCCAGGGCATGTACTTTTCCGGTCCTGCCACTGTGGCCGAGCAGGCATCTTTCACCGAACAATATCGGGCGCGCTATTCGGAAGAGCCGATCGCCTCATACCACCTTCAGGGCTACGATGCTGCGCTGCTCCTTCTCAGTGCCGTCCAGCAGGCTTCCGTAGGGGTCACCTCCGCGGATGGCAGCCTTCTCATCAGACGGCAGGCTCTGCGGGATGCGATCCTTCAAGTCAGGGACGCGGCCGGGTTGAGCGGTCCCATCACCTGCTCGCAGTACGGCGACTGCGCCGAGCCGAATATTGAGATCTTCCAGATCAAGGATACTGATTTCATCCCTGTCTATCCTTAGGAGTGACATGGCCTCTGCCGAGATCATTACCATTGGCACCGAGATTTTGCTGGGCGAGATTGTAGATACCAACACCCGTTATCTGGCCCGCAATCTGCGCGGGTTGGGGATCGACCTGTACCGGACCATCACCATCGGCGACAACGTCGAGCGCATCGCTCTTGCGATCCGCAATTCTATGGAGCGCGCCGAGATCATCCTCACCACCGGCGGCCTCGGCCCCACCGTGGATGATCCCACACGCCAGGCTGTGGCGCTGGCTGTTGGCGTTGAGACCGAATTTCGTGAAGACCTCTGGCAGCAGGTGGTCGCCGTCGTAGAGCGCTATGGGCGCGCCGCCGCTGAGAACCAGAAGCGCCAGGCCTATGTTCCCAGGGGCGCCATCGCCATCCCGAATCCCGTTGGGACCGCGCCTGCTTTTATTGTGGAGACCGGCAGGAACGCCATCATCTGCCTGCCCGGCGTGCCTCGCGAGATGGAATACCTTCTCCACGAATCCGTCATCCCCTATTTGCAAAAGAAGTTCGACCTTCGCCAGGTCATCAAGGTGCGGCTCCTGCACACCGCCGGCATGGGCGAGGGCATGATCGATGAGAAGATCGGGGATCTTGAGACCCTCTCCAATCCCACCGTCGGGCTTGCCGCCCACAATGGCGTAGTGGATATCCGCCTGGCGGCCAAAGCCGGGACCGAGTCCGAAGCCGACCAGATGCTGGGCCATGTGGAGGCGGACATCCGCGGCAGGCTCCAGCACGTGGTCTTTGGCACTGACGATGAGACCCTGGATCTGGTCACGCTCTCTGCCGTGCATCACCGCGGCTGGAGCCTTGCCTGCGTGGAGTTTGGCCTCGGCGAATCCATGCAGAAGAAACTGCCCAATTTGGTCTCCCTGGCAAACCTGAAGCCGGGAGCCCTCATGGACGAGCTTCGCACCGCGTTGAAAGCCACCTCCTCCACCGCCGGCTTGGGCATCGGCTGCTTCCCTGACGATATGGCCGCCGAACTGGCCATCCTGACTCCCCACGGTGAAAAGACCATGCGTATCACTTATGGGGGGCACCCGCGCAACCTGCCCCGCTGGGCTTTCAATAATGCTCTCAACCAGCTCCGTCTTCAGGCCCAGGAAAAGCTTTAGAGTCTGGTACCGGGATTCATGCCCCCGCTGCGAAGGAAAAATTCCTCCCTCATCTTGTTGATCTGGGCTGCCAACGGGCTTGGTATCCTGGTCCTGCTGTTTGTCCTGTTAGTAACCGCTGCGCGCCCCACCGCCTCAGCTGCCCCGCCACCTCCCCCGCTCCTGCCGGGAGAACCTTCGCGCACTCCCGTTCCCACCCGTTATTATCTGCCCACCGTCACCCCCAACCCGCGTTCCACCCAGCCCGTACTCAGCACTCCCACCATCTTTGTCCTTCCCTACGGAGAAAAACCCGAGGTGATCGGTTATTCCGTCTCCCGCCGTCCCATTGAGGTATATACCTTCGGCCACGGGGAAAGGCAGCGCCTGGTCGTAGCTGGCATCCACGGCGGTTATGAGTGGAACACGATCGCCCTCGCTGACCAGCTCATCACCTACATCAATGATCACCCGGAAGTCGTCCCCAGCGATGTGACCCTCTTCATCTTGCGTGACATAAACCCCGACGGCGATGCCCGCGACCATGGGATCGACGGGCGCGTGAACGATCACGGCGTCGACCTTAACCGGAATTTCCCGGTCAACTGGTCCTCCACCTGGGATCGGAACGGCTGCTTTGACCAGGCCCCCACCACCAGCGGTTCCGGGCCGGCCTCCGAGCCTGAAACCCGCCTGGTCATTAAATTTCTCAGCAACCGCCGGGTGGAGGCGTTGATCAGCTACCACAGCGCCGCCCTGGGCATCTTCCCCGGCGGCACTCCCTGGGATGCCGCCTCCGTCCGCCTGGCGGAGCAGGTCGCCTCGGTCAGCACCTATCCTTATCCGCCCGTCAAAACAGGCTGCGTCTATGCCGGAACCCTGGCAGATTATGCCGTCTCCAGGGGCATCGCCGCCGTGGAGATCGAGCTTTCCGACCATGAAAGCACCGAGTTCACCATGAATCTCCGCATCTTGAAGGCCTTGCTGGAGTTCCAGCCGTAGCTTCCTGGGGTATATCGTTCATAAATGTACGGTTCTTATGGAAGGTGTCTCGAGGATTCTCCTTTCAGGCACATGACGGAATAGTGGGATTGGGGGTAAAATGCAGACCACGAGCCCCAACCCCAGGGGTTCTTTGGTAGATGATGGAGGAGTCTCAATGCCGGAAGATCTGAACAAGGTTGACGTCCTGTTTACGAATGCCCTGGTATTGGTCATGGATGAGAAGCTCACCCAGTACTGGCCCGGGTCTCTGGCAGTCCGGGGAGATTCGATCGTGGGCGTGGGCCCTCAGGATGAGCTCGCTGCATCCTTCCAGGCCGCGGAAACTGTGGACTGCGGCGGCAGGATCCTCATGCCCGGCCTGGTGAACGCCCATACCCACGTGCCCATGACCCTCCTGCGCGGCCTGGCTGATGATCTCCGCCTGGATGTATGGTTGATGGGTTATATGATGCCCGTGGAACGCGAGTTCGTCTCGCCCGAATTCGTCCGCCTGGGGACCCTCCTGGCCTGCGCCGAGCAGATCCGCAGCGGGATCACGACCTTCAACGATATGTATTATTTCGAGGATTCCGTGGCTCAGGCCACGGCCGATGCCGGCCTGCGCGCGGTCTGCGGCCAGACTGTGATGAAATTCCCCGCGCCCGATGCCGCCGCCTACGAGGACTCGTTTGCCCTGGCCCGTGAGTTCATTCTCAAATGGAAGGATCACCCGCTGATCGTTCCCGCGGTCGCCCCCCACGCCCCTTACACCACCACCCCGCAAATGCTCCAGGAAACGGCCGAGCTGGCCCGGGAATATGATGTCCCTCTGCACATTCATATCGCTGAAACGGCCCTGGAGGTCGAGAACATGCGCCGCGAGCAGGAGATGCCCGTGGTGCCATATGTGAAAAAGCAGGGCCTCTTTGAGGCCAAGGTGATCGCAGCCCACTGCGTGCATATCGACCCGGGCGAGATCCGCACCCTGCGAAACCACAAGGCCGGCGTCTCTCACAATCCTTCCTCCAACCTGAAGCTTGCCTCAGGTTTTGCTCCCGTTCAGAAGATGCTCGAGGCGGGCATCAACGTGGGGATCGGCACCGACGGCCCCGCTTCCAATAATGACCTGGATATGTTCGAGGAGGTCCGCCTCGCCTCATTCATCGCCAAGACCATCTCCAATGATCCTACTGTGGTTCCTGCGCAGACCGCACTCACGATGGCTACCCGCATGGGCGCTCAGGCCCTGCACTTGGGAAATCTCACAGGCTCTCTGGAGCCGGGAAAGCGCGCCGATCTGATCCTTGTGGATACCAGCCTGGCGCATAATTCCCCGCATTTCCAGCGCGATCCCAATAATGCCTATGCGCAAATCGTCTATGCCGCCAAATCCACCGATGTGACCGATGTCATGGTCAACGGCCGCTGGCTCATGCGTTCGCACCAGCTCCTTACCCTTGATGAGCAGGATCTGGTCCGGCAGGCTCGCGAGCTGGCCCTCCGTATCGACGCCTTCCTCATCGAGCGCGAGAAATCCGTCCTCTCCAAGCTGATCGCCCTGGGCGGCTCGATGGAGGAGGAATCCTTCGAGGTCCAAGTCAAGGTGAAGATCCCTTACCCGCAGCGCGTCATCGAGGCACTCGAGCGCCCGGAGATCCAGGTCGAGGCCTTCAAGCACTATCGTCAGTTTGACAATTACTTCCTCTTCCAGGACCGGGAGGAGGGCCGCCTGCGCTTCCGGGAGGATGACTTGATCAATGAGAAGGGCGAGTCCGTCAATGTCCGCTCACGCCTTACCCTGATCGGCCCCCGCCGTGAGGACCATCTCGAGCACGACGTCCTGCTCTCCCGCAGCCGCTTCCTCGCCCCCGCCGTGCACACCCTGCGCTTCTATCGCGAGTATTTTGTCCCCCAGGATGAGCTGGTCATCGAGAAGGACCGCATGCGCTGGCACATTCGTTACAAGGATACCGAGTTGTTCGTCAACCTGGACGAAATGCTCAAGCCGGCCATTGGGCACTTCCTGGAGATCAAGAGCCGCACCTGGAGCCGCAAGGATGCCGAGCTCAAGGCGCAGCTTGCCAATGAGTTGATCCACCTGCTCGGAGCCGGGCGCGGCGAGATCGTGACCCAGGATTATGTCGGCCTGATCAGCTAGGACCTGCCCTCCTCACGCTTTCCATGGATACCTTCCGCAAAGGGCTGGCGTTCGTGCTCGCCCTTCTGGTCATCCTCACCGCCCTGCCCTCCCTGGTTCTCTTCAACCTGGAGCGCAAGGCTTTTGCGACCGAGACCTATCAACAGGCCTTTGCCAACGATGACTTCTACGCGCGCCTCCCGGGCATCCTGGCGGAATCTGTATCCGGTTCCGGCGCGCAGGTTCTCCCGGTGACCCTGCAGGGCCTGGATCAGCAGGATTGGGAGGCCTTCTTCCGCGGGCTATTGCCGCCCGGGACCCTCAAAGTAATGGGAGATCAGGCCCTTGACTCGACTCTCTCCTATTTGGAAAGCCGTTCGTCCGCTGCGGTGCTTTCCCTTGCCCCGCTGAAGGAACGTCTGGCAAGCGAGGCGGGCACCCGGGCTGTCCTCGGCCTGATGCGGACCCAGCCGGTCTGCACCTTGGACGAGATGGCTCGCATTACCCTGGCTGTGCTAAACAACCAGGGTCTTGCACTCTGCAATCCGCCCGATGATCTCCTCCCCATTGTGATCCCCGTGATCCAGGGCCAGATGCAGGTGATGTCTTCTGCGATCCCCGCAGAGGTGACTCTTGCCAGAGTGGATGGTTCCAATGGCCAGGCGGATCCCCGCCAGCGCATTGAGCTGGCTCGCCTGCTCATGCGATTGTCCCCCGTGATCCCGCTTCTTGTGCTCCTGCTTTTGACGATCGTGATCGTCCGGGCGCTTCGCGAGTGGCTGATCTGGTGGGGTTGGCCGCTATTCATTACCGGTTTCCTGGCAGCCCTGCTAGCCCTGTGGGGCGCACCGTTCGCCCGGGTCATCCTGCTCCAGCTCCTCGACCGTGGGCTTCCGGATATCCTCCCTGCGGTGCTTTTGTCCAACGGCAGCCGGCTTGCCGCTGCGATCGTGGACCAATTTCTAAGGCCCACCCTGGTTCAGGGTCTCATCATGGCTGCGCTCGGAATTTTGATGCTGGGCGCCTCCGCCCTGCTTTCATGGGCTGGGAAGCGAAGCGCGTCTCACTGACAGGCGTTCGATAGATGCTCGTCGAACGTCTCGGCGAAGATGTGCAGGCCGGAATTATCGCAGCGGGCGCGGAAGAAATAGTAGGGGGTCTGGGCCGGGAATGCCACTGCCCGCAGCGCGCTCTCACCCGGGCTCGCGATCGGTCCCGGCGGGAGGCCTCCGTAGCGGTAGGTGTTATAGGGGGAATCGATCTGCAGGTCCGCCGCGCTTAACGGGTTCGTCCACCAGCTCCCCTGCACAGGATTAAACCCCAGTGCATATTGAACGGTGGGATCGCTGTCCAGCTTCATCCCTGTATTCAACCGGTTCACGAACACGGAGGCGATCAGCGGCTGTTCTTCCTCCTGCACCGCCTCCCGTTCCACCATCGAAGCCAGGGTCACGCCCTGGTAGATCGTCAGTCCCTGCCGGGCGAATCCCTCGCTCAACTCCGCGCTCATGTGCAGCGCAAAGTTCCGTACCAGGGTATCCAGTACTTCATCAGGGCTGGCGTTACGCGGGATGATGTAGGTCCCCGGGTACAGGAACCCTTCCGAGGAGGCTGCCCCCGCAAAGAAATCATACCCGCTTGGATGCGAAGCCGATGCCGCGATAAACTCCTCCGGCGTGATATTGAGTCCCGAGGTCGGCATACTGGCCGCGATTTCCTCCACCCGCCACCCCGGCAGCACCACCAGGGTGATGTCTTCCGGCGTGGCATCCTGGAGCTCCCGGGCTATATCCACGATCGAGAGCGCCGGGCTGAGCTTGTACTTCCCCGCCTGGATGGACGTATCCAGGCCCGTATAGACCACGTAGTCCCGGAACGCCGCCGCGCTCTTGATGAGCCCGTCGGATTGCAGTCTCAGGGCGATGGTCCCCACGGCTTCCCCTTGCTGGATGCTGAATTCCCTCTCTCCTGCCGAGGGGTCCAGCGGGCGCGTCAGCAGGCCGTCATGCCAGATCAGCCGCGTCGAATACTGGACCATTCCCCAGGGGCCCAGCGCCGGATTCGCCCGGCCGTACAGGTTCGCCGCGCGGATGGGGATGTACACCACCGTGATCATCATCAGGCAGACCAGGATTAGGACGGCTGTGACGGGAAAAATGGGACGGCGGGAGACGGTTTTTCTTGGCATGGTCAATTTTGGTTTGGATGTGCCTCAAGGTAGGATCGCAGGATGAAGACCGCCGCCAGGTCATCCAGGTGGCCGGCGCGGTCCCGCCGCCTGCCCCCCAGTTCCAGCCGTGTCTGGCGCGCCTCCTGCGTTGAAAACGATTCATCCCACAATACGATGGGGAGGGACGTCTGGGATCTCAGGGCCTCGGCAAAGCGTGCCGCCCGCCGGCCCGCCAGGTTGGGCCGTCCTTCTTCATCGAAGGATTGCCCAATGACGATCAGCCCGGCCTCCTCTCGCTGTGCAGCCTCTGCGACCTGCGCCGCATCCACGGTCCGCGAGACATGCTCAATGACCCGCAGCGGATGCGCCAGCGAGCCGGTCGGATCGCTGATGGCAAGCCCGATCCGCTTTTCACCGTGATCAACGGCCAGGATTCTCATAGGCAAAGGGTGCGCTGGTCTCAGCGCAGGACCAGCGAGGTGCGGAAGGGCAGGATGGGCATCCAAGGCCACCAGTCCGGGAGGATGGAGATCTCGGGAGGCTTCTCCCACGTGGAGGAGTTCTCAAGGATGGACGCAGCCTGGTCTGGTGACTGCCCGCGCAGCCTCCCCGTAATGGAATTCGGGTCAAGGCTGCGAATCAATCGCCGCCCGGCTTTGATCTGCCAGCGCGTCACGCCTTCTGCGTCCGTCCGTGGGGAAGAGACCTGCTCATAGGTCAGGGAATCCTCCACCGGCTGGAAGCCTTCGGGCAGCCCGGCGTTCAGTGAGGATTCCGCCAGCCGTCCCAGGTCCTCCGTGGAGACCACCCGGAAGCTGAACTCGATCTTCGCCTCCAGGCTCAGGGTTGTCCCTGCTTCCCCGGGTGCGGGGTCATAGACCATCTCCATTACCTGGGCCGCCTGCCCGGTATCTTCAAGAAAGATCAAGTCCGGCGAAAGCCTCTCTTTGAGGGCGGCCTCTGCCTCCGGCATCAAGTGTGCGGTCAGGAGCTTGAGGGCCAAATCGCGGTCAGCCTCATTCGGCCCGCTGACCTTCCGGTCGCTCCCTCCGCGGATGGGCTCCGGGTTGTCCACCGCCGCCAGCAGCCCCACCGGGCCCTCGATTGCTTGAACGGTTCCGGCTTCCAGGTTTCCCGCTTCCCCTGCCTGCACAGCCTCCACCGGCACCTCTGTGATCTGGTCTACACCGGCTTCCAGGTGGGTCAGGTTCAGTGTCTTGAAGCGGATCTCCGGGGATGCAGATGGGAAGACCTCTGTTCCCGCGGGGATCTCGACGGCTTCCTGAGACAGGTTGCGGAAGAGTACCACTCCGCGCGCCGCCGTCTGCGGCAGCGTGAGGGTATGGCCGCTCACATCCATCGTCCAGGAGCCTTGCAGGGTAACCCTTTCCTCCTGCGCGGGGACCGTATCCGCAGCCAGCCCCTCCTCTGCCCCCGCTCTGGCCGAGATGGGCAGGGTCAGGCTCTGGGTGTGCGATTCGGGGTACACGGTGACGGTGGCTCTTGGTATGAAGATACTCACAATCATCAACACCGCCAGCACTCCTGTCCCGAATGTCAGGATGCGCGCCAGGAGATTGGACCGCCAGGCGGCTTCGGCAGGGATCGACTCTCCGCGCATCGCGCGCAGATCCCCCCGCGGCGGACGCGGAATGCGCCTCATCCGGGCTGATTGGGCAGGCCAGGCCTTCTTCTGGGCTTCCGCACTGGATTTAAAGACCGGCAGCCCCAGCGCCTCTGCCTGCCTGCGAATCGATTCCCCGCGCGAGACGATGGCCAGTTGTGCGCCCAGCGAATCCGCATGCCGCTGCAGCACCCTCAGGTCCAGCGGCCTCAGATCGACCGGCTCACCCTTAGGCCAGATCAACAGGATGCGGGGAGTCTTGGCCCAGGAAAGCCGGTCGCGGACAGAGATCAGATCGTCATGCGATTCGAGCGCAATGATCTGGGTCTTCATTCTTCCGCATTATAACCCGCCCGCTGAATCCCCTATCCGATTGCCAGCAGCACGACGCTGCTGCCCTCCTGCTCCGTGATTGTGATTGTCAGGGTCTGGTTATCCTTGGTATAGACCTCGATCGGCATGCCTTCCCCGGCGAACAGGCTGCTCCATCCCAGGGACGGCAGCGCGGCAGCATAAAAATCGTGGATTTCCTTCAGGCTCGCCTCCACCCGGAAGCTGTACAATCCCTGAACTTCCTCCCCCGCCAGCGCCTCCGGCATGACCGGGATTCCTTTCCAGGTCGCCGCCGGCACTCCCTGCGGGTCAAAAAGCCCGCTGGGGATCGAGGTCCCATCCGGTATGAAGGGCGTGGAACCGGCCGGAGCCTCATCCGTTGCCGGATATACCGTGGCGGCCTGCGTGGACATCTCGATCGCCTTGGTTGCGATCGATTCGGCGGTCCCTGCTACATTCTGAATCTCATTAATTGGGCTGCTGATCGCCTGGCAGGCCAGGACGAGGAGCAGACCGGGGGTCAATAACAGTAGTACGCGCATTCTGGACATGGTTTTCCTTTGAGTTACAAGGTGGGTGCATGCTCTAACGCACCAGCAGCACCACCAGTTCGTCTCCGTGAGGGAAATAAGAGATGGTTACGATAGAAGAGTCCTTCTTGAAAACCAGGAGGGGTGCATTTGGATCCGGAACCCCGCTTTCATCCAGTTGCCAGCCGAGCTTCGGCATATGGTCCTTGTAGAACGCCTCCACTTCCTCCGGTGAGGCCTGGATGGTGAAGGTGTAACCCAGGTCATCCCCCCTGCCCGCCGTCGCTCCTGGCATGATGGGGATATGGAACCATTCGCCCACGGGTGTTCCGATGGGAGTGGGAGGCTCCATATTGGAGGGGATGTAGGTCGCCGTGGGTCGCGGCGTCGGCGTTGAGGTGGGCACGGCTGCGATCGAGCAGCCCGCGGACAGCATAAGACAGAGCGCCATCAGGACGAGGCGCAGGCCGTAGGATCGGGACAGAAAGGCAAAACCCTGGCGCTTCAGATCCC
>CAZSPX010000020.1:1313-23361 GCA_964608885.1 uncultured Anaerolineaceae bacterium | reverse complement strand
AGCGGGCCGAAGACGTTGGGATCGCGCACCCGCTTGGCCGCGTCCTGCCGCGTGGTCCCCTTGCGGCTGCGCAGGTCGTAGTATTCGGCCACGTACCTGTCCAGGCCCTTGAACACGAACGGGTCCACGATCTGGGGTTGGTAGTCGATGCCCAGGTTCCGGATGTGGTCCTCGATGACAGCCGCGCGTCCGAGGAGGATGGGAGTGCCGATGCCCTCTTCCTCGATCTGGTAGGCGGCGCGAATGATCTTCGGCTCCTCACCTTCGGCGAAGGCGATACGCTTCTTCCCGCCCGAAGAGCGGGCCTTGTTCTGGAAGAAGTGGCGCACCTGCTCGCCCTTGCCCTGCCGGTAGGCGAGCTGCTCGCGGTACTCATCAATGTCGATCTTCTTGCGGGCCACACCGGTCTTCATGGCCATATCGGCGACCGCGGGCGCCTCCCACAGCAGGACGCGGGGATCGAGTGGCTTGGGGATGATGTACTCGGGGCCGAACTTCAGGCTGTCCACGCCGTAGGCGCGCAATACAGAATCGGGCACGTCCTCCTTGGTGAGGTTGGACAGCGCATGTGAGGCCGCGAATTTCATCTCGTCGTTGATGGCGCGGGCGCGTACGTCCAGGGCGCCGCGGAAGATGAAGGGGAAGCCGAGCACGTTGTTGATCTGGTTCATGTAGTCCGAGCGGCCCGTGGCGATGATGAGGTCTTTGCGGGCTTCCTTGGCCAGGTCGGGGTTGATCTCGGGATCGGGGTTGGCCATGGCAAAGACGATCGGGTTCTTGGCCATGGATTTGACCATCTCGGGGGTCATGACGTTGGCGACCGAGAGGCCGTAGAACACATCCGCGCCGCGCAGGGCGTCGGCCAGGGTGCGCGCATCCGTGTCCACCACGAAGCGCTCCTTGTACTTGTTCATGCCCTCGGTGCGGCCCTTGTAGATCACGCCGCGGCTGTCGCACATCATGATGTTCTCGCGCCTGACGCCCCAGCGGATGGCCAGCTCGGCGCAGGAAATGGCCGAGGCGCCCGCGCCCGAGATGACGATGCGGATGTCCTTGTGCTTCTTGCCGACGATCTCCAGGGCGTTCGCCAGGCCGGCAGAGGAGATGATGGCGGTGCCGTGCTGGTCATCGTGGAAGACCGGGATGTCCAGCATCTTCTTGAGCTCTTCTTCGATGTAGAAGCACTCGGGGGCTTTGATGTCCTCCAGGTTGATGCCGCCGAAGGTGGGGGCGATGGCCGCCGTGACCTTGATGATCTCATCCGGGTCGTGGGAGTTCACCTCGATGTCGAACACATCCACGTCGGCGAACTTTTTGAAGAGCACCCCTTTCCCTTCCATGACGGGCTTTCCGGCCAGCGCGCCCCGGTCGCCCAGGCCGAGGATGGCCGTGCCGTTGGAGACGACCGCCACGAGGTTGCCCTTGGAGGTGTACTCGTAGGCCAGCTCGGGGTCCTTTTCGATCTCCAGCACCGGTACTGCCACGCCGGGGGTGTAGGCCAGGCTCAGGTCCCGCTGGGTATCCATGGGCTTGGTAGGGACGATGGCAACCTTGCCGGGTTTGCCTTTCATGCGGTGATATTCAAGTGCGTCTTCACGGGTGATCTTGGACATAATGACTCCTGGGTTGGATTCCGGGTTCGGACTCTATAATTATGGCACGACTTGTGCCGGAGGCATAGTTAATTTTGTCACTAGTTTGGCCCGAGGCCCCAAAAACGCCTTCCCCGGGGCACCTGCAGGGCCGGTTCCGGGCCGGCAGCCAGCCATGGCCTCCCCGATCCGCACTCACGGAAATCTAAGTTTCAAGTATAATTGCCCCAGTCCGCAAGGACGATTTCACAGCCTCTTTCCGCCGCCTGGTTTGCGGCCACAGCTTGACCTGGTTTTTGACTTTTTTGGATACGACTCCGCCGCGTTACCAGGCGGATTGCAAACCGAATTCTGACAGGATGCCTCTTTTGACCGTGACCTGAGCTGTCACCCGGTTTTTGTAAGTGCAGAGCGTGCCGCCGCGGGCGGAACGCCTTGAAGCGTATCCATTTTCAGCCAAGCCTTTCACAGCCGTGGCCTGCCTCCGGGTAGCGCCGCGGCTGTCTGTGTTAAGCGCCGCCCCGGCGGCAGCGGAAACGATGAAGACGATCACGGCCATCCAAGCCCAGAAAAAGGACCCGGAGCGGGTGAACATCTACCTGGACGGGGAGTTTGCCTTTGGGCTGGCCCGCATCGTGGCGGCCTGGCTGAAGACCGGCCAGAAACTGGACGAGGCGAAGATCGCCTCCCTGCAGGAGGAAGACGGGCGCGAGCGGGCCTACCAGCAGGCCATGCTCTTCCTGAGCTACCGGGCGCGCTCCGAAGCCGAGATCCGGCGCAACCTGCGGAAGCACGAGTTCAGCGAGCCGGTGATCGAGGCGGTGCTGGAGCGATTGCGCAGCGCCCGCCTGGCGGATGATGACCAGTTCGCCCGCGCCTGGGTGGAGAACCGGAGCACCTTCCGCCCGCGCAGCCGGAGGGCGCTGGCCCTTGAGCTGAGGCAGAAAGGCCTTTCGGAGGAAGCCTCCCGGGCTGCACTGCAGGGCGTGGACGAGGAAGCGCTGGCGTACGAAGCCGCTCTTAAGCGGGCGCCAAGGTTGGATGGACTGGAGTGGCAGGATTTTCGCAAGAAGCTGGGTGAGTTCCTGGGGCGGCGCGGTTTTCCCTATCCCATCATTGCCGCCACGCTCACCCGTGTGTGGAACGAGAGACATGCAGGGCAAGAACAAACTATCGACGATGAGGAACCTCTATGAACCCGTTTATTACCATCATTGTGGCAATACTGGCCCTCGCGGTGGGCGCATTGCTCGGGTATTTTCTCCACCGTTACCAGGCCGAACGCCTTATGCAGGACCAGCAGACGCGCGCCGACAGCATCCTCAAGGGCGCCAATGAGCAGGCCCGGCTGATCGAGACCCAGGCGCGTGAGAACGCCGTCAAGATCGTTCAGGTTGCCGAGGCCGAGCTCAAGGAGCGCCGCCTGGAGGTCAACAAGGAGTCGGAGCGGCTGGACAAGCGCCGCACCGAGCTGGAGACCCGCGCCGAGCGCCTGGAGCAGCGCGAGCAGGCCCTCAACAAGCGCCAATCGAATGTGGACAAGCGCGCCAACGAAGTCGAAAAGATGCACGAGGATGAGGCAGGCCGCCTGGAGGAGATCGCCCGCATGACCCAGGACGAGGCCCGCAAGGAGCTCTTCGCCTCGGTGGAGCAGGAGGCGCGCGGCGACATGGCCCGCATCATCCGCCAGATCGAGGCCGAGGCCCGCGAAGAAGGTGAGAAGCGCGCCCGCAAGCTGATCGCGGACGCCATCCAGCGCGTCGCCTCCGAGCATGTGGCGGAGGTCACGCGCGCCGTGGTGACCCTCCCCAACGAGGAGATGAAGGGCCGCATTGTGGGCCGCAACGGCCGCAACATCAAAGCCTTCGAGCAGGCCTCCGGAGTGGATGTGATCGTGGACGACACGCCGGATTCCGTCACCGTCTCCTGCTTCGACTCCGTGCGCCGCGAGATCGGGCGGCGCGCCCTCGCCAAGCTGATCCTGGATGGGCGCATCCACCCGGCGCACATCGAGAAGATTGTGGAGGATGAGACCAAGGCGGTGGAGAAGATCATCAACGAATCCGGTGAGCAAGCTGCCTACGATGCAGGCATCACCGGGCTGCACCCGGAGGTGCTGCGCATGATGGGCCGCCTGAAGTTCCGCACCTCTTACGGCCAGAACCAGCTGGCGCACGCCGTGGAAGTCTCCAAGCTGGCGGGCATCCTGGCCGCCGAGCTGGGCGCGGATGTGATGATCGCCAAGCAGGGCGGCTTCCTGCACGATATCGGCAAGGCCATGGACCACAACCAGGAAGGCACGCATGCCATGCTGGGCGCCGAGTTCTGCAAGCGCTACAATGTGAATCCCCGGGTGGTGAATGCCATCGCCTCCCACCATCATGAGGTGGAGCAGGAGACGGTCGAGGCGGTCATCGCCGAGTCCGCGGATGCCATCTCCGGCGCCCGTCCTGGCGCCCGCCGCGAGGACCTGGAAGCCTACATCAAGCGTATTCGCAGCCTGGAGGAAATGTCCATGTCCTTCGAGGGCGTGCAGCAGGCCTTTGCCATCCAGGCCGGACGCGAGGTGCGCATCATCGTCAAACCCGAGGCCATTGACGACCTGGCCTCCACCCGCCTGGCGCGGGATGTCGCCAAAAAGATCGAAGAGACCATGCAGTATCCCGGCCAGATCCGCGTGACTGTCATCCGTGAGACCCGCGCCGTGGATTACGCCAAGTAAATAATGTCACTGCGATGGGTTCAATGGTTCTTGTAGAACCATTGAGCCTGGAAGCGATCTCCCCGGGCCCTGAACTTCCCATGGGGAGGGGCAGGGAATCTGTCTGCCTTGTAGAACCTAGGAGTAACGAAACGCCGGTCGAAGGACCGGCGTTTTTCAATTCCCGTCTCCAGCCTGCTCTCCGCGGCTATAACACCCCCCCGCGCTTGTCGTTTAAGAGAGTGAGGCGCAAGCCTGTCATTCCACAAGGAGGTTCCCATGCCCTATCAAACACTCGACGACCTGCCCCCGGCGGTGAAGGATCACCTCCCTCTGCATGCCCAGGAGATCTTCCTGGAGGCCTATAACAGCGCATGGGAACAGTACAGCAAGCCCTCCAAGCGGCGCGGGGACGCCTCGCTGGAGGAAACGGCCAACCGGGTGGCCTGGGCAGCGGTGGGTCATCGCTATGAGAAAAACGAATCCACCGGCCAGTGGCAGGAAAAGGAAGGAGAACCTTGACATGTCTATTGCCAGCATTTTATTGCTGCTTTTGATCGCTGCGGTCGCAGGCAGCATCGGCCAGGCACTGGTCGGGTATTCCATTGGCGGCTGCCTTACCTCCATCGTTGTGGGATTCATCGGGGCATTCTTTGGGTCCTGGCTGGCGCGCCAGCTGGGCCTTCCCGAGCCACTTGTTATTACAGTGGGAGGCGAAAACTTCCCCGTGCTCTGGTCCATCATCGGTTCGGCGCTCCTGGTGGGAGTCCTCTCCCTCTTCGGCAGGCGGCGTTTGTACTAGGATCATTTCCCCCTTCTCCCGGGCGGGCGCCCGGGGATCCGTGAGGGTCCCCGGGGCCGCCCGTTCGTGATTCACCCTTTTTCATTCCCCGTCCTCCCGCAGGTTGCAATCCCCCGACCGCCTGCGGGTTCGTCATGTACAACTGGAAAGGCGCCTTGATCCCATGGCCCCTGGTTTGGATGCCTCGCAAATCCTTCTGCTCGCCATCCTTGGCGCGGTAATCCTGCTTCTTTCGGCGGAGTGGCTGCGCGTGGATCTCAGCGCCATCCTGATCATTCTGGCGCTCAGCTTCAGCCGCATCCTCACACCCGAGGAGGCGCTATCCGGCTTCAGCAGCGAGCCGGCGATCCTGGTGGCGGCGGTGTTCGTGATGAGCGGAGCCCTGTTCCGCACCGGGCTTTCGGAACGCTTCGGGACCTGGGTCCAGAGCCTGGTCACGGATCGCTTCGAGCGTATCGTAGGGGTCATCATGCCGCTTGTCGGTATGCTTTCGGCCTTCACCCATCACGTTACTCTCACGGCCATCATGGTCCCTGTCACGCTGCGGATCTCGCGCGAGACCGGAGTCCCGGCCTCCCGGCTGCTCATGCCGATGTCGTTTGCGGCCTCACTGGGGACCACCATCACGATCATCGGGGCCCCGGCCTTCCTGATCGCGGACGGGCTGCTGAGAAGCGCCGGGAGGCCGGGACTGGGGATCTTTTCCATCGCGCCCATCGGTCTTGCCCTGACCGCCGCCGGTACGCTCTTTATCTTGTTGAACGGCCGCTTTCTGCTCCCCGATCACAAGGGACAGGATGACACTGGGGAGCACTTCCGCCTGGACGGGTATTACACGGAACTTGTGCTGATGCCTGAGTCCCCGATGCTTGGCAAGACTCCCCAGGAATTGGAGGAGAATCCCGGCACCGGGTTCAAGGTGGTGCAGTGGTTCCGGGATGGGAGCCCCCGTGCCAAACCTTACGGGAGGAAAAAAACGCGCGCCGGCGATATCCTGCTGGTGCGCACCGACCCGGACCGGGTGGCATCGATCCAGAAGGAACGCGGGGTGGAGCTGCACTCCCTGCACAAATACGCGGCCGAGGTCCCCGAACTGAACAACGGATCGGAGCCGGAGGAGCTGCCCTCGCGGCTGGTGCAGGCGGTGGTGGCCCCGCGATCGGAGCTGATCGGCAAGACCATCGGCAGGGTGGACTTCCTGCGCAGCTATGGGGTGATCGTGGTCAGTGTGTGGAGGCGGAGCGGGCGGCTGCGGACCGAGCTCGCGCACGCGCGCCTGCGGGAGGGGGATATCCTGGTGCTGGCCGGGGATTCGGCCTCGCTCAAACGCATTGCGGAGGACCCTTCCTTCCTCATGCTGGTCCCCTTCCAGGGAGAGCACCGGCCTCTCGGAAAGGCGCCGCTGGCAGGGGGCATCATGCTGGCGGCCATCGCGGCAGCCACTCTCAACATCTTCCCCGTGGAGATGATTTTTCTGGCGGCCGCGGCTGCCATGGTGCTGACCGGATGCCTCACGGTCCGGCAGGCCTACCAGTCCATTGACACGCGCATCTTTGTCTTCATTGCAGGGGCCATCCCCCTGGGGCTGGCGATGCAGTCCACGGGCACTGCCGACCTGCTGGCCGGATGGCTGCAGGGCCTGGTGCGGACCTGGGATATCCACTGGACGCTTCTGGGATTGTTCCTGCTGGCCGGTCTCCTCACCCAGCTCATGTCCGACTCAGCCACGACTGCCCTGCTGGCCCCGGTGGCCATCGCCCTGGCGCGCGGGTTGAATGCTCCTCCCGAGCCCTATGTTGTGGCGGTGGCCATGGCCTCGGTGGCTTCATTCTTCACACCTATCGGTCATCACGGCAACCTGTTGATCTACGGGCCGGGGAATTACCAGTTCTCGGATTTCCTGCGTGTGGGGATCCCGCTTACCCTGCTGGTGGCGGCCATCGTGGCACTCATGGCCCCGATGTTATGGGGGGGCTGAGGGCTTCACCCTGCAGATCAGGGGCCAAGACCAGGGAAGGTGCTTCAGGCAGAGCTCAGGCTTGCTTCTTGCGGGCAAGATCGCGCGCCTGGTGGAGTATGGAATCCTCGTTGGCCAGCCGTTGGATGGATTTTCCCAGGATGCCGCGCAGGTCATCGGGGCTGAGTGTCGCGAGCTGCCTGAAGGTGAAGAGGCCGGCCTCATTCAGCTTCCGCTCGATCACCACACCGATCCCCTTGATGACCTTGAGGTCGTCCGGTTCGAGCGGGGGCGGCGCGGGCGTTCTCACCGCTGGGCGGGTTGGTTCCATTCCGGTCTCTTTAGGTTTCCGGTGCCATTGGAAATAGTCGATCAACCACTCGATCAGCCAACCGGAGAGCATGCCGAGGATAAAAGTGAACAGCGTTTTCATTTCTCCTCCATCTTCCACGCAGCCGGGCATCCTGGAGCCGCAGAGGGGCTTTTGTGTGGGCCGGGCAGGTCTTCTTTAAAAGTATATCATTGAGGACCGGTTGACCGCCTGCGGGCCGGAAGCCCTGCGAGGCGTTTGATACAATTGTCCTGGCGTGCTGGCGGGATGCCATGACCGAAGCCCATTCCACTTCCTCCATTCCCCACGAGTCTCTCCCCAGGCTTTTCTGGCGGTTTCTCAAATTTGGCCTGCTTGCCTGGGGCGGCCCCGTGGCCCAGATCGCCATGATCCGCCAGGAAGTTGTGGAGGATGAGAAATGGGTCAGCCCGGAGCGCTTCAACCGCGTGCTGGCCGTGTACCAGGTACTGCCGGGTCCGGAGGCCACCGAGCTGTGCGTCTATTTCGGGATGCTGGCGCGAGGACGCCCGGGGGCTGTCCTGGCTGGCATGGGGTTCATCCTGCCGGGTTTCTTCCTCATGCTGCTGCTTTCCTGGATCTATGCGCGGGTCAGCCTGCATTCGCCGCTGTTCCAGGCGCTGTTCCTGGGGATGCAGCCGGCCGTGGGCGCGCTGATCGTGCGCGCCGTGCAGCGCATCGGCGAGCATGCCCTGCGCGCAGACCGCTGGTTGTGGGGGATCGCGATCCTGGCGGGAGTGGCCCAGCTTCTGAACACCCATTTCCTGTTCGTTCTGTTGGTCGCCGGGATTATTTATACCCTTGCCCGCAGGGGCAGAACGCTTGCGGCCCTGGCGGTGGGGCTGGTTTTTTGTGCGGGGTTGGTGCTGAACACGATGGGATGGCTCCCCTCACCGGGCGCGGGGGCGGAGGCCGCAGCCCCTCTTTACGGCGAGGCGCCTTCTCTTCTTGCCTTGCTCCTTTCGGGTCTTCGGGCCGGTCTGCTGACCTTCGGGGGCGCCTACACGGTCATCCCGTTCCTCCAGCACGATGCGGTGCAGGTGGGCGGCTGGCTGACCCAGGCCCAGTTCCTCGACGGGCTGGCGCTCTCGGGTCTGCTGCCTGCCCCGTTGATCATTTTTTCCACTTTTATCGGCTACCTGGCGGGCGGTCTGCCCGGGGCTGTCGTGATCACGGTCGCGATCTTTTTCCCCGCCTTTGCGTTCACGCTCTTCGGGCATGACATGCTGGAACGCCTTGTCAACCAGACCTCGGTGCATGATTTCCTGGATGGCGTAACGGCCGGCGTGGTCGGCCTGATTGCTGCGACCGCCCTGGGGATCTTGAGCGAGACGCTGGTGGGACCGCATGCCTGGATCATCTTCGCGGCAGCATTGCTGGCGTTGTTCCGCTCGAAGGCCAAATGGACCGTGGCTGCGGTCATCCTGGCCGCGGGGATCTACGGGCTGCTGTTTTTGATGTGAAAATGAAAGCTGATCATTGCGCCATGCCTGTACTGCGGGGTACGGAGATCCCCGGCCTCCTTCCACCTATTGAATCAGGGTTGGAAATTTGTTAAAGTATGTCAGTGAGCATGAATTGATGCATCCGAAATAATGGGAGACGGACGGGTATGCCATCCTTTTCACTTGCCACCCCCCTGGGGTATATCGGCCTTCTGACCTTTGGCCTGGGAGTGTTCCTCATCCTGGCTGGTTTTGATATTGTGAAAGTCGAGAAGATCAGCGTCAAGACCGGGCGCATCACCTGGATCGTGGGACTTCTTTTTTCCGTGGTCGGCATCGCCCTGTTCTTTTCCGGGGAGGGGGTTAAGACCCGAAGCAATGAAACTCCCGCCCAGGAGCCCACTCCTTCCCGTGCCGGTGGGATCGGGGCATATATCTCCCGGAGCGGCAGCGCTCCCGAACCCACTTCCGCTCCCACGGCTGTTCCCACCGCCTCAGCGAGCCAATATGAGCGCCTGGCGGAGGCAAAAAGCTGGCCGATGGTGCTGCTGGATGGGTTTGAGAACAACGATAACCGCTGGGAAATGTGGAACCTGGAGGATGACACCAAGATCGAATCCACGGCGGTTGATGCGGGGGTTTTCAAGTGGAGCCTGAACCTCAAGCAGCGTGACTATTTCTTCCTGGAACAGGCCCCGGTTGCCGCTCATTCGGATTTCTATTATGCGGCCCGCCTCCGGAGGATCACCGATCCTGCGCTGGTCGGCAACCAGGCCGCCTGGGGCCTGTTCTTCCGCTCGCAGGGTTTTGATGGCTACGCATTCCGTCTGAATGACAACCGGCAGTATTCAGTGATGGTCCGCAAGGAGGGCGCCTGGACCTCACCCATCCCCTGGACCGCCACAGATCTGACGCATCCCGGACAATTTGATGAACTGGGAGTCATTGCAGAGGGCGCACGACTGACCTTTTTCATCAACGGAGTGCTGGTGGGTGAGGTGGAAGACAGCACATTCTCAACGGGAAACCTGGCATTCATTGCGGGCTTGAACGATGCAGGCGTGCAGCTGGATATGGAATTCGACGACTTCGAGCTGCACCGCAAGCCGTAAGCACGGCGCAGTGGTCCCCCGAAAAAAAGAAAATGCCCGGGGCGCTCTAAGGATCGTCCTGCTTCCGTATGTTCCTCTGGGCAAGCAGGGCGGCTTCCACGCGGTTCCGCACCTGGAGCTTCTGCAGGATGTTGGTCATATAGTGCTTCACGGTCTTTTCGGAGAGGAATAATTTCTTCCCGATCTCCTTGTTGCTCAGGCCGCCGGCCAGGTTCTCGAGGATCTCGCGCTCGCGGGCGGTCAGCTCATTGATGGGGTTCTCGGCTGTCTTCGTCTCGGGCGCGGCCGGGGCCCGCATCTCAAGCAGGAGGCCGGCGGCCAGCGCCGGCGGGATATAGGTCTCTCCCTCGGCCACGGAACGCAGGATGCGGATCAGCTCGCGCGCGGCCACGCCTTTCAGGATGAAGGCGCGCACGCCGAGCTTCAGGGCCGACATGAGATGGTCATCCGCCTCGGAGGCGGTGAGGACCACGATCTTGATCACCGGGAAATCGCGGGCGATGAGGCGGGCCGCTTCCAACCCGCTGCCGGGCATGTCGATATCCAGCAGGATGATCTCCGGGAGCAGCTCTTTTGCCAGTCGGATGGCTTCCTGCGCGCTCCCACCTGATCCAATGATATCGAAATCGGCTTCGGCTCCCAGCACGCTGGCAAGCCCTTCCCGGAACAGCGTGTGATCGTCCACGATCACCAGGCGCAGTTTATTTGAAGGTTCTGGATGCTCACTCATGGGTGGTTTCCTCCGGCTCCAAAGGGATCTGCGCGGCGACCAGGGTTCCATGCTCCGGCTGGCTCTCGATCTTGAAACGACCGCCCAGGCTTTCCACCCGCTCCCGCATCCCGCTCAGGCCGAGATGCCCTTCCAGCCGGAATGCCTGTTCCGGATCGAAGCCGGGCCCGTGGTCTGAGACCTCTACGACCAGTTGGCCGCCCGCCTGTCTTACCCGCACCTTTTGCCCGGCGCCATGAGCGTGCCGGAAGGCGTTGTTCAGGGCTTCCTGGATCAACCGGAACACGGTGATACGCAGGGGCAGGCTGACCTGTCCCAGGCCCTGCGCGACTTCGACCTCCACCTGTGATCCGGTCTGCCGTTCGTGGAGGCGGGCCGCCCGCTGGACCGTTTCGGGCAGGCTGAGGTCATTAAGCTGGGGCAGGCTCAAGCCGGTGGCGATGGCGCGCATTTCATTTAACGTTTCCTGCAGGGAGGTGCTGATCCGCGTCAGGTCTTCCAGGCTTTCGGCGGGCACGGGCTCTGCCGGGCGCGCTTCGATGCGTCCGGCCAGGGCATCCAGCTTGAGAACGGAAAGCCCCAGGACCTGTGCAGGTCCATCGTGCAGCTCGGATCCGATGCGCCGCAGGTAACCTTCGTTGAGCAGGGCAACGCTGGCCGCTGCCCGCCGGACTCGCCCGTGCAATTCCTGATTCTGGGCCAGCAGGGAGGTGAGTTGTGTCACCCGGCGCGCCAGTTCGGCCTGCTGGCGGGTGATGGTATTGCTGGCGCTGCGGACCAGACCGGAGAGCAAAAGGTACATCCCGAGGATCGCCAATCCCACAACCAGCCAGGTCTGGCGGCGGGCCATCCCGATCTCCCGGTCGAGGTCATCGGGCAGCTGGTAGAACTCCGCCACTGCGATGATCCGGTTGGTGCCGTTCAGCCATACCGGGCTGTATATCTCCAGCAAGTGGTCATGTTCCGCCTTAAGGGCGGCGTTTTCCTCATCCTGGAGCTGGCTGATCTCGGCATCCACTGTTCCCAATCTTGCGCGTAGCATTCCGCCATGCATCGGGTAGGTTTTTCCCACGATACTGGCATCGGTGCTGTAGAGCAGCCTCCCGCGCGTATCCCAGACCTTGAAGGCCACGATCTGCTGCCCCATGGCCGTGCCGTTGAGCAGGGTCCGCAGCCTTTCGATATGCTCCGGCAGCAGCTCGTCCGATTGGCCAAGCTCCTGCAGGTTGGGGGAGATGAAACTGTCCACGTACAGGGCCGTCGTGGCGCCGGTTCGCCGGATGACGCCCGTTTCGATCTGTCTCGAGACCCAGGCCCCGATCCCAAGCATCCCGACCAGCAGCACGACCAGCCCGGAAATCATAAAGCGCTGGCTGAGTGTCAGATCCGCAATGAATTTCCTGATCCTGGACTTCATCAACCCTCCCGGGGTGGTTGAGTTCCCCGAATATTGAAGGAAGGCGGCTCCGGAGACCTCTTCTAAATATTATACGTTTGGGGAAGGGAAAGCGGATGGGCCCAAGGATCGTAGATCCATGCGACCAAGGTCTTAAGAACCGGAGCCGTAGGTCTCCACGGATCTTCGACCGATGGCAATTCCCCCGCGTTGGTCGGGCAGGTAAGATGAACGCATGGAATTCGAAAGCTCAAATGGATCGAACAGGAGAAAAAACATGAACGCACATAGATTTGGACGAAAAGTGGTTGGATTGATCTTGACGGTGCTCATCCTTGTGGTCGGTGGGATCGGTGCTACCTCGGCAGCGGCCAAGGCTGCCATCCCCGGCGACGCCCTTTACTCCCTCAAGACCGGCGTTGAGCAGGCACGCCTGAGCCTGGCGTCTGACGCAGGGGACCGGGCTGAACTGAAGATCCGCTTTGCGGACCGGCGGCTGGAGGAGATTGCGGCCCTCATCCGGGAGGGGCGTCATGCCGAGGTGAGCCAGAGCGTGCTTGCTTTCGAGCTGGATCTGAACAGCGCCATCCTGGAACTGGGCTCTCTCTCGAAGGAGGATCCTGCCCGGGCCGGCCGCATTGCTTCGGAGATCACCGCCTCCCTGACGCGCTACGCCACGATCCTGAGCGGCCTGGCCGCCAGCGCCCCCGAGAGCGTGAGGCCGGACGTGCTGAGGGCCCTGGATACAACCCGCATTGTGGGCGGGCTGGACCTCTCTTCCTCCGGGGTGAGCAGCCTGGACGACAACTCCAACAGCTCCGTATATGACGACAATTCCAACACCAGCCTGGATGACAATTCCAACAGCTCATTGGAGGATAACTCCAACAGCAGCCTGGATGAAAATGGCAATACCAATGATGACAGCGGCAGCAACAGCAACACCAATGATGACAGCGGCAGCAACAGCAATACCAATGACGATCATGGCAGCAACAGTAACACGAATGACGACAGCGGCGGAACCAACACCAATGACGGCAGTGGGGGCAGCAGCAACACCAACGACGACCATGGCGGTGGGGGCGGGGGCGGCGGTGGTGGGAGCGACGATAACACCAACGGCGGCAGCCACGACTGAACAGTAGCGATGATGACAGACCCTGCAGGCAGGAGATCCCTCCTGCCTGCAGGACCCCTCGAAGGAACACGACCATGAACAAGACACGCTCACAGCCCTTCCAGACCGGTATTCAAGCTCGATGGAACTCCTGGCGCTCTGTCCGTTTTGAACGCCGGAGTGTTCTTGCTCTCTTGCGCGGGCTGTGGCCTGGCCTTGCCCTCTTCGCGGTCTTCGGGCTGTTCATGGTCCTGGTCCAATTCTCCACGCCCGACCTGCCCGATAATGACGGCTTTTATCACATCAAGCTGGCTTACATCATGCGCACGGAAGGGGTGAGGCCGGCATTTCCCTGGCTCCCCCTTTCCATCTTGAACGCCCGGGAGTTTTCAGACCATCATTTCCTCTTCCATGCCGCCCTGATGCCTTTTACCTTCGGTGACCTTCGCCTGGGGGCCAAGTGGGCCGCGGTCTTCTTCGCCTCCCTGGCCTTTTTGAGCGTCTGGAACCTGTTCAAGAATCAGCGTCTCCCCCACGCCGGGCTTTGGGCGCTGGGATTGGTAGCGGTCTCCGAGGCCTTTATCTTCCGGATGAGCATTACACGGGCTCAATCGCTCTCCCTTGCAGTGCTCATGCTGGGGCTGGACTGGCTCCTGAGGCGCAAATACACCCGCCTGGGGGCCCTGGCCTTCCTTTATGTGTGGCTGTACGATGCCTTTCCGCTGCTCCTGGTCTGCGCGGGGATTTTCGTTCTGGCTGTCTGGCTTGTGAATCGGAAGCTTGACCTTCGTCCATTGGTCCCCGTTGCGATCGGCACACTGCTCGGCTTGGTCGTAAACCCCTATTTCCCCCATAATATTGTCTTTGCAGTCCTGCATATCCTCCCCAAGCTGACCGGCGGCACCGAAGTCAGCGTGGGGAACGAGTGGTTTCCCTACGATACAGGGCAGCTTCTGAGCAACTCCCCGCTCGCCCTGGCGGCATTCGTCAGCGGCGTTCTTGCCCTCGGGCTGAGTGGCAGGCGCATGGATCTGCGCACGGCCTTCAGCCTGGGGCTGGGGCTGTTGTTCGGTTTTATGCTGTTCCAGTCCCGCCGCTTTATCGAATACTTCCCGGCATTCGCCCTTGTCTTCGCGGCGTTTGCCTGGACGCCTGTTCTTGAACAGTACTCCATTCAGGCGGGTGTCGCCTCCTTCAGAAGCCGGCTCGCAGCCATTCTCCAGCGCAGGCTCCCTGTGCTGGCGCTGCTCGTGGTTCTCATCCCCGGGATCGTCATGACATATTCCGGATCACGCAGCAGCCTGCAGGCTTCCAAACCGTATGGGACCTACGCCGCGGCTTCAGCCTGGCTGCAGGCGAACACGCCCGCCGGGGAGCGGGTGTTCCAGACGGATTGGGATGACTTTCCGCGCCTGTTCTTCTATAACGCCCACAATACGTACCTGATCGGCCTCGATCCAACCTACATGCAGCTCTATAACGCGGATCTCTATGATGAGTGGGTGGCCGTCAGCCGGGGCCGGGTTGAAGCCCCCTCCGCCTCAATCCTTCAGGACTTCGGCGCGCGCTACGTTTTGACCGACCTGAAACACACCGCCTTCATGGACCGTGCCGCCCAGGATCCCGGTATGACCGAGGTCTATCGCGATTCCGATGCCGTGATCTATCAAATAACGCCCTGACACGGTAGGGGCGGGTATCGCAAAATCAAGCCAACCACCCTGCTCCATCACCCGGGCCTGCCTGCCGCGCCCTGTCCTGATGCCTGAGGTTAGAAAAACTCGTGACCTGTACCGTCATCCTCCCCCGTAAGCATCGAACGCAGGCTCGCGAGGACATTGACCAGCAGAACGATCCCAGGGATCCAATACAGGCTCAGGAACAGCACCGTGATGAGGGTGAATGGATCTCCATCTGAAAGCGCCATGAATCCGAGGAGCGGCAGGCAAAGGACCAACCCCACTGCGGTCATGGCCAGCAGGTTGAGCGGATTGTGCGTCCGCATTTTAAGTGTGAACATGCGCCGCAGGATCATGCCTTGTATATGGGCATTCTCAAATTCCGAGTCCAATTGATCGTAACCCGTGCGCCCTGGCCGAGTGCGGTACCCGGGCCATCCGCTCAGGTACAGCGCGGAAAGGTCCCGGTACACCCACCCGGGCGCCGGGTTTTCCTTCCAGGCCTCGCCCAGGCCCGGCCCTTCATCTAGTGTTGAGGAGGGAATCTCCTCCCGCTCCTGCCGGGCGGCTTGACGATGCTCTTCCTCCTCAATTTTCAGGCGCACATTTGCAAGGTTCTCACGGGCGGCAATAAAACGAGGATTGCAGCGCGCCGCCTGCAGATAAGCTTCCTCTGCTGCCTCAAGTCTGTCCAACCCCTGCAAGATCAGTCCCAGCAGGTTGTATGCCGGTGCGATGGGCGGAAGCAATGGCCGCGCCAGCTCGCATTCCCTCAGGGCCTGGTCTGCCTGTTCATCCTGTAAATTGGCCCATGCCCGGTCCAGGAGACTCTTCGCCTCGGAACGCTTGAAATCCTCCAGAAGCTCCGCCTCGCAATCCCGCAGGTTGTACCAGGCTTGCTCCAGGTCCGGGTCGAGCTGGAGCGCCTTCTGGTATTCGAGGATCGCCTTCACCGGATTCCCCATTTCATCCAGCACTTCGCCGAGCTCATTGTGGGCCGGTCCCAGCTCCGGGAGCGACTCGCGTGCCAGTTCGCATTCGGCCTCAGCCTCTTCCTCGTTCCCCCTGCGCAGGAGTTCACGTGCCCGATCTAGGTGCTGCCTGGCTGCCGAATTTCGGAACGAATCTTCATATTCCAGCTCTGCATCCTGCAGGTCCTGGCGCACCTCCCTCAGTCCCGGGTTCAATCGAAGCGCTCTTTGATAAGCTTCAACAGCCTGTATGTATTCTTTCCGCTCCGCGTGGATCAGCCCTCTCAGGTGGTGGGCCTCCGCAAGGTCGGGACGCACTTGCAGGACCTGATCCAGTTTGCCTGCCGCCGCGTCCAGATTTCCCGCCTGCCAGGCTTCTTCCGCAGCCTCCATGCGCTGTCTCGCCTGCCATTTGGGGGAGGCCGGCGGAAGCTGCCCGAGCCTCTCAAGCAGGATCTCCCCGATCAGGTCGTAGACCTCCTCCTGCCATTCATCCGGGTCGCCGTGCTCCCAGATATCGAGCAGTTCATGGGTCTCTCTCAGGTTCAGGTTTTCGTAGAGCTGATCTTCGTAATCCTCGCTCATGCGATGCTTGCCTCGATGCTGCATGGACTATGGGATGATCCTCTTCCCCGCACTTGATTATAGCAGGGCGCATGGACCCCGTCAGTGTTATCCATTGCCGCTCCCGGCCGGTGCGAAAAAGAACCTTCCCTTTAGTCCATTCTCAAGTATTTCGATCTTTTTGTGAGTATCGTTTCCCATATTGGTATAATCAAGTTTTGCCGCGGCGTCCTAATAGGCTGTCGCCTCTTCCATTAATAGAACATAAGTACTATAATGAAGATCGTGTCCTCCCTATTCCCTTCCAGGACCCTCGTATTCCCCTGCACACGCGCCGCGGGGCGGATTTGTAGATCGTATCCCTGCCCCCCATATATGGCAGGAACCCCTCATTTCAGGACCGTCAGACCTGCATCTGGCGGTCGGAGGGGAATTGAACCAGAATTGAATTCTCCTCGTTAATTGTTTGAGCAAGGAGTTCCATGTCCTCCAATTCCATACGCGTCGTCGGGGCGCGTGTCCATAACCTGAAGAATATCACCGTGGAGATCCCGCGCGACAAGCTGGTGGTCATCACCGGGCTTTCGGGCAGCGGGAAAAGCTCGCTGGCCTTCGATACCATCTTTGCCGAGGGGCAGCGGCGCTACGTCGAGTCCCTCTCAGCCTACGCCCGCCAGTTCATCGGACAGATGGACAAGCCCGATGTGGATTATATCGAGGGCCTGTCCCCGGCCGTCTCCATCGACCAGAAATCCACCAGCCACAACCCGCGTTCCACGGTCGGCACGGTCACAGAAATCTACGACTTTATGCGCCTGCTGTTCGCGCGGGTGGGCATTCCGCACTGCCCCATCTGCGGGAGGGAGGTGGTCAAGCAATCCGCCCAGGAGATCGTGGATTCCGTTGAGAAGCTGCCCGAGGGGACCCGCATGCTGGTGCTCGCGCCGCTGGTGCGCGGCCGCAAGGGCACCTACCAGGCGGTCTTTGAGGAGATCCGCAAGTCAGGCTTCACGCGCGCCCGCGTCGACGGGACGGTGCACAGTCTGGATGACGAGATCAACCTGGACCGCTACAAGCAGCACACCATCGAAGCGGTGGTGGACCGGCTGGTGATCAATCATCCCGGGGAGCCCGAAGAAAAGAAGGCTTCCCGCACGCGTCTGACCGACTCGGTGGAAACGGCGCTGAAATTCGGCGAAGGCTATATCACGCTTCACCTGCTCGAGGAGAGCAGCGCCAACGGCGGAGCAAAGGGAAGTGGGCGGGATATCAACTATTCGGAACACCTCGCCTGCCCGGTCCACGGCGTCAGCGTCGGCGAGATCGAGCCGCGCACCTTTTCCTTTAACACCCCTCACGGAGCTTGCCCGGACTGCCAGGGCCTGGGCAGCAAGCTGGAGATCGACCCGGACCGCATCATCCCTGACCCCGACCGGTCGCTGCAAGAGGGAGCCATTGCCAGCCTGGAGTGGAGCGGGCCGCGCGAGGAGGGAGGCTACTACTGGCAGAGCCTGGAGGCCGCGGCGCGCGCCTACCATATCGACTTGAACAAACCGGTCAGCGAGCTCACCAGGGAACAGATGAACGTGATCCTGTACGGCTCGGGCGAGCGCCAGGTGCAGATGGTGTACCACAACACCAACGGCAACGAGTTCAAGTTCACCCGGACCTTTGAAGGCGTCATTACCAACCTGGAGCGCCGCTATCGCGAGACCAACTCGGAGTACATCCGCGAGAAGATCAGCGAATATATGTCTGACCGTCCCTGTCCCACCTGCGGCGGCAAGCGGTTGAAGCCCGAGGCCATCGCGGTGACCGTGGATGATACCAACATCATCGAGGTGACGGCCTGGCCAGTGAACCGCACGCTGGAATGGGCCCGGAGGCTGGCGGCGCCGCGTGGGCCGCTCAACGCACGCCAGAAAGCCATTTCAGAGCGCATCCTGAAAGAGATCACCGAGCGTCTGGGATTCCTGGTCAACGTGGGGCTGGACTACCTGACGCTAAACCGCTCGGCGGCCACGCTCTCCGGCGGGGAGGCGCAGCGCATCCGGCTGGCCACGCAGGTGGGTTCGCGCCTGGTGGGCGTGCTGTACGTGCTGGATGAGCCCTCCATTGGCCTGCACCCGCGCGATAACACCCGCCTGCTGGAAACATTGAAGGGACTTCGTGATCTTGGGAATACCGTGCTCGTGGTGGAGCATGACGATGAGACCATCCGCACCGCGGACTGGGTGATCGACCTGGGGCCTGCGGCCGGCGAACATGGCGGCCGGCTGATCGCGGAGGGGACGCCCCGGCAGATCATTGCCAACCCCAAATCCCTGACGGGCGCATACCTCTCCGGGCGCAAGCAGGTGGAGATCCCGGCTCAGCGGCGCACGGGCAATGGGCGCGCCCTCAAGATCGTCGGCGCGCGCGCCAATAACCTGAAGAACATCGACGTGAAGATCCCACTGGGCAGGCTGGTGTGCATCACCGGCGTGAGCGGTTCCGGCAAATCCACCCTGATGACGGATATCCTCTACCATGCCCTGGGCGCAAGGTTGATGGGCTCTCACATGATGGCCGGCGACCACGAGCGCATCGAGGGCACGGAACACCTGGACAAGATCATCAACATTGACCAATCTCCCATCGGGCGCACCCCACGCTCCAATCCGGGGACGTACACCGGCCTGTTCGATGAGATCCGCAAGCTCTTCGCCGAGCTGCCGGAGAGCAAGGTCCGCGGCTACAAGCCGGGCCGCTTCTCCTTCAATGTGCACGGCGGGCGCTGTGAAGCCTGCCAGGGACAGGGCGAGCTGCGTATCGAGATGCAGTTCCTGCCCGATGTATACGTCCCATGCGATGTCTGTCACGGCACACGCTTCAACCGTGAGACCCTGCAGGTCAAGTTCCGCGACAAATACAGCATCGCGGATGTGCTGAACATGACCGTGGACCACGCACTGGAGGAGTTCAAGAACTTCCCGCCCATGCTGAACAAGCTCAAGCTGCTCCAGGAGGTGGGGTTGGGATATATCAAGGTCGGGCAGCCGGGCACCACGCTCTCCGGTGGGGAGGCCCAGCGCGTCAAGCTCTCCAAGGAGCTCTCGCGGCGCGCGACCGGCCGGACCCTTTATGTCCTGGATGAGCCCTCCGTGGGCCTCCACGCTGCGGATGTCCACAAGCTGATCGAGGTCCTGCAGCGGCTGGTGGAGACCGGCAACTCCGTGTTGATCATCGAGCACAACCTCGATATCATCAAGGTGGCGGACTGGCTGATCGACCTGGGGCCGGAAGGCGGCGACCGGGGTGGGGAGCTGATCGCTGAAGGCACCCCCGAGCAGCTCATGAAGGTGAAACAGTCCTATACCGGCCAGTTCCTGAAGGAGCATTTGAAGCCGCGCAAGAAGGGATGAGACCTGAGGCCTCCCAGGACGCTGAACCTGACCGGTGGATGCCCCGGATGGGACAAAAGTGGGGCTTGCCTTTTTAGGGAGAATCAACAATAATTGTAGAGATCAACTTTATCAGTACAGGCCGAAAAGGCAAACCCACCGCGAGGTGGGGGCGCAAAGTCATGGGTCTGTGAGGGATGCAGATCGCCAGACTGCCGAAGCGAACCATCTTCGGCAGTCTTTTTATTGCAGCCTGGAACTGCATTTATTTTTTTGAAATTTATAGTGAAGAAATTCACGAATTTTATATTTACGGTTCGTTTTGTCCAAATTCAGTGACTCAGAGGAGGTGTACGCGATCTGATATCCCCATTTGTCCGAATACTGCTATGAATTTATTCATTTTTGTCACATGCCGGCACATGTGCAGCGGGAAATCCGGAAAGGAGGGGTTGGGGCCCAGAACAGGCAGAAAAGTCAACCTCGAAAGATGATGTTCCCAAATTTTCTTTTCTTGAGGAGAATCAAAATGCGGAATAAATTCCTTGTTATATGCCTGGCGATCATGCTGATGGTCTCGCTGGTGGGGTCTTCCTTTGCACAGGCACCCACCAACGCGGACATCGTCAAGAGCGTCCAGTCGTTGGGCATGTTCCAGGATGGCAAGTTCACAGCGCACTACCGGGTCCCCAGGGATGATCAGGTCCTGAACGTTTTGGAGGAACAGGGCATCTTCCTGGTCAACGCGGAAGCCCGGACCCTGGCGGTCAAGACTTTCCGGGAGGAATGGGCCCAACGCAATCCCACCACGCCCAACCCCGAGAAGCTTCAGAAGCTGCTCGACAATGAGCGCAAGGGCAGCGGCGGGGTAATGGACCTTCAGACGATCGATGAGGCCACGCCGCAGATCATGAGCCTGGCCGTGCCTGTGGAATTCCCCAACACCGACAGCTTTGATTGGTGCGGCACACCTGTGACCACTGTCGGCCCGCTCCATAATGAGATCCCGGCCCCCGGTCCGCGCGACAACAACACCATCTGGTATGAGGATACCACCCCGGCCCTGTACTCCCAGCTGTATTTTGGGGTTGGCCCGAAGGCCGGCGTGATCGTCCATCACCCGAACCTGGGAACGGTGGACCTGCGCGGCAACACGATGGCCAATTATTACCTGGAGCAGTCCGAGGGACAGTTCGTCCCCAAGGGCCTGATCTATCCCAAATGGCTGCAGGCAGCGCATTCCGAGGGCTGGTACGGCGCCGATAACTGCAGCGGCAGCAACCATAATGTCCTGGCCCGCGACCTGGTCAATGAAGTCGTGGAAGCCGTTAACGTCGACAACCCGAATTTCCCCTGGCAGACCTATGACGGCGACGGGGACGGCGTGGTTGACAACTTCACCGTGATCCATGCGGGTATGGGCCAGGAGGCCGGCGGCGGGTCACAGGGTGACTTCGCCATCTGGTCGCATGCCTCGGCCATCGAGTATCCTACGGGAAAACTGGCCTGCACAGCCGGGTCTCCCGGATGCCCGGACCGGAATATCTACGTGCGCGAATACAGCATGGACCCGGAGAACATTGATGTAGGCGTGATCGCCGAGGAATTCGGCCATGCCGCCTTCGGTCTGCCGGATATCTACACCACTGACGCACAGGGCTCGCCCTCCAACTGGGTCATCATGGAAGCCGGGTCGTGGAATGGCATCCTGGGCGGAATGCAGCCCGCGCCCTTCCCGCTCTTCTTCCGCTACCTTGTCGGCTGGGCAAACCCGGTCGAAATGGATTACATGACCGGCGCGAACACCGTTACGGTGGGGCAGCTTTCCCTGCGCCCGAAGCACACCGCCCAGGGCATCAAGATCAACCTGCCCGACCAGGTGGTGGACACCCCCAACCTGGCTGGAACAGGTCAGGGCTGGTGGTCCGGACAGGCTGACCTGGCGGATTTCTTCCTTGCACACGACTTTGACCTGACGACAGCCGTTGCGCCGATCTTCTCCTTCTCCAGCTACTGGAGCTTTGAAGAGGACTACGATTACGGCTATGTGGAGGTCTCTGAGGACTTTGGCGCCACCTGGGTCCCGCTGATCGATATGGATGGGTACATGGTGGATGACGGCACAGGCGTCTATGCTCTGAACGGGGAGAAACAGGGTATCCTGCGCTTCGACCTGAGCGGCTTTGCCGGCAAGCAGATCGCCCTGCGCCTGCACGATGTCAGCGATGTGGGTGTGCAGTGGGCCGG
>CAZSPX010000020.1:0-1213 GCA_964608885.1 uncultured Anaerolineaceae bacterium | reverse complement strand
TACGATTTTGACTATACCCTCTATAACGCCCTGTATGATTCGCCGAGCTACGGTCCCAAGCACGCGCTGCTGGTGGTGGACAGCCATTACTGGCCGCTGGAATGGGAGGGCATGGGGACGAGCGATGCGCACCTGCGCCTCAACTCCCGCTGCCAGCCCGGCAACTCCACCTTCACGCTGCAGAAAACCACAGCCTTCACAGCCAGGCGGGGAGACGGCCTGGGTGGCATCCTGGAGACCAAGACCTTCACAGCTCTCCCGGGCGTGTCGCAGTTCCATGACTCGCTTGGATATTACCCCGGCCTGCGCTACAGGGAGGCAAATGGTCTTCTATACTTCTGGGATGCCGCGGCGAGCGTGGTCGTTCCTGCCAAGGGCAGCTACACCACCAAGATCACCTGGGGTGACAAATCTCCACTCTATGATCTTTATGGCGTTGATCTTGGCGATACCGTCCTCGGCTCAGGCGACCCCCGCGATAACGACGTTCAATATGGCGTCAATATTGCGGTCCTGAACAAGGCTCCGAATGGAAGCTGGGGCCGCATCGTCGTCTGGAATGCCAAGACGCTGGTTAAAGTGGATGTGAGCGGGGTTCCGGAAACGGCTTATCCGGGTCAGTACATTGTGTACCATATCAAGGTAAACAACCCCGGGCCGGCCGCGCAGCCCTTCCTGGTCACAGCTCCGATCCCGGCCAACACGACCTTCGTCGGCCAGACGCCGTACTTCAAGTTCTATGATGCGGCTTCGAACAGCATCGTCTGGAAAGGGATCATGGGTGCCCACCAAAGCCAGGTCTATACCTACATGGTGCAGGTGAATCGCGGCACTCCCGCGGGCACGGTGATCACAAATACTGCTGTCCTGACGGATGATGGCATCGGCTCAAGCGACACGATGACCACCACCATTCTGAAGAAGAAATAAGGGTCGCGTAACCCGTGGTCCGATCCTGGGGGAGCGGACCGCCTGAAAGGAAAAGCCGCCGGGAGCCATGCTCCCGGCGGCTGCTTGTTCATCACGGATCGCTGGAGCTGGCTCAAGGGATGAGCCGGCAGAAGATGACCTCCCGGTCGCTGGCATGATATTCGTATCTGCGGTCTGCGGCCCTCAGGAGGATGACGAAACCGGAGATGGACTCCGGCGGCGCATCGCGTGCGATGCGGTCTTTTGATGACCGGCAGTAGAACGCATCAGCGGTGAATTCCTG
>CAZSPX010000019.1:0-23751 GCA_964608885.1 uncultured Anaerolineaceae bacterium | reverse complement strand
CGGTCTATATTTTCCTGGGGTGGGGGTTCATCGTTGCGGCCCTGATCATGACGGCTCTGACCCTGGGATGGACCGGCGTAGTCAGGATGCTGAAGCGGTACCTGATCTGGCGGGTGGATTGGAAGTGGTATCTGGCGGCCTTCTTTCTGATCCCGGGATTGAATTTCCTGGCGATCGCCATCCACGCCACCCTGTCCGGGTCACCCATCGATTTCAGCCGGTCCTGGCCCGCCAGCTCCTGCCCCCGGCGCCTCTTCTCCTGCTGGTCATACCTTTCTTTATCTTCGACTTCATTGCCAATGGAGAGGAAATGGGCTGGCGGGGGTATGTACTGCCGCGCCTGCAGGCAAAATACAGCGCATTGACGGCTTCGCTGATCCTCGGGGTGATCTGGGGATTGTGGCACCTGCCGAAGTTCGTGACGCACTGGGATACCATCACCTTCCTCTGGTTTATGGTCGATGCACTGGTCAAGTCCATCCTGCTGACCTGGATGTACAACGGTACCCGCGGAAGCCTGCTGCTGGTGACCCTGTTCCATGCGAGCTTCAACACTGCGGGGATGATGCTGCCCATGTCCAATAACCTGACAGATGCAAACCAGAATCTGCGCGGTTTGATCAGCATGGTGGAGGTCATGGCCGGCGTGATCGTCGTCCTTCAGGCGGGGGCAGAACGGCTTTCGCGACGCGACCCGAAGCAGGTCGAAGAAAATGGCGGGGCGGGGAGGGGACAGGCCGCGGCGGTCCCTGAAAGCCTGCCGCCCGCCCAGGCACTCTAAAGCCAAACATCAGCCGACTTGAGGGGTTTACAAAGCCTATTCGTTTGAGGTATAATGAAACAAATGAGTATATGTTCATATGTTTGTTATGAGGACAAGGAAGCCCATGC
Organism: uncultured Anaerolineaceae bacterium; assembly: GCA_964608885.1. Classification (GTDB taxonomy): domain Bacteria; phylum Chloroflexota; class Anaerolineae; order Anaerolineales; family Villigracilaceae; genus JACPVF01. The sequence continues at coordinate 22,860 of CAZSPX010000019.1, read as the reverse complement.
CGAAAATCGATGAACATACCGCCGCACATGTGGCCGAGCTGTTCCGTGCCTTCAGCGACACCAGCCGGGTCCTGATCCTGTGCGAGCTCCTGGACGGGGAAAAGAACATCAGCGCGCTGGCCGGGCTGGTGGGAGTGAGCCAGTCGGCGGTCTCGCATCACATGCGCGGCCTGAGGCAGATGCGGTTGGTGACATCCCGCCGGGAGGGCAAGGAAGTCTATTACCGCCTCGATGATCCCCACCTGGTCACCCTTTTCAAGCAGGGGATCGCTCATGTGCAGGATGAGTAGCGGCCTCCCGGATGGGAGCTGATCTGGCATTTTTCAATCACGAGAACGATCGATCACCGGGCTGGCTGCCCCTGTCTTCATACCCGAAATCTCAATTTGAAGGAAGAGTCATGGTCGAACAAATCATCACAGATCTGGAGGACAACCGCGATCCGCACCGGCAGGCATCGTCCCTGTCCGATATCATCCTGGGCGGGCAGGACGGACTGGTCAACGTGCTGGGCGTGATCCTGGGCGTGGCAGCGGCAACCAGCGATGCGCGCATTGTCCTGGTGGCCGGGCTGGCCGCCACCTTCGCAGAGTCGGTCTCGATGGGGGCGGTGGCCTATACCTCCACCATGGCGGATGCGGATTTTTATGAAAGCGAACGGGAGCGCGAATACCGTCACATCCGCGAGGTCCCGCACCTGGAGCGGGAGGAGGTGCAGGGGATCTACGCGAAGAAGGGATTTAAAGGAGAGCTGCTCAAACGGATCGTGGATACCATCACGGCCAACCAGGATATCTGGGTGGCGGTCATGATGGCCGAAGAGCACAGCCTGACGCCGACCGACCGGAAGAAGGCACTGAGCTCGGCGCTTGTGGTGGGCGTTGCGGCGGTCGTCGGGTCGCTGATCCCGCTCGTCCCGTTCATGGTCCTGCCGGTCAAGACGAGCATCCTGGTCTCGGTCCTTATCACGGCCCTGGTGCTTTTCGGTGTGGGCGCGTATAAGGCGCGCATAACGGTGGGCCGTCCCTGGAAAAGCGGCCTGGAGATGGCGGTGATCGGAACGGTCAGCGCGCTGGTTGGGTTTGCCGTGGGCATCCTGCTCAAGATCCCCACCGTCCCCTAGCGAGGTCGTCCGAGAAAGGAGCAAAGCATGAGCCCGGGCGCAGTTTTCTTCCTGCTGTGCGTCGCTCCGGCACTCTCATTGCTGCTGGGATGGCTGGGGCTGAAGACCCTGAGCCAGAACCTCCTGGGCTGGTTCCTGCTGGCGACAGGCGCGGCCTATCCGGCCTCGGCGCTGGCATCGTATGCCATTCGGAAGACGCCATTATGGGGGATCCGCGGGAAGGCCGTCCACGAGGAAAAGGGAGACCTGTCGTTCTGGGCGATCCTGCCCGGAATGGCGGCGGCCTTCTTTCTTCCTCCCGTGGAATACCTTTGGATGCCAGCTGCCCTGCCGCGTTCAGAAGCGATGCAATGGGCGGGGCTCGGGCTGGCGCTTGCCGGTGTGGGCCTTGGCATATGGGCACGGACGCGGATCAGAAGCCAGTATTCGGGGCATCTCCAGACGCAAGCAGGGAGTCATCTCGTCACACAGGGGCCCTATCGATGCATCAGGCACCCGAGCTATGCGGGATTCCTGCTGGTCGTGCTGGGTGTCGCGACCGGCTATGGAAGCGTCCTTGGGCTGGGGGCGATCCTCCTGCTGATCCTGCCCGGACTGGCGTATCGCATGAAGGTTGAGGAGGACATTTTGGTGCAGCAGTTCCACGAAGAATACCTCGATTACAAGAGCCGGACAAAACGTTTGATCCCGGGGATCTGGTAGGAGGAAACAGCATGAAACGGGAAACGCTTGAACTCCTGGCATGTCCGGACTGTCACGGAAGTTTGGATCTCAGCGGTCCTTCTGAACCCCTGATCCAGAAAGGCCGGCTCACATGCGGCGCCTGCCCTGCAAGCTATGAGATTCGGGATGGGATCCCCAGGTTCCTCCAGACTGAGACCCTGCAGGGATTCAACCTGCGCTTCGCGAAAATGTACGATCTGCTCTCATGGGGATACCGGGCATTTTCGAAGATCGCCTTTGCCTATATCGGAATGAGCGAGGAAACTGGAAGGCGGGAGATCACCGACAGGCTGGATCCTCACGGCGGAAGGGTGTTGGAGGTCTCGATCGGCCCGGGGGTGAACCTGCCGTACATCGCGGATCGTCCGGATGTGGGGGAGGTCTTCGGGCTGGATATCTCACAGGGGCAGCTTCAGAACTGCAGGCGATATGTGAAGAAGAAGGGCTGGCAGGTGGAGCTATTCCTGGGTAACGGGGAAAGGCTGCCTTTCAAGGACAATTCCTTCGAGGGAGTATTCCACGTAGGCGGGATCAACTTCTTCAACGACAAGAAGGCGGCCATCGACGATATGATCCGTGTGGCGCGCCCCGGGGCGCGCATCCTGATCGCAGATGAGACCGAGAAGGGGGCGCGCGGTTACGAGAAGTATGTCCCGGGGTTCAAGCGGTCATTCGGCGGCGCCCGCGGGCCTATCCAGCCGCCTGTCGATCTGGTCCCCGCAGATATGCACGAGACCCGGGTTAATGACGTTTGGAAGGGCTGGCTGTACTGCATTGAGTTCAGAAAGCCGGCCTGACCCATGCGGCCACAGTCAATGAAGGCTCTCAAGGATGAGCTGCACCATGAGGATGACGAACCGCTGGAATAGGATCATCTATCGCCTGTGGGCGCCGGTCTATGATGACCTGCTGGATCGGTTATTCCTGCCGGGGCGAAGGCGGGCGCTTCAGCTTTTGGCTTTACGCCCGGGGGAGGGTCTTTTTATCGTCGGGATCGGCACAGGCTCGGACCTGGTGCAACTGCCCGGGCATACGCGGGTGATCGGAACGGACCTGAGCCGCGATATGCTGGAAAAGGCGAGGGCGAAAACCCCACGGGCGGCAGCGCAGGTCATGCTGGTACGAAGCGATGCGCAGGAGCCTCTCCTTGCAGCGGGGAGCATGGATGCGGCCCTGCTGAGCCTGATCTTGAGCGTGGTCCCGGATGGGCGCCGCTGCCTGGAAGCGACACTGCAGGCGCTCAAACCCGGGGCGCGCATCGTCCTCTTCGATAAATTCCTGCGAGGCGACTCTCATGCGGGATGGCTTCGCCGGCTGGTGAGGCAGGCTGCCATTCTCCTGGGAACCGATATCAACCGGCGTTTGAGGGACATGACCGAGGGCCTGTCCTGCCGGATCGAATCCGACGAGCCCAGCATCATGCGCGGACTGTATCGAGTCATTGTGCTGAGAAAGACAGATGGTTGAGGTGGAAACATGACCGAGAAAATTGATCCCAGACTGCACGGCGTATCCGAAACGCTGCTCATGCCGCTCTACATACGAGCAAAAGAGGCTCTTCGCCCGGATGCCCTACTCCTCGATGCAAAGGCTACCGGGATCATGGAGCGCCTCGATTTTGATTTTTCAAAGATCCGGATGCACTCGCACGATGAGGTTTTGGTCCTGATCAGAGCCCGCCAGTTCGATCGCTTTGCCAGGGAGTTCCTGGAGCGTCATCCTGATGGCGTGGTGGTGCACATCGGCTGCGGGCTGGATACACGTTTTGAGCGAGTCGATAATGGGCGGGCAGAGTGGTATGACCTGGATGTACCAGCGGTCATCAAGCTGCGGCAGGGAGTGATCGAGGAGTCTTGCCCACGTCATCACCTGCTGGGGATGTCCGTCTTTGAGGATGGGTGGATGCTGGAGATCGGCCCGCAGAAGCCGCGGCCTTTCCTGTTCATGGCGGAAGGCGTGTTCCAGTATTTCGAGGAAGCGCAGATCAGGTCCCTGGTTCTGAAGCTGCGTGACCGGTTCCCGGGCGCTGAGCTGGTCTTCGACAGCGTGACCCCCTTCCTGCTCCGGCTGGATAACCTTCACCTGGTGGTTTACGGCTTTGAGGCCCGCCTGCACTTTGGGCTGAAACACGCCCGGGACCTCGAAGAATGGGGTCCTGGCATTTGCCTGCTGCAAGATTGGTACTATTTTGATTCACCCGAGCCCCGGCTGGGATGGTCTCAGGGGATCCTGCGACTGATGGGCAAGTCCACCGGGATTTTCAGATACCGGCTGGGTTGATCTCCAAAACCTATCCCTGCCGGTCGCGCCAGATACGGTAATTCTCCCGGATCTGCGCGATGTGGCCGGGGATGTGGGCTGAGTAGATATTCAGCCAGTTGTCAAAGGCGTAGGCTGACTCAAGCTCCGGGTGCTGAACGGTGTGTTCGAAGACCTCGCCGGGCTGCTTCTTCAGCAGGGCATAGGTGGTCTTGCGCACGAGCCGGAGGGTCTCGAGCGCATCCTGGATGTCCTGGTCGTGATAGTCCAGGGTGGATGCCCAGAGGTCCTGGTCATAGGCCATGAGGGAGCCGCCCGGCTGGACGATGAGCATGCGCGCCCGCATGGCTGCGTTGGTCTCGGAATCGGCCAGATGGATGAGCACCTCGTGGACGCTCCACTCGGAGGGGGCGGGCTTGAACTGCCACATCTCGCGCGGCAGTTCCTCCAGGGCTTTGGCCAGGAGTTCGAAGCCGCGCCCGTACAGTTCGATCTTCGCGTCGCGCTCGTTTGCGTCCATGTCTATTCCATCTCAATGGCCATAGCCACCGCCTCGCCGCCGCCCAGGCAGAGGGAGGCGATGCCGCGCTTCAGGTCGCGGTCATGCAGGGCGTAAAGCAGGGTAGTGAGCAGGCGCGCGCCGCTGGCGCCCAATGGGTGCCCGAGGGCGATCGCCCCGCCGTTCACGTTGAGCTTGTTCCAGTCCCAGCCCTGGTCGCTGAGGGCGTAGCCATCCGCGAGGACCTGGGAGGCAAAGGCTTCGTTGAGCTCGATCAAGTCCACGTCGTTCAGGCCCCAGCCGATGCGGTTGAGGAGCTTTGGCATGGCTTTGGCGGGGGCAGCGAAGAGATATTTGGGGTCAACGGCTGCTTGCGCGTAGCCAACTACCCGTGCCAGGGGGCGAAGGCCCTGTTTTTCAGCATACGCCCGGCTGGCGATGACCACCGCCGCGGCTCCATCGTTCATGGTGGAGGAATTACCGGCCGTGACCTTGCCGCCCTCTTTAAAGGAGGGCTTGAGCTTTGCCAAAGCCTCAAGCGTGCTATCGCCTCGCGGGCCTTCGTCCCGTTCCACCACGATGACCTCGCCCTTGCGTCCCTTGATCTCGACCGGGACGATCTCATCCTTGAATTTGCCCGCCTGCTGGGCGGCGACGGCCTTCTGATGGCTCTCCAGCGCGAAGCGATCCATGGCTTCGCGGGTGACCTCGTACTCGTCCGCGATGAACTCGGCGGCCATGCCCATGCCCCAGTTCTCAAAGGGATCCCATAACCCGTCATAAAGCAGCGCGTCGGTCAGCTGGGTATTGCCGAATTTCAACTCACCGGAACGGCCGGCGACCAGGAAGGGCGCGCGGCTCATGGATTCGAATCCCCCGGCGACATACAGGTCCGCATCCCCGGCGCGGATGGCCTGGGCTGCGCCCATGGCGGCCTTGAGGCCCGAGCCGCAGACCTTGTTGATGGTGGTGGCGCCGACCGATGACGGCATTCCCCCAAAGATGGCGGCCTGGCGGGCCGGAGCCTGCCCCTCCCCGGCCTGGACCACGTTGCCCATCAGAACTTCCTCCACGTCCGCTGGCTGTATGCCGGCCCGCTCCACGGCGGCTTTGACGGCGAGGGCTCCCAGCATGGGCGCGGTGAAGCTGCTCAGCGCGCCCTGGAAGCGTCCGATGGGCGTGCGGGCAGCCGAAAGAATGACAGCTTCTGTCTCCTTCATTGTTCCTCCGTTTGGCGAGATGCAATGAAATTATAGATTGTTTTGCAGGAAAAGCGAACCATTTATCATAGGACTTTTGGTTCGCCGGACTCTCACCAGGAGCCTTCGGGGGCGAAGTAACGCAGCTTCCATTCCCCGCCGCCGGCATCCGCCAGCGCGCTGAAGGGGGTGACGATGATGACCCAGGTGTGGCCGGGCTTGAGCGGGACAAGCGAGCCGTCCTGGTTGATCCACTGGATGGGGCGGCGGAAGCCGGTCTTCTTCTCATACTCGCCTGAACGCGTGCTCCACTGGATGGGGTAGGCGAGGCCATCCCGGAAGAGGGTGGCGGGGCCGTTGCCTCCCTGGGCAAGGTCAATATCCAGGTTGGTGGGCGAGACCACCACATGATCGGTGAAGAGGACGATCAGGTTCTCGAAATGAAGCTGGCGCGAGGTCAGGCGGTCGGTATCCGGGTGGAGCTGGCCTTCTGCAGCGGGGTCGGAGTTATCGGTGAAGCGCAGGTAGGACCCCATGAGCGGATCGTATTTCCAGCCGGATTGATTAAGCCGCGCGAAGTAGACATCCAGCTGCGCGCCGGGCAGGCCTCCTTCGGGAGGCAGGTCGGTGTAGCGGTTGCTGGCGTAGTTGAACTGGCTGTCCTCCTTCCAGTTCTCCTCGGCGATGCGGCGCATGCGCTCGATCTCCAGCATGGCGCCGCCGCGCGCGGTCTCATGCACGACCATCGAGCAGGTAGGGATCTGTTCGAGGACCTCCTCGGAGGCGAAGGCATACACCAGGCAGGAATCCTGGAACATGTTGGCAAAATCGGCGTAGATCAGCCGCCCGGAGCGCACCGGTCCGACCTCAGCCGGGACCGGCTTGAGGCCGGGGTCGGAGGTGGGTTCCGCACCGGGGACCGTGACCAGCCCGGCGTCGAGGTCCATGCGCCGGATGTCCGCGCGGGCTTCCATGCGGCCGGTCGGAGGATCCACGTCGCTGTCTTGTGCGTCATTGGTGGATTTGAAGCTGGTAAAAAGCAGGCCGGGCGGCTGAGCGACTTCGATCACGTAGGGCGGATCGGAGGGAGACTGGGGGGAGGCGATATTGAAGCCGTAATAGCCGTTGCTGTCGGTAGTGGTCTGGCCGGCGCGGCGGCCGTCCGGGGCGTACAGGTTGACGCAGACGCCTCCCACGCCCGGCTCGCCGAAATCCTGGACGCCATCGGCGTCAAGATCCAGCCAGACGCGATTTCCGAGCACGACCTTCCCGGTCTGCACGAAGGGCTGCATGCGGATCTCGCAATTGCCCACCACGGGCACTTCAGGCCGGGGAAAGCCGGCGTAGAAGACGGAGAGGAAGCGCGTGGCGCCCTCGGTAATGGAGAATTCGAACACATAATCAGCGAAGGAAAGCCCGGCCTGGGGACGCGCCTCGGCGGGAAAGTTGGAGATCGAGATCAGCATGGCCGGCAGGCGCATGGAAGACAGGTCTAGTACGGGCTGGCCGGTGAGGGGGTTGTAATCGGAGGGGAAATCCTGCGCATCCGGGCCGAGCTCGACGGGTGTGGGGGTGGGTTGGGGAAGCGAAGGGGTGACGGACGGTACAGGTGTAGAGGAGCCCGCAGGCAGCGTGAGGCCGGGATTCACTCCGGTTGGAGCAATAGGGGTTTGGGAGGCGGCGGAGCATCCACCCAGCGCCAAAAAGACCGCCAGGAGGAAGGCCGCCAATCCGGAATAGGATTTCATTAATTCTCCAGGATACAACAGGCCAGACGAATCGGGCGGGGAAATGCCCCACCTGGTTTGCCACATGACCACCCCGCGAGGCAATCAGTTCATGGCGTCGCGAACACGGCGGTAGGTATCTTCCAGCACTTCGGGCAGGACGCGGGTGGAGGCGGTGGCCGACATGAAATTGGTATCGCCCACCCAGCGCGGCACAATGTGGATGTGGACATGCCCAGGAACGCCGGCTCCCGCCGCTTCACCGATGTTGATCCCCATATTGAATCCCTGGGGATGGTAGAGCTCGCGCAGGACCGCCATGCAGCGGGTGCTGAGTTCCATCATCTCGGCGCGTGTGGGCTCGTCCAGGTCTTCCAGCCCGGCCTGATGCTCGAAGGGGACGACCATCAGGTGTCCGCTGGTATAGGGATACAGGTTGAGGATGACAAAAGCCCGGTTCCCGCGATAGGCGATCAGGTTTCCGGGTCCGTCGGGTTGGGCCTGCGCGTGGCAGAAGATGCAGCCTTCTATCTTTTCGTTGCCTTCGAGGTATATCATACGCCAGGGTGACCAGAGGTAATTCATGGTTGGATGAGGATATTGTAGCAGAGGAGAGCGGACAGAGGCGGGATCATTCCTTAATAAGGGGTAATAGTTTTTGCCGATTGACAAGCATCCTCAAGGTGGTTATCCTCACCTGCATGCAGCCCGAACTATTCCAGGCGCAAAAGTGGACGGTCACGCGCCTGACGCTCTTCCTGCGGAACCTGATCGAATCCGATCCGGTGCTTCAGGATGTGTGGGTGAGCGGGGAGATCTCCAACCTTTCGCGGCCGGGCTCGGGCCATCTGTACTTCACGCTCAAAGACACCGGGGCTGCGCTGCGCTGTGTGATGTGGAAGACAAGCGCGGCCCGCCTGCGCATCTCTCCGCAGAGCGGGGATGCCGTGGAGGTGCACGGCAGGCTTGGAATCTACGAGGTGCAGGGCAATTATCAGCTTTACGTGGACCAGATCCAGCCTGCGGGGGAAGGCGCCCTCTACCAGGAGTTCCTGAGACTGAAGGCCCGGCTGGAGGCCGAGGGGCTGTTCGATGTGGAGCGCAAGCGGCCCATCCCTGAATACCCGAAGCGCATCGGGATCGTGACCTCGGCGAGCGGGGCGGCTTTGCGCGATATGCTGCACACGCTGCGGCGCAGGCTGCCGACCGTGGAAGTGGTGCTGGCGCCTTCCGCGGTGCAGGGAGCCGAAGCCCCGGCCGCGCTAATCGCGGCGCTGGAGGGGCTGAACCGGCTGGAACTGGATGTGATCCTGATGGCGCGCGGCGGCGGGTCCATCGAGGACCTGTGGGCGTTCAATGATGAGGGTCTGGCGAGGGCGGTGGCAGGCTCGCACATCCCAGTCATCTGCGGCGTGGGCCATGAAACTGATTTCACCCTGTGCGATTTCGCCGCCGACCTGCGGGCGCCCACTCCCACGGCCGCGGCTGAGCTGGCGACGGCGGTCACCATCCAGGATCTGAGCGCCGCCCTTGGGGATACCGGAACGCGCCTGATCTCGTTAATCACTGAGAACCTCGCAGCAGGGAGGGCGGAGCTGGAGGCCCTGGTGGCCGGGATGCGCTACGCTTCCCCGGAACGGCGGCTCCAGACCGAACGGCAGCGGGCCGACGAAGCGGGACGGAGGCTTGGCAGCGCCAGCCTGCACTCCCTGACGCTGAAATCTGCTTACCTGCGCGGCATGGCAAGCCGCATGGAGGCGCTCAATCCGCTGGCTGTGCTCAGGCGCGGGTACGCCGTGGTCACCCGCCAGTCCGATGGAGGCGTGGTAATGCGGACCGGCCAAACGGAAGATCTGATGCATGTGCGTGTAAGCGACGGCGTATTCAAGGTGCGGAAAGCCTGACTTTGAGAGGAGCGAGCATGGCAAAGACAGCGGCTTTAAAAGCGGTGGAAGACCTGACCTATGAGCAGGCCCTGGAGGAGCTGGAGGGCATCGTGGCCAAACTGGAGGGCGGGGAGAACCCGCTGCAGGAAGCCATGCGGCTCTATGAGCGCGGGCAGGCGCTGGTAAAACGCTGCAGCCAGCTCCTTGAAGAAGCTGAGCTGAAAGTGCAGAAATTATCCGGCCAGGACCTGGCGCCTTTTGACGAAGAGGGCTGATGCACGCTGAAGCTGTGTTCGAGAACAAGGCGCTGATCAGCGCCCTGATCGCCTGGCTCATCGCGCAGGGGCTGAAGGTGCCGTTCGAGTACCTGCGCACGCACAAGTGGAACTGGGCGATGTTGTTCTATGCGGGAGGGATGCCCAGCTCACATTCGGCGCTGATGGTGGGGGCCACACATGCGGTGGGGCTGCACTACGGCTTCGATCACCCGGTCTTCGCGCTGGGGATCGCCATTACCATGATCGTAGTCTATGACGCGGCGGGGGTGCGGCGGCAGGCAGGGATGCATGCCGAGCGCATCAACCTGCTCTTCGAGGAGCTTCTCAGGGGACACATGTGGAACGAGAAGGAACTGCGCGAGGTGATCGGTCACACGCCCCTGGAGGTGACAGGCGGGGTCCTGCTCGGCATCATCGTCTCCACGCTATACTGGATGATCTGGGGCTGAGGTCCTACGATCCCTGGGGGGACCTGCGCAAGCGATCGCTCACCGCCCGGGTGAGCGATTTTATTTCAGGAACATGCAGCGCCCAGATGCCCAGCAGGTAGATCAAGCCGCCCAGGATCACGGCGCCGGGGACCGCCAGCCAGAGGGGAAGGAGACCCGCAAAGCCGAACCAGAGGATCAGTCCGCCAGCCATCCCAAGCCCGGCGAGAATGGCAGCCCCAAATGCCTTCAGGAGACTGACTCCCTCGAGCCCTGCCAGGCGGTGGCGCATCACGATGAACAGGGTCGCGGCCTCCAGGGCGGTGGCAAGGGAATTGGCCAGCGCCAGGCCCCCATGAGGCAACCAGCCCAGGGCGGCGAACCAGCGGGAAAAGAGAAGGCTGAAGATCACGTTCAGAGCCATGGCAGCGCTGCCGATGATCACGGGCGTGCGCGTATCCTGCCGGGCAAAGAAGGCGCGGGTGAGCACCTCCATGATGGAGTGCCCCACCAGGCCCGCCGCGTACCAGAGCAGGGCCCAGCTCACCAGTTGGGCGCTGCGTTCATCAAAGTTCCCCCGCTGGAAGAGCAGGCTGACCAGGGGCCCGCGCAGCAGGATCAACCCGAGGCTGGCCGGCACGGCCAGCAGGAGGACGCCGCGCAGGGAGGCGGCCAGCGAATGGCGCAGTTCGTCCACGCGCCCGAGGGCATGCTGCGCGGAGAAGGTGGGCATGGCCGCAATCGCAACAGACTGGGCAATGGCTGCCTGGGCCATGAGCATGAGGGAAAACCCGTAGGTGAGACCGGTGAGGCTGCCGGGAGCCATCTGCGAGGCCAGCCAGGTGTTTACCCAGAAGTTCAACTGCACGACGGCCACTCCCAGGAGACGGGGGCCCATCAGCATGAGGACCTGGCGGATGTCGGTGTCCTTCAGATCGAAGACCGGAGAATAGGGGCCGCGCAGCCGGAGCAGGGCCGGGATCTGCAGGGCAAGATAGAGAAGGGCTCCGAGGACCACGCCCCAGGCCAGGCCAAAGACGCCCATCGAAGGCGCAAGCACGAGAGCGCCGAAGATGATGCCCAACTGGTACACGGCCGGTGTCAGGGCGGGGACGAAAAAGACCTGGTGGGCGTTCAGGATGCCGATCACCAGCCCGCCCAGGCCGAAAAGCACCGGGGCGAGCAGCTGGATGCGGAGGAGGGACACCGTCAGCGCGAAGAGGGCAGGGTCTGCGGCAAGGCCGGGCGCCAGCAGGTAGCGTACGATCTGCGGGGCAAAGAAGCCGGCAAGAAGGGCCAGCAGGGCCAGCGCGAGAGTCAGCAGGTTGGCGATCCCGGAGGCCAGCCGCCAGGCTTTCTCTTTCTGCTCATGGGCAAGGAAGCCTGTAAAGGTGGGAATGAAGGCCGAGCCAAGCGCACCGCCGGCCACCAGCAGGAAGAGAGTCTCGGAGACTCGGTTGGCCGCCAGGAAGGCATCCAGCTCGTGGGATGCGCCGAAAAGCCGCGCCACCAGGATACTGCGCGCCAGCCCGGCGAGCTGCCCGAGGACGATCGCCAGCATGACGGTCCCCGCGGCGCGGGCGATCTGGCGGCTTCCGGTGGTGGTACTCATGGAGGAAGATTATACAGCCTGTCATCTCGAACGGTTGTGCTATAATGCGCGTATGCCAGCCAGGACTCAGAGGCGTTCCGCGGTGCAGCAGGCATCGCCGGGCTCATCGCGATCATCCCTCCGGCTGACGATCCTGGTCCCAGGGAGAATCCATATGAAGCGGTCCAACTTTATCCTGGTGGTTGTTCTTATCCTGTTCCTGGCCTCGTGCACGCCGCCCCCCTTCACACCCACCCCCACGATCGCCGTCGATACCGAGCCCGGTACGCAGGTCCCCATGACGCCCGTGGTGGTACAGCTGCCGGCGGCTTACGGGGTGAAAGGCCCCTGGTACGAACTGTACTTCACCAATCCTGAAAGCCCGGTTGCCAGTCAGAGGACCGGAGGGGCGGATATCCCCCTGGTGGATGCCATCGAATCGGCCCGGCTGACCATCGACGCGGCCATGTACAGCCTGAGCCTGAACTCGGTCCGCAATGCGCTGATCCGCGCGCACCAGCGGGGGGTGCAGGTGCGGGTGGTGATGGAAAGCGACAACCTGGACCGGGCCGACCCGCAGGCGCTGATCGAGGCTGGTATCCCAGTGCTAGGCGACCGGCGGCAGGGCCTGATGCACAACAAGTTCATGGTGATCGACCGCTCGGAGGTCTGGACAGGGGCGATGAACTTCACAGATTCCGGGACCTACCAGGATAACAACAACCTGATGCGCATCCACTCGGTGAAGGTGGCGGAGGATTACACCACCGAATTCAATGAGATGTTCGTGGACGACAAGTTTGGCCCCGACGAAGGCAGCCCCACCCCCAACCCGAGGGTGAGCATCGATGGGACGCTGCTGGATATCTATTTCTCACCGGACGACAACGTCGCCAACAACCTGCTGGACCTGATCTACAACGCTGACGAAAGCATCGATTTCCTGGCGCTCTCCTTCACCTCCGACCCGCTTGCGGAGGCCATCCGGGCGCGGGCAGAAGCGGGGGTGACCGTGCGCGGCGTGATGGACGACAGCTCGATCGATTCCAATGTGGGCAACGAGTATGATGCCTTCCGGCAGGCGGGACTGGACGTGCGGCGGGACGGCAACACCCACGGGCTGCTGCACCACAAGGTGATCATCCTCGACGGGAAAATCGTCATCATGGGCTCCTACAACTTCACGAACAGCGCCGAAACCCGCAACGATGAGAACCTGGTGGTTATCTACGATCCGTTCATTGCCAGCCAGTACCTGGCCGAGTTTCAGCGGGATTTTTCACAAGCGTCCGATTAGGGGCAGCCTGCGACCCATGGGCCGCCGCGAGGCGGCCTTTCCGATTCCGGGCCGTAACTTTTCCCGCCCGGAGGCGACTATACGGGTATGAGAGAACGATTACCGGTGAAGGATACAGGTTTGCAGGGCTCCCGGGCAGGGCGATGATATACTCGACATGAACACACAGGGAATTGCCTCCATTAAACAGGGGGCTGCCATGCCCATGTCAGATACCCAACAAAAGCGGGCGCTGGACGGTTTGCGCGAGCTGGATTCGCAGGCTGTCGGCGCCGTGTACGATCAATTCTTCCCGGATATCCATCGCTACATCTACTTCAGAACGGGAGACCCGGCGACCGCAGAAGACCTGGCGAGCGACGTTTTCGTGCGCCTGCTGGAGGCGGTCAAACGGCGGCGCGGCCCGGAAACGAACCTGCGCGGCTGGCTGCTGGCCACGGCCTCCCATGTAGTGGCGGACCACCTTCGGCGGCGCTACCGGCGGAGGGTGGAGGTCATTTCCGACGACCATCCCGACCACAACCCGGGACCCTCCCTGGAGTTTGACCAGCGGGAAGAGAAGAGGAATGTGCGCGCTGCCTATGCCTGCCTGACGGGGGAACAGCAAGAGGTGCTGTCCCTGCGGTTCGGGCAGGGCTGTTCCCTGGAAGAAACGGCTTTGCTGATGAAAAAGAATGCCAATGCGGTGAAAGCCCTGCAGTACCGTGCGCTGGCCGCGTTACAGCGGCAGATCGCGGAGGTGGACCATGAATGATCGAATACTTGATGCCCTGGAATACTGCCTGCGCGCCATCCAGGATGGCGCCAGCGTGGAGGCGGTGTTGATGCGTTACCCGGACATGGCGGATGAACTGCGGCCGCTCCTCGAAACGGCGCGCCAGGCCCGCGAGCTCAAAGGACCGGGACCTTCTCCGGATACCATCAACCGGACACGGGCGCGCTTGATCCAACAGGCCGCGCATATGCGCCCAAAGCGCCGGACGGCGGTCCTGCCGCTGGTGCAGCGCCTGGGCTTTTCCCTGGCGCTGGCGTCAGTATTGCTGCTGAGCGGTACCGGGCTGGTGAGGGCTTCGTCCTCCACGCTCCCTGGAGACAATCTATACCCGGTGAAGCGAACCTGGGAAGGGGTCCGGTTAAGCTTCGTCGCGAACGCGGGCCAGCGGGATGCGCTGGAAAGCGAGTACGAGCAGGAGCGGCTGGATGAGGTGGCGCAGCTCCTGCAGAAGGGCCGGCAGGCCCCCATCACGTTCAGCGGGCTGGTCACCTCGCAGGCCGGCGGGCAGATCATGGTGTCCGGGGTCCCGGTAATACTATCCTCAGAGACGCAGTTTTCCGGCTCGCCTGTGCTCCAGGGCGCGGCAGTGATCGTGACCGGGATGACCGACGCTCTCGGCCAAGTGGCTGCGATGCAGGTCCAGGTCCTGCCTTCCGGTTCCCTGGTGCCCGTGGCGGAAGTGCAAAGGTCTGGAACGGAGGGTGAGGGGACAGATGGCCACTCCAGCACGTTCCACCTGGAGGGCACGGTCAATTCCATCCAGGGAGGTCTCCTCGTGGTGGATGGCCGGAGCGTCCATATCGACCAGGCGCAGATGCCGCCGCTGGTCGTGGGAGATATGGTGGAGGTCAAGGGATACTTCACCGCGGACGGATCATTCTATGCCACCGAGGTCGAGATCGAGCATTCTGATGAGGGCAGCCCGGAGGAGAATAACGGGACAGAGACCGGCCAGCCGGAACCAGGCTCGGATGATTCCAAAACCGGCGAGGACCACTCCGGGGATGAACATTCCAAGGAGGATGAATCGGATGGGGGTTCAGAAAGTCATCCTCCGGAGCCGCAGGAAACACCTGAAAGCGGAGATTAAAGTCTCAGGATTACAACGGGCAGGCCGTGCGCCTGCCCGTTTTCTTTATGCCGCGTTTTCGGATAAAATGAGGGACATGCAGCTACCGTATGGCTGATAGCGAATTCGAGGAGACTCTCCATGGCCGATAATGAATTCTACATTGGGCGGAAATTCGACCTCAAGACCGGCAAGACAACCGAAGACCTGAAATACGACCCGTCTGACCTGACCACGCATGCGGTGGTCACCGGCATGACCGGCTCGGGCAAGACCGGCCTGTGCCTGTCGCTGCTCGAGGAAGCGGCGCTTCAGGGAATTCCAGCCCTGATCATCGACCCCAAGGGTGACCTGACCAACCTGCTGCTGCACTTCCCGAACCTTGCACCGCAGGATTTCCAGCCCTGGATCGATCCCGATATTGCCCGGCGCGCCGGCAAGACGCTGGAACAGGCGGCGACCGAGGCTTCCATGTCCTGGCGCAACGGGCTGGCGGAATGGGGCATCTCACCGGAGCGCCTCCAGGCGCTGAAGAACGCCGCCCAGTTCGCGGTCTTTACACCGGGGTCACGCTCCGGGCTGCCGGTGAGCATCCTCTCCTCGCTGGCCGCGCCGGACCTGGATTGGGAGGAGAACCGTGAGTCGCTGCAGGAACGCATCTCCAGCACGGTGACGGCCCTGCTGGGGCTGGTGGGAATCGAAGATGTCGATCCGCTGCGCTCGCGTGAGCACATTTTGCTCTCCAACCTGTTCGAGAACTCCTGGAGCCAGGGACAGGATGTGGAGCTGACCGAGCTGATCCTTCAAACGCAGACCCCGCCCTTTGAGAAGCTGGGGGCGTTCCCGGTGGATTCTTTCTTCCCGGCCAGAGACCGCATGGACCTGGCCATCCAGCTTAACAATATCCTGGCAGCGCCCGGTTTTGCCACCTGGCGGGAGGGGCAGCCGCTGGATGTGCAGGCACTGCTGTTCACCGAAGACGGGCGCCCGCGCCACAGCGTGTTCTACCTGGCGCACCTCTCGGATGCGGAGCGCATGTTCTTCGTGACCCTGCTCTTCACGGCGGTGGAATCATGGATGCGCACACAGGCAGGCTCCACCTCGCTGCGGGCGCTGCTGTACATGGACGAGATCTACGGCTACCTGCCGCCGACCGCCAACCCCTCCTCCAAGCAGCCGCTGCTGCGGATGCTGAAACAGGCGCGCGCCTTTGGCCTGGGGCTGCTGCTGGCGACCCAGAACCCCGTGGATCTGGATTACAAGGGCCTCTCGAATGCAGGGACCTGGTTCATCGGCAAGCTGCAGACGGAGCGCGATAAGCTGCGACTCCTGGACGGGCTGGAGAGCGCGGCAGGCGGCACTCCACGGGCTGAGTTCGACCGGCTGATCTCCTCGCTGGGGAAGCGCGTCTTCATCATGCAGAACGTGCACGAGAAGGCGCCGATCCTGTTCCAGACGCGCTGGGCGATGAACTTCCTGGCCGGGCCCCTCACGCGCACGCAGATCGATGAACTGAACGCGCTGGCCGGTGCAGGACAGGCCGCGCCCGCGGCGGCAGCTCCCCGGCCTGCGCCTCAGGCTGTTTCTCCGATTCCCGCGGCGGTCTCCTATGAGGCCCCGGGGGCTGTGCCTGCCGCGGCCCCAGCCTCCAAGGCGGCGGCTTCTTCCTCCGGCGGGAGCACCACCAAGCCGCCGGTGCCGGCAGGCGTGAACGAGTATTTTCTTCCGCAGAATTACAGCCTGCAGGAGGCCTTCAAGGCGGCGGGAAAGACCTCCCCCGCTGATACGGCCCTCGAAGGCGTGCTGTATCGCCCGGCGCTGCTGGCCTCCGCTCAAGTGCGCTTCCTGGACCGCAAATATGGTGTGGACAGCGAGGTGGTGCAATCCGCCCTGGCAGCCTCACCGGAGCGGCGCGGCTCGCTGCGCTGGGAGGACAATCCCTACCGCGGCCCCTCGCTGGACAAGGTGGACACCTCGCCCTCCGGCGGGGCGCGCTTCAGCGGGATCGACGCGCCGCTCAACGACGCCAGGCTGATGGCCGCCCTGCAAAAGGATTTCACCGATTGGGTCTTCCGCAATACCTCGGTGAAGGCGCGCGCCAACGAGGCCTTAAAGGTCTACGCAGGGCCGGACATTTCGACGGCGGACTTCATGAAAGCCTGCGCCGATACCGCCCGCGAGACCTACCAGTCCGAGCTGGACAAGAAGGCCGCGGTGATCGACCGGCAAATCAAGACCCTGCAGGACAAGTTGGGCCGTGAGGAGCGCGAACTTCGCCAGGATGAGGCCGATCTAAAGAACCGCAACATCGAATCCGCGGCGAACGCGCTGGAGATCGGCGCCAGCCTCTTCGGGCTGGGGCGCAAAAAGAGCATTTCCACGGCCTTCACCAAGCACCGCCTGAGCCAGAACGCCAAGGAAGACGTGCAGGAATCCAAGGAAGCCATCGAGCAGTATGAGAAGCAGCTCGAGCAGCTTATGGAGAGCCGCAAGCAGATCGAGCAGGAAGTGCAGGCGCAGTGGAGCAATGTGGTCAACAAGATCACCGAGGTGACCATCAACCCCAAGAAGACAGACATCTACGTCAACCTCTTCGGTGTGGCATGGATGCCGTATTACCTGGTGAGGGCGGGCGGCCAGCAGTTCGAGGTGCCGGCCTTTGGGGCAGAGTAGCCCGGGCAGATCCAAAACAGCTGCAAGGTAAAAAAGTGACGGCCCCGGTCGTCACTTTTTTCGTGGTGGAGGTTGGATGAGCGCAGCAATTCTGATCACAGCAATCGCAATCTGGGGAATTGTCCATTCCCTGACGGCCTCGCTGGAGGCCAAGGCGGCCTTCCGGAAGCAACTGGGGGAGAGGGCGGCGCGGCTGTACCGGCTGGGATATAACATTTTTTCGGTTCTCAGCTTCCTGCCGATCGCCTGGCTGAGGCTGACGCTGCCGGACCAGCCGCTGTACCGGGTCCCGCCGCCGTGGAGCTGGTTGATGCTGGCGGGGCAGGCCGGGGGATTGGTCCTGCTTGTGGCGGCGGTGCTGCATACCGATACGCTCTCATTCGTGGGCTTGCGGCAGCTCTTTGATGCGCCGCGGCAGGGAACGCTGGTGAGGAGCGGCCTGTACCGCTGGGTGCGGCACCCGATCTACAGCGCCGGGCTGCTCATCCTGTGGCTGACGCCGGTCATGTCGGTCAATACACTGGTCCTCTACCTGGGCCTGACCCTTTATATCCTGATCGGGGCGTGGTTCGAGGAGCGCAAGCTGGTGCGCGAGTTCGGGAAGGAATATGAAGACTACCGGCAGTCCACGCCGATGCTGATCCCGGGCCTGAAGGCGGGAAAATAGGCCTTTTTCCCGTGTCCAGGAACCAAATCACACCCCCGGCGTCTTTAAGGGAACCTTCATGGGAGTGTGTATAATTCAAAGCTATGGCAGCCAATACTTATCGTGTCCCCAATTCCCTGCCCATCATTTCGTCCATCATCGCCGCCCTGACGGGCGGACTGCTGCTTTTCATGGGCCTGGTCCTGGTCTGGACGCTGGGCTCGCAGCTCCTGTATGCCGGGCGGATCTTCCCGGGCGTTTCGGTGGCGGGCGTGGATGTCTCCGGGATGTCACCGGATGACGCCGCCCTCAAATTGAACCAGACGCTTTCCTATCCCATCACCGGCAAGGTTGTCTTCCGGGACGGGGATAAGGTCTGGGTGGCCTCGCCGGTGCAGCTTGGCATGGTCTTTGATCCCTCGGCCAGCGCGCGGGCAGCCTTCAAGGTCGGGCGCGGGGGCGGGCCTTTCAGCGCCCTCGTCGGGCAGGTGCAGGCGCGCGGCAGCGGTGTGGATGTGGGCCCGGTGATCATCTTCGACCAGCGGCTGGCCTATACCTTCCTGCAATCCATCGCCGCCGAGACCGACCAGCAGGTGAAGGAAGCCGGCCTGGCCGTGCAGGGGACGGATGTGATCGCGACGCCGGGGCAGGCAGGGCGTACCCTGAACCTGGATGCCACGCTCATCTATCTGACCGGGCAGCTCCAATCCTTCCGGGATGGTGAAGTGCCGCTCGTGATCCAGAACGTGGAGCCGAAGGTGCTGGACCTGAGTGCGCAGGCCGAAGCGGCGCGCAGCATCCTCAGCGCCCCGCTCACACTGGTCCTGCCGAACGCCCAGCAGGGCGACCCCGGGCCGTGGGTTTATGAGCCGGCTGTGCTGGCGAACATGATCTCCGCCAAGCCGGCCGCGGATGGGGGGCCGCTGCAGGTGGAGCTGAACCCGAACGCGCTGCGGGATGTGCTGGCGGCCATCCAGCCGCAGGTGGACCGCACACCGCAGAACGCGCGTTTCTACTTTGATGACCCCACGGCGCAGCTTGTGCTGATCGAGGGTTCCAAGACGGGCCGGAAGCTGGACATCATGCCCAGCGTGGACATTATCAACAACGCGCTGGCGCGCGGCGAGCACACGGTAGCCCTGCAGGTGACGGAGACGCAGCCCGCGGTCGGCAGCGAGGCGACCGCGGCCCAGCTGGGCATCACACAAGTAATCAGCGAGCAGACATCCTATTTCTACGGCTCCAGCTCGGAGCGGATCCAGAACATCGAGGCGGCTGCGGCGCGCTTCCACGGCGTGCTGGTGGCGCCGGGCGAGACCTTCTCCATGGGACAGGCACTGGGCGATGTGAGCCTGGAGAATGGGTTTGCCGAGGCGCTCATTATCTACGGCGGGCGCACGATCAAGGGTGTGGGCGGGGGCGTATGCCAGGTGAGCACCACGCTCTTCCGCACGGTGTTCTTTGCCGGGTTCCCGGTGGTGGAACGATATTCGCATGCCTACCGGGTCTCCTATTATGAGCAGACCCCCGGCGGATCAGTCGATCCGCGGCTGGCGGGGATGGACGCCACGGTGTACTTCCCGCTGGTGGATTTCAAGTTCGTCAATGACTCGCAGTACTGGCTGCTGATGGAGACCTATACAAATCCCGAGGCGCGCACCCTGACCTGGAAGTTCTATTCCACCTCGGACGGGCGAAGCGTGACCTGGGATACGACCGGTCCTCAGAACATCATGCCGGCCCCGGCCCCGGCCTTCGAAGAGAACCCGGAATTGAGCACGAACCAGATGCGGCAGGTGGACTGGGCGGCCCAGGGCGCGGACGTGGATGTGACCCGGACGGTGATGAGAGGCGGCCAGATCTATTTCCAGGACCATTTCCAGACCCACTACGAGCCCTGGCAGGCTGTCTGCGAGTACGGGCCGGGCACGGACGACCCGGCCAAATGGGCCAAGAAAAAAGGCATCTGCGGCTCGCCCAACTCCTAGGCTGGCGGGGAGGCCCTGCCTGCCTGCATGGTACAATAGCGCCTTGATTGGAGCCAAACATGGTCAGTAAAGAGCTGCTTGAGATCCTGCGCTGCCCGAACTGCGTGCGCGAAAAAGAAGGACTGCTGACGCTTCACCGGGACGCCTGGCTGGTCTGCCAGGAGTGCGGACGCAAGTACCCGATCGTGGATGAGATCCCCGTAATGCTGATCGATGAAGGGGACAAATGGGTGGGCACCTCCGTGGAAAACCTGCCTGTCCCGCCCCCGGAAAAGTAGTGCCCGGCTTGAAAGCCCTCCTGAGGGAACTGCTGAGCGGCGATGAAGAGCGCGCCGAGGCAGCCGTGCCCGCGCTGATCGCGCTGGGTGCGAAGGCGCTGCCCGGCCTGCGGGAAGCGGCGGGCTCGCAGGACCCGGATGCACGCTGGTGGGTGGTGCGAACCCTGGCCGAGATCCCCGAGACCGGCGCCGCCGAGTTGGCCGCTTTCCTGAGCGACCCGCAGCCCGAAATCCGGCAGGCGGCCGCGCTGGGGCTGATCCTGCACGCGGATGAGGGTATCCTGATCGACCTGGTCCGCGCCCTGCATGACCCGGATCCCATGACTGCAGAGCTGGCCGGTACCGCGCTGGGCAAGGTGGGGCCGGCGGCTGTGCCCCTGCTGCTGGAAGTGCTGAAGGGAGACCGGCAGGAGGCCCGCATCCGCGCGCTGCGCGCCCTGGTGGAGCTGAAAGACCCGCGCTCCATCCCGGCGATGATGAACATCCTGCAGGAGGATTCCGCTGTCTTGGGTCACTGGGCCCAGGAAGGGCTGGAACGCCTCGGCATGAATATGGTATATATAAAACCCGTATAGCCTATGAACCGAATCAAAGACATTTTCTCGAAACTGAAACTCCCGCGCATGAACGCCGCCGGCTGGATCGCGGCAGCTGTCAGCCTTGTGCTGGTAGTTGCGGGATTCTTTGCGGCCCGGAGCATCGTGCGCTGCTGGACGATGACCAAAATCGAAGGCGCTTCGCCTGCAAGCTGCAAAACCGGCTCGAGCAGCGGGATCAATGACCCGACCATCCAGGTCAATGAGCAGGGGACGCCGGTGGCTCTGCCCCCCACTCCTGTGGTCGCGCCCGAGGTTGAACTTCCAGCCTGGGATGGGGCCAGCCGGGTGAACATCCTTTTCATCGGCCTGGACTACCGGGATTACATTGCCAACGAAGGGCCGCCGCGCTCCGATTCGATGATGCTTTTCACCATCGACCCCCAGAGCAAGACGGCGGGCATGCTGTCCATCCCGCGCGATATGTGGGTCAACATCCCGGGCATTGGCTACAGCCGCATCAACACCGCATATTCCAGCGGCGAGGGGAACCAGCTCCCCGGAGGCGGGCCGGGACTGGCAATGAGAACGGTCGAAGGGCTGCTGGGCGTGCCGATCCAGTATTATGGGCAGATCGACTTCCATGCCTTCGAAGAGGCCATTGATGCCATGGGCGGCCTGTACCTGTGCGTCCCCGAGAAAATCCGCATTGACCCGATCGGGAATAAGAGGCCGGAGAACCTGAAGCCCGGCTGCCAGATGCTTTACGGGTACCAGGTCCTGGCGTACGCCCGCAACCGCCACACCGCCAACGGCGACATCGACCGCGCGAACCGGCAGCAGCAGGTGGTCATGGCGCTGCGGGACCAGATCTTCAACCCGGCCAACTTCCCGTCCATGATCGCCAAGGCTCCCGAGGTGTATGGCGAAGCCCAGGCCGGCCTGCGCACGAACCTGACCTTTGAGGATCTGATGAAGCTGGGCGTGCTGCTGCAGCAGATCCCCCGCGAGAACATCAAGCAGGGCACCATCGATTACACGATGGGTGTGCTCGATAATGTCACGCTGGGCGGGCAGAATGCCAGCGTCCTCAAGCCCATCCCGGACAAGATCCGCGTGCTGCGGGATGAGATCTTCACCGAAGGCGGGGCGGTCAGCCCGATGGCGAGCGGCGATCCACAGGCGCTGATGCAGCAGGATGCGGCCCGGGTGCGGGTGCTGAACGGGACCATCCAGGGCGACATCGCCCAGCGCACCGGCAATTACCTGCTCTCGCAGGGCGTGCCGGTGACCGAGGTGGGCACGGCCCCCAACGGCTACCAGAACACCGTCATCGTGGTGTACGGGCCCAAGGTGTACACGCTGAAATACCTGGCATCCGTGTTCGGGATCACCTCCAGCACCCAGATCATCTTTGCCACCGAACCCGCGACGACCGCCGATATCGAAGTGAGGCTGGGCAACGACTGGCTCAGCCGCCTCCCGGCGGGCTTCTAAGCCACATAAAACCGCAGGAGCAGCCTGCGGTTTTTTTTATTTTCCCTGCTGGAATGTGAGCTTGATCTGCCCGGTGGTGACGGTCCCGTTCTGGGAGGTGCAGGAGGGAGGCGTCACACCGGTAACAGGCGACCCGCCTCCCAGGACGCGCACGCTGTACGCCGTTCCGCTCTGCATGATGAAATCGGCATAACCGCTCCCCAGTTCAGGTTTGAAGCCGGTGAAGAAATGCTCTTCTCCGCCATCCCAGGCGGCTACGATCTCCCTGCCGGGGACCTGCCGCCGGCGGGTATCCAGGACGATGACCTGCAGCAGGCCTTCGGCGAGGCCGGCCTCACACATCGTATCCTGCGATACCAGTCCATAGGGAAGGCCGGACCGGGCGGTG
>CAZSPX010000018.1:19867-24660 GCA_964608885.1 uncultured Anaerolineaceae bacterium | reverse complement strand
CCTGCTTCCCTAGGAATGGCTTCGCCCATGGCGGGCTATCGCGGGCCGATATCCGCAAAAAAGACCGGCGACTGCTCGCCGGTCTGTCCATATTCCATCTTGATGGGTACCAATACATCGCTGCTCGGGGCTGGCCCGCAGGCCGTAAGCGCCAGGGCCAGGAGTGCGAACATCAGGGCCAGCAGCAGGAATCTTCTCATCGGCCTTCTTGAAGAGACGGTGATTTATTCGTAAGGGCGGCGCAGCAGGGCGGCGATCGCCACCAGGCATGCCAGTCCGGCTACCACCAGGATCGTCAGGAAGAACCAGTTGCTGGAAAAGTCCTGGCCCCCAGTATCGGGAACTACACCTGTCACGACCACAACCGGTGGGGTGACTCCTGCAGGCATGGTGGGGAGCACGGTCCCCTGGTAAGCCGGTCCTGTAGAACCTGTCAGGGTCGGGCTGACAGCGCTCATGGCGCTTACCATCGAGGCCAGCGCCAGTACGCCAATCAGCGCTAAAAGATAAAACAATAAGGATCTAGGTTTCATTGTTTTTTTCCTTTCCGTCCGCATCGCGGGCTTGCAGTCATCCGCCTTGTATAACGAGAGGCCTCCAAGGACGTTATCCAGATTAATTGCACCTCCTCCCGGGGAGGAGGACTGGCGTTATGAATTTGCCGACTCTTGGAAAGGCAGGAACCAATGACGACCATCCATTTTGAGCGAACTGGAGGCTTGCTGGGAGAGAATATCGACCTGGCTATCGACCTTGCCCAGATCCCGGAGGATTCCGCCCAGTCTCTGCAGAACCTGCTCCTGCAGTCCGATTTCTTCAAGCTCCCCGAAGACTTGAATGGGACGGCCACCCCGGATGAATATACCTATAAGATCACCGTCCGGTCGGGGCAGAGCGAGCATACCGTGCATGTCAACAACACGACCATGCCGGCTTCGCTTTCTCCACTGGTTGCCGCCCTCTCCGTCATGCACGCCCGGGATGAAGGCTCAAAATAGTCAAAGGCGCTCGGGGTAGTGTAAAATCAGGGGGAGGGAGCTTCCATGCGCAAATTAACCATTCTATCGCTGGTAACGGTCATCCTTCTGGGCTGCTCGATGGTTGACATCTCACAGTATCTTCCAGTGACGGTTGGCACGCCCCTGCCCGATACTTCCACGCCATTTCCCACAAACACTTTTACGCCTCCCGCTCCCCCTACTTACACCTTCACTCCCACCCTCATAGGCCAAAAGCCTTCTCCCACACCTACCGATACCCCCACATCCACGCCGATCGTCACGGGGACGGCCACCCCGGTAAACACGGTGCCGGGTCCGGCGCTGACCCCCAGCGCCATGCCCGAGGATTCCGGTTTTGTTTCGATCCTTCTGTCGGGAGACCAGGTCTATGTTGGGACCTGTGGTGCCGGACAGGTGGATGTTGAGGCGCGGGTAATCAATCCAAACAAGGTAAGCAGTGTGGTGATGTTCATGAAATTCCGCAACCAGATCACCGGCACGGAGACCGGTTGGGATCGCGGCACCTCCCTGAATGACCAGGGGGAGGGACGTTTCACTGTCACCATCATGGCCTCCGATCTCCCGGCCCCTGCGAATCCCACCTGGGTGGTATTCCAGCTGGTAGGGACCAACGATAAGCAGGATAACGTGGCTCGCTCGCCGGTTTATGCCGACAGGCTGACCCTGTTCAAGTGCCCGTAGGCCGGCCTTTATCCAAACATACACAGAACTGACTGCGGTCTGGCTGGTCCCGACCGCAGTTTTATAATTCATTTGGAGGCGTAGGGCATGGATTTTCCGTTGGAATTAGTCGAGAGGCTTCGCACAGTCTCGCGTGTCGCAGCGCTTACAGGAGCCGGCGTCTCGCAGGAAAGCGGATTGCGTACCTTCCGCGATTCCCAGACCGGGCTGTGGGCGCAGTACAAACCTACCGACCTGGCATCGCCGGAGGCTTTTGCACGCGATCCGAAGCTGGTGTGGGACTGGTACGCCTGGAGGCGCGAGGCCATCAAAAGCACCCGGCCTAATGCCGGTCATTATGCCCTGGTGGAAATGGCGAAGCGTACACCGGAATTTATCCTGATCACACAGAATGTGGACGGCCTGCATGCTCTGGCCGGGAGCGTTGGCTTGCTGGAACTGCATGGGAATATCCGGCGTGTGCGCTGCGCGGAGTGCGGTCGCTTTCCAGCGGACTGGGATGAGGACAGCGAATCTGTACCGCGCTGCGAGGTCTGCGGCGGACTGCTGCGTCCGGATGTGGTTTGGTTTGGTGAGGCGCTGCCGCGAGCCGCCCTTGAGGCTGCCGTGCAGGCTGCCCGCCGATGCGGACTCTTCTTCTCCATCGGCACCTCCGGCGTGGTGCAGCCGGCTGCCTCGCTGGCGTTTGCAGCGCACAATCGCGGCGCGGTCGTTGTGGAGATCAATATGGAGCCGACCCCTCTGACCCCCAAGGCGGACTTCTTCCTTCAAGGCAGGTCAGGGGAGGTGCTTCCTGCCCTGGTAAAAAGCGCCTGGCCGGATTAGGGTTGCGATTTCAACACAACGCTGGATTTCGGCCCCAATTTGAGCTGCAGGCCTGTTTCAAGGGTCTCCACGCGCGCCTTCCCAAAAATGGAAACATAGGGCCCTCCGCCGAAGTCTTTCAAGTCCAGTAGGGTCTCCTGCTCCTGGTTTCCCGTGTTGAAGGCGGTGATCAGGCGTTGGTTCTCCCAATGCCTGCCAAAGGCGTACACCCGTCCCTCCGCGTGGAGCTGCTGGAAGGAGCCGCGGCGCAGGGCCGGATGATCCTTGCGGAGCCGGGTGCAGGCCTGGGTATAAGTCAACAGGGCCCCAGCCCAGCGGTTCTCATCCCAGGGGAAGGATTTGCGGCAATCAGGGTCGTGCCCCCCGTCGATTCCGATCTCGTCCCCATAATAGATGCAGGGCGCGCCGGGGAAGCTGTGGATGAAAAGCAGCGCCTGCTGGAATGCCCTCTTGTCTCCAGATACACAGCTCAGGAAGCGGGCCATGTCGTGGCTGTCCAACAAATTCAGCTGCGCGAAATTTACCGGTTCGGAGTAGAGCTGATAAAGGCGGTCTATCTCCGTACCGAAGGCATGCGCCTCCCTGGGATGGACACGGTTCTGCAGGCCTCCCGATTGGTTGACCACACTCATATCCAGGCTGTCCGCGCCGAAATAAGAGAGCGAAGCCGCGGTCAGCAGGTAGTTCATCGTGGCGTCGAATTGGTCGCCCTTCAGCCACCGCTGCGCTTCATGCCAGATCTCGCCGACAATGTAGGCGTCCGGGTTGATGGCCCGCACTCGGCGGCGAAACTCCTGCCAGAAGCTGTCGTCATCGATCTCGCCGGGCACATCCAGCCGCCAGCCGTCTATGCCGAAGCGGATCCAGTGCTCGGCTGCCCCGAACAGGAACTCGCGCACCGCCGGGGTCTCGGTCCTGAACTTGGGCAACGCCGGCAGGTTCCACCAACCCTGGTAGCCGATGGCCCTGAAGCTGCCTTCCTCCTGGATCGCATGGGCTTCATGCGGGGTGGGATACGCGCCCCAGTGTTTTTTGCCGCTCAATCGGTCCGGATCAAAATAGAACCAGTCCCTGTAGGGCGAGGCCGCCCCGGTTTCCAGCACATGGTGGAATTGCCAGAACCCCCGGCTGGCATGGTTGAAAACGCCGTCCAGGATAATGCGCATGCCGCGCTTGTGCAGCTCGTCTGTGAGCAGGCGCAGGGCTGCTTCTCCGCCCAGCAGGGGGTCCACCTCAAAATAATCGTAGGTGTGGTAGCGATGGTTCGCGGCCGAGGAAAAGATCGGGTTCAGATACAGTGCAGTGATGCCCAGGTCTTGCAGGTAATCCAGTCGCTCCACGATCCCGTAGAGATCGCCGCCCTTGAAGCCGAAGGATGTCGGGGGAGAATCCCAGTTCTCAAAATGCAGGCCGTTTTTGGCAAGCCGCTCGCTGCGTGCGAAGCGGTCCGGAAAGATTTGATAGAAGATTGCGTCTTTTACCCACTCGGGAACATGCATGCAGATACCTCTTGTACGGAATGACCCACGGAGCCTGATTCTACTCTAAACCGCCCGGCAGACGGTGCCGGGCGGTTACTGGTATGGAATTGCATGGATTCTAGCCGGTGACAGACACGCCGATCAGCCTGCCTACGCCGTAGGTGAGTCCTGCCGCGCCCAGCCCGAACAATACCTGCCGGAAACCGGAATAGAGCACATTGCGGCCGGTCATCAGAGTGATCGCCGCCCCGATGATGAATAGCCCCACGGAGCTGATCGCCAGGCTTAAGTAAACGGCTGTATTTCCGTCCCAGAAAAAGAACGGGAAGATGGGGAAGACCGCCCCGAAAGCGAACAGGAAGAAGGAGGTCAGGGCGGCCTCCCACGCGGAGCCTCCCAGTTCCCCTGGATCGATGCCCAGTTCCTCCCGCGAGAGCGTGTCGAGGGTCACTTCCGGGTTGGACATGATCTGCGCCGCCATTTCCCTGGCGCGCGCCTCGTCCAGCCCCTTGGACTGGTAGATGAGCGCCAGTTCCTCCTCCTCCTCGGCAGGAGCGGATTCGATCTCCTCCTTCTCGATGGCGATCTGGTGCTCGTACAGCTCGCGTGAACTTTGCACCGAAAGCCATTCGCCCATTGCCATGGACCCGGCTCCTGCCAGCAAGCCCGCCAGGCCGGCGATCAGCACATCGTTGCTGGCCATGTTGGCCCCTGCCACGCCCATCGCCAGGCTCAGGATGGAGACCAGGCCGTCGTTGGCCCCCAGAACGGCCGCACGCAGCGC
>CAZSPX010000018.1:0-19767 GCA_964608885.1 uncultured Anaerolineaceae bacterium | reverse complement strand
GCCAGCTTCTGGTCGGGTTCTTTCTCCGCCAGGGCGCGATACTGGAAAGCCCCATCGATCTCTTTTTGCCAGTTGGCGCGGTAGCGCGCAATATCAGTAGCTGAAGCCATGGATCCTCGATTCTCTTATGGAGATGTGATCTGCAGGATGTGGACGGAGTGCGCTGCAAGGGGTGGAAGCGGCCCGGTGAACGATACCCCGCCCTGCGCATCCACACTAAAAGCCGGGAGCAGCTCCTCCCCAAGCAATGGGACGAACTGGTACCCACCCTGCGCAAGCAGGGTTTTTGGAGTCTTCAGGCTGTAGTCCGTCACGTTGTCCGCTCCCAGGTTGACCACTACCAGGATCATATCACTATCCTGTCCGCGCAGAGCGGCATAAATGGACGAATTGCCGGTATCGAGCAGGGTCACTTTGTTCGACCTGAGCGCCGGGTGTTCGGCCCGCAGCGTGAGCAGGTCCCGGTAGAAGGACAAAAGGGATCCCGGGTCGCTGGTCTGCGCAGCCACATTGACGCGCGCATGCTGAATATCCGGCGCCCGCCAGGGAGTCCCGGTCGAGAATCCAGCATGGGCTCCTGCCTCCCACTGCATTGGGAGCCGGATATCCTCGTCAGGTTTCTTCCCCTGCATCCCGATCTCCTCCCCATAATAAATAAATGGCGTACCAGGTAAGGTGAGCATGAGCGCCGCGGCGACCTTCGCTTTCTCCACATCGCCGTTAAGCACGCTCATCACGCGGTTCTGGTCATGGTTGGTCAGGAAGGTGGCAAAGTCAAAGTCCGGCATATCCTGAAGGGAGAACTTCAATGCGCTGGTGATACCGGAGTTGGATCCGCCTGCCGCGCTGTTGACAAAACCACTCGCCATCTCGAAGTTGAATACCTGGTCGAGCTGGTTCCCGGTGTAGGAGCGCACCATGACGGCTCCTGCCCCGTACACCTCCCCGACGGTATAAGCTTCAGGATTGATGGATTTATATACCGGGAAGAAATTCTGCCGGAACCAATCATGTGTGGCCGCGGTGTTCTCGATCTTGCCGTCCTCTTCGATCAGGTGGCGGGCGGCATCCACGCGAAACCCGTCCACGCCCACCTGCTCCATCCAGAACCGCACCACCTTTTCCATCTGGGCGGTGACGTCGGGGTTCCGGTAGTTCAGATCGGGCATGCAGTCGCAGAAAAGACCGTAATAATACCGGGAGGGATCGCTGGTGGGATGCCAGTTCGTCCCGCCTGTTTCCGACCAGATATACCAATCATAATATGGCGAGTCCGGACCTCGCAGCGCATCCTGGAAGAATGGGTGCCGGCTGGAAGTGTGGTTCAGCACCAGGTCAATGATCACGCGGATGCCGTGCCGGTGCGCCTCTGTAAGCAGGTTTCCGAAATCCGCCAGGCTTCCATATTCCGGGTTGACCGCGTAATAGTTGGTCACATCATATCCGTGATAAGAAGGGGAGGGGTGGATGGGCATGAGCCACAGGGCCGTGATGCCCAGGTCTGTATGCGTGGCCGGATCCCCGTCATTGAGATAATCCAGCTTCTCAGTCAATCCTCTAAAATCCCCGATACCGTCACCGTTGCTGTCATAAAAGGAACGGACGAAAACCTCATAGAAAACAGCCTCGCGCCACCAGGGAAGTACAGGAGGTTCGGAGGTGGGGGAGGGCGGAAGGAAAGCTGTAGCCGTGGGAACGGAAACGGTGGATGCCGGTGCGCAGGCAGCCAGGAGGATGATCAGCAAAATGGTGATGAATCGTGGCACAGTTTCGGGATGGAGGAAAAAAAGGAGGGGCGGTATAGACCGTCCCTCCATGTTGGGATCAGCCTTTGACACCGCCTGCGGTAAGCCCGCCGACGATGTTTTTCTGCAGTGCAATATAAATGATCGCCACCGGCAGGGCCACGATAATGGCCATCGCCGCGAACCGGTTCCAGGGGATGCTGTTGGCGTACTGGCCCGTCATGTTGTAGAGCGTCATGGCAAGCGTGTAGTCCTGCGGCTTGCTAAGGAACAACCATGGCAGCGCGAACTCCTGCCAGTGACCGATGAATCCGAGGAAGAAGGTCACCGCCAGTTGCGGCATGGCAAGCGGCAGAACGATTTTCCAGAAGATCTGGTTGGGGTCCGCGCCGTCGATCATGGCGGCCTCTTCCAATTCCTTCGGGATCGTGTCCAGGTAGCCCTTCAGGTTCCAGACTGCGAACGGCAGCGCACCTGCGATCATGGCCACGCCCACTCCCAGAAGCGAATCGCGCAGGTTGAAGACCACCTTCCCGGTCTTGTCACACTCCGTGAAGGGATAAATTGCAGTCACGTCTTTGCTGCAATTGACAACCCGGAAGTTGTTCATCAGCAGGTAAAGCGGTGCCGAAAGTCCGATGGCCGGCATCAGGAGGGGGACGAACACCAGCACCATCAGCACCTGGCGCATCTTGAACTTGAACCGCGAGAAGGCATAAGCAGCCGTCACCGCGATCAACAGGGCTGCCAGGCCCACGCCGAATGACAGCAGAAAGCTGTTGCGCAGCAGTTCCAGAAATGAAACCGGGTTGGCTGTGGGATGGTCCAGTACCTGCCGGTAGGCTGTCAGGGAGAGCTCCCTGGGGATCAGTTCCAGCGCGGATGGGCGCGTCGATTTGGAGCTGAAGGAGAGCGTGACGATATACATGATGGGGAACAACACCTCGGCCGCGATGAAGAGCGTAAGAAGCTGCAGCAGGAGCTGTTTCCAGAGGGGCAGATCCCGCCCGCTCACCTCCCCCGAGGTGTTGAGGTTCAAGAATCGGATGATCGGGTTCTTGCTTTTGGTGGTGGAAGCAGTGGTCATCTCACACCTCCCCGTAGCTTTCCGTCGCCCGGGTGATGCGGTTGGTGATCAGGAAGATCGTCAGGGCAACGAAGAACACAATGACCGCGAAAGCCGCCGCCACGCCGTATAACCTCAGGTTGCGGATCAGGTCATATGCGAACGTGACCAGGATCTCCGTGGAGCGGGCCGGACCTCCGCCGGACATGAAATAAACGAAGTTGAAAAGATTGAACGATAGCGTGAATCCATACACGGCGGCCGGGATCATGGCCGGCCTGAGCAGGGGAACCGTGATGTTCCAGAACTGCTGGGTGCTGGATGCCCCGTCGATGGAGGCCGCCTCATACAGGTCCTTCGGAATGCTCTGCAGGGCCCCGGTGGCCACCAACGTCATGAACGGCCAACCCAGCCAGAAGTTGGCGATCATCATGGCATAGTAGGCCAGGGTTAGCGGCCCGTTCGGCAGCAGCCAGGGGATGGGCGGCGAATATTCGCTCAACCAGCGGATGCGCACCGGGTCGATCTGACCGAAGAGGTGGACAATCGCGGTGAGAAACTGGTTCATTGCACCGTACTGCTCGTCGAAAATGTTGCGCCAGACAGTGCCCACCACGATGGGAGGCACCACCACCGGAAGCACGTACAGTGCGCGGTAGATTTTCTTTCCCCACAATCCGGGGATATTCAGCAGGACCGCGATCAAGACGCCAGCCGGCACATGCACCATCACGTTGGTGACGGCCCACCACAGGTTGTAGGTCAGGACGCGGAAGAATTCAAAGTTCTGCACCGGCAGCCCGCCGGTGATGATATCGATGTAGTTTTGGAAACCCACATTGTTCAGCTTGGGTGAGTTAAGCTGGAGCAGCAGGTCCTTCGTCTGGAAATCAGTAAAGGATATGATTACCTGGTAGATCAGGGGATAGAAGGTGATCACTCCCATCACCGCAAACGCAGGCAGGAGATATAAATAGGGAAGTACCGCTCTCTGCAATCTGGCCCGCCTCGCGGTATTGGCCAGATTCATGTCCATCGTAGTAGTTGCCATATTTGTAACTCCTGGGCGTGAACGCTGAGAGCCAAAAGGCGGGAGTGGGCAGGGGAACCTGCCCACTCCCTCTAATCTTGCTGGTCTTACTTGTTGGCGTTTTCGGTTGCGGTCTTGACCCAGTCAGCCGCAGCGGTGCCCTTCTCGAAGACCTCATCGGTTCCGCAGAAGTTGCTCCAGTACAGGCCGAGCTGAGGAACCTGCGGGCGGATGTAGCCGTTGGCGAAGGCATCCAGCAGGCCCTGGATCAACGGATTGGTCACTTCCACTGTGGTGTTGGCGGGCACGTGGCCAGCCTCGTTCATCATGGTTTCCTGAGCATTCTTGCCGGTCAGGTAGAGGGCCACCTGGAGGGCGGCGTCCATGTTCTGGCTGTTCGGGCTGAAGTAGTAGCCATCCACGCCCAGGAACGGGGTCGCGGGACCCTTGGGGCCAGCCGGCAGCGGGGCAACGCCGAGCTTGTCGCCCAGGGCGTTAAGGTAGTCACCCATCGCCCAGTTGCCGTTGGTGATGGCCGCAGCAGTGCCCTCGGTGAAGGGCGCCAGTCCGTCGCTGTCGTTCTTCGGCCAGCCGTTCTTCTTGGAGATCTGGTACAGATCGTTCAGGTAGGCCATGGCATCCGAGACGCCGGTGTTCTCATCAGCGACGACTTTCCAATTCTCGTCGAAGATGCGGCCGCCAAAGGCATTGAAGAAGCCGAAGTGGTGGTAGCAGCCGTAGCTGATGGAGACTTCCGTGCCGCCTTCCATCAGAGCCTTGAGCTCATCGGTGGTGGCGGGCGGGGTCGCGATCAGGTCCTTGTTGTACCAGAAGACCACGGCCTTCAGGGATTCGGGGATGCCATACAACTTGCCGTCCACGGTCATGCCGTCGATCGAGAGCTGCGAGTAATCGCCCAGCTTGCCGGCAGCCAGATCGGTGATGTCGGCAATAAGACCGTTGCGGGCATCATCACCCAGCGAGTCGTTCGGGGCAATGAAGAGGTCGGGGCCGGCGCCAGCCGCCACATCGGTGCGATACTTGTTGAAGATATCGTTGAAGGGGACCTGCAGCACGTTGATCGTGATATTGGGCAGATCGGTCTTGGCCTGCTCGATGAGCTTGGTCAGGGCAGTCTCTTCAGCGGAACCCGTGCCATAGGCATGCCAGAGCGTCACTTCCGCAGGCTCGGCGGCGGGCGGCTCGGTGGCGGCAGGCGCCTCGGTGGGCGCTTCGGTGGCCGCCGGGGGCTCGGTCGCGGCAGGAGCCTGGGTCGCGGGGGTGCCGCAGGCGGCAAGCAGGACGCTGGCGATCAGCAACAGGCTGAACAGGGTCCACAGTGATTTTTTCATTCTCTTTACTCCTCTAGAAAGTGTTGATGGATCTTGCTTCTTGGTCTGTTGTTCAGGGTTGGTGGATTCTCGGCGCGGTGACCACCTCCTTTCGTAGAGATTTAGCGAATCGCCTCTTCCGTGGCGGCGTCAAAGATATGGATGTTGTCCATATCGAACCTGACCTCCGCCTCCTGGCCGAAGCGCAGTTTCGAACGCGGATCCACCCGGGCGACAAAGGAGTTCTTGCCGCTGATCAGGTATAACAGGATCTCGTTGCCCATCAGCTCGGTCACATCCACGCGGACCTTGACCGGCTCGGCGTCGATGTTCTGGGGCGTGAACTCGGCATCGTGGATGTTTTCCGGGCGGATGCCGAAAATGATGCTCTTGCCCACTGCGTTCTCATACGGTGCGGCCTTGGAAGCGGGGATCGGGATCACGAAATCGCCCGTATCCACGCACAGCCGGCCGCCTTCCTTGCGCAGAGTCCCCGGGAAGAAGTTCATGGCCGGGGAGCCGATAAAACCGGCAACAAAGAGGTTGCCGGGCTTGTCGTACAGGTTCTGGGGGGTGTCGATCTGCTGGAGCTTACCTTTGTTGATGACCGCGATGCGGGTGGCCATCGTCATGGCCTCGGTCTGGTCGTGCGTCACGTAGATGAACGTGGTCTGCAAGCGCTGGTGCAGCTTGCTGATCTCGGCGCGCATCGCCACGCGCAGCTTGGCGTCCAGGTTGGAGAGCGGCTCATCAAAGAGGAAAACCTTCGGTTCGCGCACAATGGCGCGTCCCACTGCCACGCGCTGGCGCTGGCCGCCCGAGAGCTGGCGCGGCTTGCGTTGTAGCAGATCGGTGATGCCCAGCACATCCGCGGCTTCCCCTACGCGCCTCTTGATCTCATCCTTGGCCACCTTGCGCAGTTTGAGCCCGAAGGCCATGTTGTCGTAGACCGAGAGATGCGGATAAAGGGCATAGGATTGGAAGACCATGGCGATATCGCGGTCTTTGGGGGCCACATCGTTGACGACCCGGTCTCCGATCTTGATTTCGCCCGAGCTGATCTCTTCCAGACCCGCCAGAAGGCGCAGCGCGGTGGTCTTGCCGCAGCCGGATGGCCCAACCAGGACAAGGAATTCCTTATCATCAACATGGAAATTCATGTTGTCGACCGCCACCATGTCACCGAACTTCTTGACGACATTCGAATACGTTACACTAGCCATGGGATCCTCCAATCGAGAGAGTATGGTGATTTAATTATACTCTCATCATGCATAATGGAATGGACCTTCATAATCCGGCCCCCGGGACCGCCGCAGCCGGTTTGACAACGCTGCTCCTTCGATCCGCGATCTGGTGCAGGCCGATAGAGAGCGCCTGCACCACCGCTCCCAGGATGCTGGAGCGCCGTCCCAGGAGGGCAGTGGTGATCTGAACCGCCCGCACGGAAGCCGGCAGGCTCCGCCGCTGGACCTCGCGCCGTACCGGTTCCAGGAAAAGATCGCCGATCTGGGCCACGCCTCCGCCCACTACCACCATGTTCGGGTTGATGAGGTTCACCAGATTGGCGATCGCCACCCCCAACTGTTCGCCTGCCTCCGCGATGATCTGTTGGGAAACCAGGTCGCCCTGGCTGGCTGCCGCTGCCACATCCTGTGCAGTGATGGGACGTCCGTTGTTTTGCAGGCTGAGCTGGGTCAGCTTTCCCGCAGATACAGCCTGCTGGGCCCGCCGTGCGATGGCAGGGCCGCTTGCAAGAGTTTCCAGGCAGCCGCGATTCCCGCAGGTACACAGCTCGCCATCGAAGTCTACCGTCAGGTGGCCAATCTCTCCGGCTGAGCCGGTCGCCCCGCGATAAGTGCGGCCGTCCAGCAAAAGCCCGGCCCCCACACCGGTTGCCACCTTGATGTAGGCCAGGTTGTGAACCCCGCGCCCGGCCCCGTAGGCCCACTCGCCTACGGCTCCGAGTTCGGCATCGTTATTCAGTGAAACCGGCCTCCCCCAGCGCTTTTCGAGCGTGGCCCGTATCGGATAGCGGTCCCATCCCGGCATGATCGGAGGAGCCACTACCATCCCGGCCTCGGACTGTATCGGTCCCGGGACCCCGATTCCAAAGGCGAGAAGGTCCTCGATGAGTACGTCGGCTTCTCCCGCCACCTCGCGCAGCAGCGCATCTGCCTGCTCCATGCAGGCCGCCGGGCCGGAGGCAATGTCAATGGAAATCTCTTTTTCCCCAACCATCTGGGCGGCGCAGTTGGCGATCATGATCCCCATATGCGTCGCGCCCATGTCGATGCCGGCCACCAGGCCGCGTCCCGGGTTGATGCTGAGGTTGATGGGAGGCCGACCCGAGGTGGGGAGGTCATTGCGGGTCTCGTAGATCACGCCGGAATCGAGCAGGTCATTGATGATGAGGCTCACTGCTGCCCGGGTGATGTTCATCCGGTTCGCCAGCTTGACACGCGAAATACCGCCCGGAGTGAATCGAATCAGATCCAGGGCGGCATGTTTGTTAATATTCTTTACGTTGCGGCTTGGAATAAAGTGAAAGTAGGCGCTCACGTTGGGAATTTAGGTTCTGGAAAAATGACTTTGTTAATTATGATAGCATAATTAATTATTTTGTCAAGTTGTTTAACAATCTTTAAGGTTTTATCCCCCTCCTCCTGTATTTTCCGCAGGTATCTCGTATCTCATGCTGCGTGCCCCATTTGCCAGGTTTCCCATCCTCGACCCCTATTTCTGTTCCGGTGCGTATGCTTCGTGTTCTAAATGTCCATCCCGAAAAGAAAAGCCCCGGCATTCGCCGGGGCTGCCAGGTGCTTCCAGGGCCTACTTGAGCGCGGACCAACCGGCATAGTGCGCCGAGTCGCCCAGCTCAGCCTCGATCCGTATGAGCTGGTTATACTTGGCTACCCGGTCGGATCGGGCCGGCGCGCCGGTCTTGATCTGCCCGGTGTTGAGCGCCACCGCCAGGTCCGCAATGGTGGCGTCTTCCGTCTCGCCCGAGCGGTGGCTCGTGACCGCCCTCCACCCGGAGCGGTGGCACAGTTCCACCGCCTCGATGGTCTCGCTTAGCGAGCCGATCTGGTTGAGTTTGACCAACAGCGCATTGCAGGTATGATCCTGGATGCCGCGTCGCACGCGGTCGGGATTGGTCACCAGCAGGTCGTCGCCCACGATCTGGATCTCGTTTCCCAGTCGTGAGGTCATCAGTTGCCAGGACTCCCAGTCATCCTGCGCCAGCCCATCCTCGATCGAAACGATCGGGTAATCTTTCACCCACTTGGCCCAGAACTCCACCATCTGTTCGCCGGTGAGTTTCTTGCCTTCTTTTCGCAGGTTGTATGTCCGCGTGTCTTCTTCGAACAGTTCAGAGGCTGCTGGGTCGAGCGCCAGGGCCACTTCCTTCCCGCGTCCGGCCTTGAACCCGGCCTTTTCGATGGCCGTCAGGATCACCTCCACGGCCTCGTTGTTTGCCTTCAGGGAGGGGGCGTAGCCGCCCTCATCGCCCACCAGCGTGACATACCCCTTTTCCTTGAGCACCGACTTGAGAGCGTGGTAGATCTCCGCCCCCCAGCGCAGTCCTTCCGTAAAGCTGGGCGCTCCAAAGGGCATCACCATGAATTCCTGCATGTCCGTGGACTGCCACGCTGTATGCGCCCCGCCGTTCAGGATGTTCATCATGGGCACCGGCAGTACATGGGCATACACCCCGCCGATGTAGCGGTAGAGCGGCATCCCGAAGGAATTGGCTGCGGCCTTGGCCACCGCCAGGCTCACACCCAGGATGGCATTGGCGCCGAAGTTGGATTTGTTGGAAGTCCCATCCAGACTGATCAGCTCGGCATCGATCGCCTTTTGTTCTGCAGCATCCCAGCCGAACAAGGCCTCGGAAATGGGACCGTTCACGCTGGCCACTGCCTTGGTCACCCCTTTCCCGAGGTAGCGTTTCTTGTCGCCGTCGCGTAATTCCAGCGCCTCGTGCACGCCGGTCGAGGCCCCCGAGGGGACCGCGGCGCGGCCCCACGCGCCGTCCGCCAGTACCACCTCCACCTCGACGGTGGGGTTGCCGCGCGAGTCGAGGATTTCGAGGGCCGAAATGCTTTCTATCATTGTGTCCATTGTGAGCTCCTGGGTTTTTTTCTCAGATTACGGTCGTTCGACCGCATCTGTAAATTTCCGCACTCTAGTATAATCGCAATTCGGCTGAAGAGCCGCATGTATGGACGCTACTCAATACGAGATCCGGGACCGCCAGCGTTTCTATTTCCACGCAACCCCGTTGCGTCGCTTTATCGTTGGTCTTGCCCGCCTGGTTTTCCGGGCTTTCATGAAGTTGGAGGTCACTGGTCTCGAGAACCTTCCACTGGAAGGGGCCGTCATCGTGGCGGCCAATCACGTGACAAATTTCGATGTCTTCCCGATGCAGCTCTCCCTGCCTCGCCCGATATTCTTCATGGGCAAAGCCGAGTTGTTCCGCATTCCTCTGGTGGAGGCGATCTTTCGCAATCTGGGCGCCTTCCCGGTCTATCGCGGCGGCAGGGATGAATGGGCCGTGGCTCATGCTGCAAAGGTACTGGAGCATGGCCAGACGCTCGGAATGTTCCCCGAAGGGACCCGTTCGAAAGGGCGCGGCCTTGCAGTTGCCAAGACAGGCACCGCGCGCCTGGCCATTGAGGCCGGCTGTCCGATCGTCCCAATGGCGATCGTCGGCTCGGACCGCTTCTTTCATGGATTTCCGCGCCGCAACCATGTGACCGTCCATCTGCTTCCGCCCATCCTGCCTTTGCCGGGCGATTCCCCGCTTTCACTGACCGAAAAGCTGATGTTCACCCTGGCCGCCTCGCTGCCTGCGGAGATGCGCGGGGTATATGCGGAGATCCCCAGAGGCTTTAAAATGTTACGGGAGGCCAGGGTCTCTTCCCATACCCGGCCCCACGCTTGATCATGCATTCTTATCCTTCATCCCCCTCGTCGCATTAAGGAACCCGACATGGATATCTTCCTGAAACCTGAAACCTGGATCGCCATGCTCACGCTGATCGCCCTGGAGCTTGTGCTGG
The DNA here is from genome assembly GCA_964608885.1 of uncultured Anaerolineaceae bacterium. Lineage (GTDB taxonomy): Bacteria > Chloroflexota > Anaerolineae > Anaerolineales > Villigracilaceae > JACPVF01. The sequence continues at coordinate 9,529 of CAZSPX010000018.1, read as the reverse complement.
GTGTGGATAATGTGATCTTCATTTCCATTCTGGCGGGCAAGCTCCCTCCGGAGCAGCGTCCTCGCGCGCGGACCACCGGTATTGCACTGGCCGTCATCACGCGCGTCCTCCTGCTTCTCTCGCTCTCCTGGGTCATCGGGCTGGTGGAGCCCATCTTCACCCTCGGAAAATTCGAGATCTCCGGCCGGGATTTGATCCTGCTGGCGGGAGGCCTCTTTCTCATCTGGAAAAGTACCCATGAGATCCATCAGAAGCTGGAAGGTGAGGAGGGAAGGACCTCCGTCAAGATCAAGGCCGCCTTCTGGAGCGTCATTGCCCAGATCATGATCCTGGACATCGTCTTCTCGCTCGACTCCGTCATCACGGCCGTTGGCATGGTGAACGAGCTTGTGATCATGATCATCGCCGTGGTCCTTGCCGCCGGTGTGATGATCTTCCTGGCCGGGCCTCTGAGCAACTTTGTAGAGGGACACCCCACTATCAAGATGCTGGCTCTCAGTTTTTTGCTGCTGATCGGCTTCACGCTGATCGTGGAAGGGCTTCACCAGCACATCCCCAAGGGCTACATCTATTTTGCCATGGGATTCTCGGTCTTCGTCGAGATGCTCAACCTGCGGATACGCGCCGAGGAAGGCCCGGTCCGTCTGCGCGAGCAGTACACCGAGAAGAAGCCCGGCGCGGCCTCATAGAACACCAGCTTTCCAGGGCTGCAAGCATCTCTCCTTGAGAACGGGATTGTCCCGGCGCGTCTGCTCTTCAATGCAACGGGATGGCGGCTTTAAGCTAAGGTATAATTAATAACTGCTGCTTCCGCACAGGCAGGACATATTCCATGTGATAAGGCTCTCAATGTCTCGCAATTCGCTGCTTTCCGAAAACTATTGGACCGCCCTCGAGATCACCCGGAAGGATGTTGAGTTTCTCCATAATCATTTGTTCGAGAACGAGACTCCGCTGACCCCTGGCGAGTTGGTTCCCGTGCTGATCGCCGAGCGCATTCGCTCCGAGCGCGCCGCGCTGGATGCCAAGCACAAAACCAGTGCCACCACCTACATTCCCCGCGAGGCCTTTGCGCCCGGGGCTGAGTTGGTATTCCCGGCCCTTGATTGGACGCGTGGGACTGTCCGCTCCGTGCGTTCTGGTGTCAATCCTACCGCGGGTGATTTCGATGTGATCGCGGTTGAGATGGAAGGTGGAGCAGAGCGTCTCTTCGCCTCCCGTTTGGCGCTCCATGCGCTCAACGAATCACCCGTTACGGCGGAGGCAGGCGAGGACCTTGACGTGGAGGCCATCGCCATTGAAGAGGGCGAACAGCTCGGAAAGAAGATCGAGGCCGCGTTCCGGTTGGATGAGAGTCTCGTGCGGATCGCAGGCCGCTGGTTCCCTCGCGCCCTGCTTGTGGACGTGAACGTCGGCCACCTCAATCTGGCCGAGGCCGTGCTGGATATGATGGGAGGCGAGCCGCAGCCCACCTCCCTCCTCCTGAAGGATGTGGAACTCCCCGGCGGTGTGAACCCCAAGCTTGCCGAGTTCTCGCTGAATTTTGCGCTTCAGGAAGATGCGCGTTTCGATGAAGTTGGCCCCGCTGGGCAGGTCCTCTGGTGCCTGCGCCGCCTGGAGCCCGAAGGGGTTCGCGAGGTGCCGCTTCACCTGCAATACACGCCCATCGACCATGATCGTTCGCTCCTTACCGATCAGATGCTGGTGCTCGAATCCCAGCTGGATGATGAGCTGAGCCCTGTCCAACCCAGGGATGCGGAAAAGTCGCCTGCCTCGATCACCCTCAGCCTGATCTTCCCACACCTGCGCGAGGGGACGCTGCCGCTCTCTGCACGGGCGCGCTCCTTTTTTCCCACCGCCTACGAATCGCCAAGGGTGCGCTTTACACTGGTGGATGGTAAGAGCGGTTTGAAGATGCCCGCCTGGGTGGTCCGTACTGGCGGTTATGTGTACGGTTTGCGGGATTGGTACAAAGCGCAGGGTTTGATGCCCGGCAGCCTGGTGGAGGTAAAGCGCGGCGCGAAGCCCGGTGAGGTCATTGTGCAGGCCCGCACTCAGCGCTCCACCAAGGATTGGATTCGCACGCTCATGGTCGGCGCAGATGGGGGCATGGTCTTTGCCATGCTCAAGCAGCCCATAAACGCCGAGTTTAACGACCGCATGGCGATCTACATCCCCGACCTGGCTCTGCTCGACCCGTTGTGGGACCGGCGCCGCTCCTTCGAAGACCTGGTGCTTTCGATGATGCGCGAGCTGACCAAGCTGACCCCCCAGGGCCACGTCCATGCCCAGGAGTTGTATGCCGCCATCAATCTCGTGCGCCGCGTGCCCCCTGCACCGCTCCTGGCGCTCCTCACACAGAAGCCCTTTGTGCATGTGGGCGATCTCCACTTCCGCATTGAGGAGGCTGCCTGATGGCCGTCGTCAAGCGCTTCAGCCTGGTCAAGCCGACCCTCCAGACGCCTTTTCACATCGATTTCCGCTGGTGGAAGCAGAACGAGCGAGATTGGCATATCTTCCTGCGCACACTGCTTTGCCCCGAGCACCAGGCCGTTTTCTCGCAGGTCGAAGAAGGCCAGATGATTGACTGGATTGACGCTGCCACCGGTGAGGTCAAGCCCGTGGATGGGATCGAGCATGCCCTCATGAGTCACTGTGCCCTCCAGCCCGACTTTGTCAGCGACCGCACCGCCCTCGTTGAGGCGGTCTTTCGCCTCTTCCTCGTCAACGGGAACGCGCCCATGTCTGCCGAAGATCTCGGCGAGCGTCTCCGCCGTCCTGCCGAGACCATATTGCGAACTCTGGCCGGGCCGCGCGTCTATCGTGGGCTGAGACCGGTCCAGTAGCCTTGCCTTTGCCCCCGTAGCTCAACGGATAGAGCACCGGCCTTCTAAGCCGTTGGTTGTGGGTTCGAATCCCGCCGGGGGCGCTCTTTGGGAGTTGGGATCCGCCGCTTTGGCAGTGCGGCGGTTTTTTTTATCATTATCAATTACAGGTTGAAAGGATTGGTGCCATGAGGAAACTGAATGTTCTGACCTTTGTTTCACTGGATGGTGTCATGCAGGCGCCCGGAGGACCCGAGGAAGATACCAGCGGAGGCTTTTCCCTGGGCGGTTGGACCGTACCGTATTTCGATGATTTCCTTGGTCAGGTGATGACCGAGCAAATGAATCATCCTTTTGATCTTTTGCTGGGGAGAAAAACCTTCGAGATCTTTGCTTCCTACTGGCCGCAGCAGGAGAGCCCGATCAATGACGCAACGAAGTACGTGGCTTCCCATACTCTTACCAGCCATGAGTGGACCAAGTCTGTATTCCTGAATGATGATCTTCCCGGACGCATCCAGGAACTTAAGCGGCAGGAGGGCCCGGAATTACAGGTACACGGAAGCAGCGACCTGATCCAGACCTTGTTAAAACATGACCTGGTGGATGAGTTCTGGCTCAAGATTTTCCCGGTGTCCCTGGGTAGGGGAAAGCGCCTGTTTGGTGACGGGACAATGCCGGCATCGTTTGAGCTGGTTGGATCGAAATCTTCCCTTCTCGGAGTGATGGTTGCGAGCTTCAGACGTGCTGGTGAGGTAAAGACCGGATCGTTTTAAATCAACCCGGTTTCACCCGGTCCATGGGCATTGCTTCCACGTGGGGACTCGACAGGGGTTATCATCTCTTCTTGCTACTTCTCCTCCAGTGGATTAAAGCCTCTCCCCAGCACTTCCTGCGCGGCCGTGACCACCACGAATGCCTGTGGGTCTTCCTTTGCCACCGCCGACTTCAGGTTGTGGACCTCCGTCACTGTAACCGCGCAGATCAACACGGAGCGGTCCTGCCGCGTGTACATCCCCATGCCTGAAAGTGCCGTCACACCTCGCTTCAGGTCGGTCAGGATGCGCTGCGCAACCTCCTCCGTTTTGTTTGTGATGATGAGCGCCAGGAATTGCTTCCGCCTGTGTCGTGGGTACAACCAGGCGCGGATGCCCTTCTTGCCTGCCAGTTCGGAGAACTGGTCATGCTCCGTGCCGAAGCGCGGCAGCACCTCCCCCGAAGCCCGGGTCATGCCCACTGTGCCGATGGCTACCAGGATGAGGAACAGGTGATAAGCAAGGCCAAAGCCGAGCACCACCGGTCCCGGGATGGGGCCGACCGCGCCTCTCTGAATGAAATCCTGCATTGTCAGCGCTGGCGTGGGGAACAGGTAGCTTTTACCGATCCAGGAAGCGAACAGGATCAGGAAGATCCACAGGTAATTGCGCCGCAGCCGCCGGCCGAACGCCTCCCACATGGAGATGGGGAAGCTGGGCGTCAGCAGGGTCTCTGCCAGGCTCTCCGACCACTCCGGGGAGGGGTGGAACGGAGGCACCAGCATGGCCGCGTAAAAGTCCGTCTCCATCAAGCGCACGCGATAGCTCCACAGCTCATAGTAGCGGTAGCGCCGTGCTTCCATGAACAGGAACCATGTGACCAGCAGCGTGTTCAGGATGATCACCCCGTGATGCACATCCGGCTGGCTGAAGGAGATGGAAAGCGTTGCGCCGGTCGCGACCACCGCCCAGTTGGTGGTGGTATCCAGCCGCTGCCGCCAGACGTTCGCCCGCTGGATCTCTGCGCGGAACAGGTGCACCATAGCCGTGACGAACTCGCTCGTCTTCAGGTGATACCCGCGATAGGTCCAGACCGGTTCATCTTCCGGAGGGGGCGGTGGGATGCTCATCGGTTCTCCTTTTAATTAATATCATAACAGCACTCGTCTGCCCTGGGTCTGTTTTGCGGACCTTCTATTCTCCAGCCTTCTTCTCTCCATTACCTCCTCCCAAAATCTTTGAGATTCCTGAGATTGATACCTTTGCCATATATTGGAAGTATAATTACCTCCAGAGAGAAAGATCGCCCGGCAGCGCCTTTCCAGGTGGTTGGCGGCTTGTGCGCCAGCGCCGCCTACGCAGGGGGTCATCGATCCCGGGAAGAGCATTGTTCAGAGTTGTACTACCCGTTGGGCCCGGACCGGGCCGGGCACATTAGTCCGGATTGTGCGGTCCGCCAGGCGGCGCTGCCCGGTTTCAGGGTCAGGTTCTCTAGGAGGCTTGTCATGCCCTCGATCGTTCGCAAAACCCATTTCGGCGTGATGGAAAGCAGACGTGAGGTCCTTCACTCCCTGACCTGGCATGTCCAGAGCAGCGTCTGGAGCCCCCCAACCGATCTGCTGGAATCTGACAATGCCTGCATCGTCCGGGTGGAGATTGCCGGGATGCGTGAAGAGGATTTCGAGGTGGCTTTGGAGAACGATGTACTTATGATCCGAGGCTCACGTTCTGACCCCTCGGGACGTGCTGCCTATCATCAGATGGAGATCCGCTTTGGCAAGTTCGCCACGGCGGTCATGCTGCCGTGCCCTGTCAAGGTGGAGCAGGCGCAGATCGTATACCGGGACGGCCTGCTTACCATCAGCCTTCCCAAATCAAAATCAAGCCCGAACAAGGTGAAATAATTTTATGCCTGCTTCCCGCTGGCGCTCCAGCATTAATGACCTCTACCAATGGCTTGGCGAAGCCGATGATGAGCTGCTCGCGATGTTGACCCCTGCCATGTTCTCCCAGCTCCCAAAAAAAGAAGGCGGTCCCGGCTCCGAAGGCGGCTCAGAGGAGCCCCCCAAATATCCGGATGTGCTTCCGATCCTTCCGTTGCGTGGGATCGTGGTCTACCCTGATACCGCAGTGCCTCTCACTGTGGGCCAGCCGCGTTCCATCAAGCTCGTGGATGATGTGGTCGGTGGCGACAAGCTGGTTGGCCTGGTGGCGGCCATCAATCCCGAGCTGGAAACCCCTGGCCCCAGGGATCTGTATCGTATCGGGACCATCGCGACGGTCCACCGTCTCCTGCGCGCCCCGGATGGCACGGTTCGCCTGCTCGTGCAGGGCATGCACCGCTTCCGCCTCGGTGAATTTGTGACCGAGGAGCCGTACCTCAAAGCCCACATTGAGCTTGCACCTGAGACCCTCGAAGAGGGCCTGGAGGTGGACGCCCTGGCCCGCAATGCCCGTGACCAGTTCGCGCAGATCACGCAGATGATCCCCTCTTTTCCAGAGGAGTTGGCCTCCTCGATCACCTCGGTGGAAGATCCTCTTCAGACTGCCTACACCATTGCCAACTTCCAGCGCATCGAGCTAAAAGATGCCCAGGAGGTCCTGGAGCTGGATTCGGTCACCGGCAAGCTCAAGAAATTGACCGGTCTGCTGGTGCGAGAGGCCGAGGTCCTTTCACTGGGTCAGAAAATCCAGAACGAGGCCCGCGGCGAGATTGAAAAGGTCCAGCGCGATTACTTCCTGCGCGAGCAGATGAAGGCCATCCAGAAGGAGCTTGGTGAAAAGGACGAGCAGGCTGTGGAGGCTGAGGAGTACGGCCGCAAGATCGACGAGGCCAAAATGCCTCCCGAGGCCGACAAGCAGGCCCGCCGTGAGCTCGACCGCCTCTCCCGCCTGCCCCCAGGCGCTGCCGAGTACAGCGTCATCCGTACCTACCTCGACTGGTTGACCGACCTGCCCTGGTCGAAGTTCACCGAAGACAACCTGGAGATCGCCCATGCCCGCACGATCCTGGATAAGGACCATTACGGGTTGGAGGACGTGAAGGAGCGTATTCTCGAGTTCCTCGCCATCCGCAAACTGAGGCTGGACCGCAAGGACGAGATCAAGGAGCCTTCCGATGACGTTATTCGCCGCGAGCGCGAAGGCGTGATCCTTTGTTTCGTAGGTCCTCCCGGCGTCGGCAAGACCTCTCTGGGACAGTCCATTGCCCGTGCCATGGGGCGCAAGTTCACGCGGGTCTCTCTGGGTGGTGTTCGCGACGAAGCCGAGATCCGGGGCCACAGGCGCACCTATATTGGAGCCATGCCAGGACGCATCCTTCAGGCTCTGCGGCGCGTGGAGACCCGCAACCCGGTCTATATGCTGGACGAGATCGACAAGCTCACCTGGGATTTCCATGGCGATCCCTCCTCGGCTCTCCTGGAGGTCCTTGACCCCGAGCAGAACCAGGAGTTTCGCGATAACTATCTCGAGGTGCCCTTCGACCTCTCTCAGGTCTTCTTCATCACCACCGCCAATACCCTCGAGACCATCCCCGGTCCACTGCGCGACCGCATGGAGATCATCTTCCTTTCCGGCTATACTGAGAGCGAAAAGGTTTCCATTGCCGAAGGATACTTGATCCCTCGCCAGATCCGTGAGAACGGCCTGCACCGCAAGGAAGTGACCTTTACGTCGCAGGCCCTGCATAAGATCATCCGTGAGTACACCCGCGAGGCCGGGGTGCGTAATCTTGAACGCAAGATCGGCGCAGTCTGCCGGAAGGCTGGCACCCGAATTGCCGAAGGGAAGGGCAAAAAGTTCAGGATCACTCCCAAGCTGGTGGAGGAGTTCCTCGACCACCCCATCTTCCTGGGACCGGAGGAGATCAACCGCCGCACATCCATGCCGGGCGTGGTTCCCGGCCTTGCCTGGACGCCCTTCGGGGGCGATATCCTTTTCATTGAGGCCACCAATATGCCCGGGGGCCGCGGCTTCCAGGTGACCGGCTCGGTGGGAAATGTCATGCAGGAATCGGCCCGCGCTGCCCTCTCCTACGTCCGGGCCCGTGCTCGCAAGCTGGGCCTGAGCCAGGAATTCTTTGACAAGAACGATATCCATATGCACATCCCAGCCGGGGCCACACCCAAGGACGGCCCTTCGGCAGGTGTCACCATGGCCACTTCATTGGTGTCGTTAATCTCCGGCCGCAAGGTCAAGCCCCGCCTCGGCATGACCGGTGAGATTACTCTGCGCGGCCAGGTCCTGCCGATCGGCGGTGTGAAGGAAAAGGTCCTCGCCGCCCACCGCAACGGCTTGCGTACTGTGATCCTGCCCCGTCGCAACGCCCCCGACCTGGATGATGTCTCTGACGAGGTCCGCAAGGATATGAAGTTCATCCTGGTGGACAGCGTGGATGATGTCATGAAAGCCGCCCTGGAACCCTCCCGGGCCGCGAACGGGAAAACCCCCAAATCCAACGCTGCTCGCGGCAAATCGGCTGCCGGGAACGCCGGTACCAAACAGCCGAGACCGAAAGCCGCTGCGAAAGCCAGGAAAAATGCCAAAAGTGCTTCTGGCTGAAGATGATTTCACAATGGTTTCGCTTCTAAAAACCCTCCTCAAAATGGAGGGTTTTGGCGTGGTCGCGCTTGATGCTGATGATGATGTGCCGCGTGCCGTCCGCCGGGAAAAGCCCGATGTCCTGCTCATGGATGTCCACCTCTTCCGCCAGGACGGCCTCGAGATCCTGGATGCGCTGCGCAGCGATCCTCATACCAGCCGCGTCAGTGTGGTGATGACCTCCGGCATGAACCTTCGGGAGGAATGTCTCCGCCGTGGCGCAAAGGAGTTCCTGCTCAAGCCTTTCATGCCGCATGATCTGGTGGCCACTTTGAAAAGGGTGATCGATCTTTCGTGACCCCCAAATTCACGATCCGTGCCTTTTACTATCCTGAGGATTATCCCGCCGTGCGCTCCCTCTGGGAGAGCATGGAAAAAGGGGTTCATCTCGGGCGGTCCGATTCCCCAGTGGAGATCGAAAAGAAGCTCTCCCGCGACCCAGACCTCTTTCTTGTAGCAGAAGCAAGGGGTGTGATCGTGGGCTCCGTCATCGGCGGCTTTGATGGCCGCCGCGGGTTGATCTATCATCTTGCAGTGGCTCTGGAATATCGCAACCGGGGTCTGGCCTCGCAGTTGATGGATGAAGTGGAGCGTCGTCTTCGTTCCAAAGGCTGCCTCAAGTGTTATCTCCTGGTCCTGGATGGCAATGAGCAGGCCGCCGCCTTCTATGGGAAACGTGGCTGGAGCGAAATGCGGCAAGTGCGGCTCTTCGGTAAGGAGTTCTCCTGATGTCCCTGCGCATCGGAATCCTCACAGCCTCGGATCGTTCCGCCCGCGGCGAGCGACCGGATGCCTCCGGGCCCGCGCTTGCCGTACGGGTATTGGCCTGGGGTGGACTGGTGGTGGAGCAGGCCATCCTTCCGGATGACCGACGTCTGCTTGCCGAGAAAATGCTGGAGTGGGCCGCCTCCGGGAAGATGGATATCCTCCTTGTGACCGGCGGGACCGGCTTTGGACCTCGTGATATCACGCCTGAGGCCACCCGCGACGTGATCGAGCGCGAGGCGCCCGGCCTGGCAGAGGCGATGCGCCTTGCCAGCCTGAAGCTCACGCCACATGCCATGCTTTCCCGCGCCATCGCGGGTCTGCGTGGGACCGTGCTCATCATCAACCTCCCCGGCAGCCCCAAAGCCGCAGTGGAAAACCTGGAGGTGATCCTGCCGGTTCTGGAGCATGCCATCCAGATGCTCGCGGGCGGTTCGGAAGGGCACTGACCTTCGGTTCTTCATGGTCTTGCCAGCCCTCCGCTGCATGCGCTATAATCCGCCCGTTTGCAATTTCACAAGTGAGGAATGATCATGATCGACGTAAATGAGCTTCGCAAAGGCGTGACCTTTGAGCTGGATG